>NZ_JCACKR010000077.1:0-69103 GCF_059505485.1 Stenomitos rutilans
GATTTCCTCAAGTCTTATGTCACCTTTCTACGCCCCAACTGCGTAAGTCCTATTAGTGTTGTACTTCCCAATTTGAATGACAAACTGAACAACCTTTTGACCGTCTTCTGTTTTGCTCCAACCCTCCAAAACAGAGCTGTCCCTCTCAATTAGAGGAAGGATGCGTTCAAGAATAGACAGCAGCTCATCTGGAGCGATCATTGCAACTTTAAGGAACTGGTTAGTCCCAGTATGGCTGCTGCATTGTTAATGGCAAAATGTTTTACAGGAAAAGTTAGGGGTTTAAGTGAGTCCAAATCCAGATGTTGAGAGCGAACAGGGTTAAAAGGGAAAACACTTGCATCATGTTTGGACAAGGCAGCCCAAGGTTAGCCAAACTACAAGGAACACCAGTAGGAGTGGAAACTGGGTCAAAACATACACTCACCGGTCTTCGCTTCGTAGACATTCCCAGCAGCATACATCAGAAGCTCCCTATCGATTTCGCCACGCTTTGCACGATCAGCGGCACGCTCAGGCTCTTGTAATGCTGCCTCAAAGTACTCTCGACCCTGCCCAATTAACCATGCTTTGAAATACAGGAAACCGTCATCCGAACAGAAGCCGCTAATTGTGTGAGCAACATCCCATAAGTCCGAGCGGTCACTTTCACCCATCTGATCCAAAAAATGGTCCTGAAAGGCGACAATCTCTGCCAAAGGCAATGGCTCAAGCAGTCTCTGCAAGGCAAGCGCTTGCTCCTCATGAGTAGTACTCACTTGCCGACTCGCCTCGATGATCGCCCAAAACTGATCAATGTACATGAGCCTAATTCTAAGACTGAACAGAAAGCAGAAATGCCTGTATTAGCTGGACTTGACGGATTCCATGATGGTGAACTGCTGTCTGAGCGTGTTAACTAAAGAGGTTATGTCCCTACTGAGTACAAGTGTTTGTTCAGAAGTAGAGCTGCATTCCAACATGCCAGCACGGCACAGAACGGAATCAACCACAGCAAAAGAATCAGCTACAAAGTCTGCCAACGATGGCGAGGCTTCACTAGCATGGCGACAAAGTTGTTGCATGGAGTAGATCCGCTTAAGTTTCGCGGCACCAGCGCTCAATAGCAAGTCATATTGCTGTGCTTTTTCAACCAAAACCGCGATCGACGGTTCTTGAGTTGCTTCCATTGCTGAAATCTCGGCAAGTAATTCGTTAACTATGGGATCACGTTTCGGTAGTTCTCCGAACCGACGCTTTAACGATTCCACGCAACAGATCCATAGAGTCAAGTAAGCCGATCGCGGCGCAGAGGCTTTAGCAGCTCGAACAGCTTCTGCGAAAAGCTTTCTGTCTTCGTCATTTGATACTTTCTCCTCATACGAATCCAAAAGAGCATAGAGCTGTGCTTCAGTCATTGCTTACCTCTACTGGTGAATCATAATCTTGAAAGTTTTGACAGAAGGCTGATTTTAGTACTTTTTTACTAACATTCAAACTCTATTGAACACTAATTCCCTTAAAACGCAACCGCAATAAAGTGCTGCACCGAGATCATTTGTTCTATGTAGTGAATGGAAGATCACCAGCAGCAAACACTCTCTACCATCTACATCCGTAATCCATTGCTTGTCCTACAGCAACATTAGACAGATAGTACAACTAAGACAATTTTAGATGATACCGGATATTATCCGGTGTTTGCGGTCGGAAATAGTGCTAAATTAACCCCACAGTTTACCCCCGAAGTCGCTTCAATGTTTCACACGCGGAGTAAAGGTAGATCATTTACCACGAATGATTTGCCAAGAAGCATGAAGCCCAGAGAATTTTGTCGTGCCTGGTTCCACGCCACGCCGACAGCGGAAGAAACACGAGGTTATCGCAGACAGTGCGTTAAACTCCTTGCGGAAGTGATTGGTCTAGAGGAGGACACCGTTGACCGTTGGGGTTCAGGGCTTGATTTCCCCGGCATGCCCTCCCAGTACGAGAACACGCTGGGCTATGCCCTTACCATTAAGCAGATGTTAGAAGCGGCTGGTAGTCAACGGAGCATTTTTGAGGCGGTACTAGAACAGAGGAAAAAGCTATAAATCTTTACATCGAATTTATCACCGGAAATCATGCCTCCTTTCTATTGACCTTCAGACGTCGCTTTTCTATGGTGGAAGTTGCTTTGAAACTGCATTGAGTCACGGCGGTAGAAGACCAATCACCAGCGAAAGCTTCGAAGCTTTTGCTGAAATTTCGCAGTGGCGTTGTGAGAGCGCTCGGCTTGTCGCTTGCCACTCAATGCATGATGCATTTCCTTAACTATGTGTGCTTAGAGCCTATGAATCCCATTATTTATGCTTGCTGCCAGCCGGACGATTGCCTAAAGTTTGTCGAAGCGGACTATCGTCTTGAGTGGTCCGCTATCGCGCCTCAGCTCGGTACGGTGATCTCGATGGGCGCTGAAGCGCGTTGGAGTGTTGTCAGAATCACGGTTTATCGTCCCGAGACGGCTCAAACAGTGGACAGCGTCTACTTAGCTTATATTCATCCAGTAGGACTTTCCGTGCCACCAGATGCCGAATGGGATAGCGACCTCATCCTTGACGCAGAGCGTGGTCTTTCTCTTGAAGTTGTAGCCATCGGCAAAGAAGAATTAGCAGTCGGCGCGCTTGGAGGTTCGCGTCTACCCAAGGTCGGTAACCAGGTAGAAAGCGATGTTGATCCAATGGACGCAGACATGATTATCTATGATCCACCCAAATTTTGGACCATGCGTCAAGTTGTGCCTTACTTTCCAGTTGCAGAAATGCGGCTTACCATACCAGAAAGCGATCCTTATGCAAGAGCTTTTGTGTGTTGGTGTGAACCTACAGAAGCAGTTTCTGAGCCTTAACAAATTGGAGTAAAAGAAAAGGAAAAAGCTTTAAGTAACAGAATTGCTCATCACTACAATAAACCCGCAGACCCATACAGGCGTTTGAGCAGCGCGAGAATCTTGGCACCATAGTTAGCTTCGGCTGACCACCGCCAACTGAGCTGCTCCACGCTGGAAGCCACACCTCGGGCGACTGAGGAGAAACGTGGATCAACCACTGCCTGCACCAACGGTGCTTGATTGGCATAGGCTTTCAAATGTTGAATATGGGCGCGAACTCCAATTTGGGCACTCGGAAAGCTAGCCGCTTCGCGACTGCCACTAGTGACACCGAGACCGCCAAAATTGTTTTGAGCTGGTGGCAACAAACTGCTAGAGGCAAAGCAGTTAGTTTCTAACAAGGCTTGAGCAAAGGCGACATCAGGATTAACGCCTTCGATCGCCGCTTCTGCTTGGTAAAGTTGGGCGATGTCGGGAAACTTCTGCAATCCTGCGGGGTTCACCTGCTTCAAAAACACCTCATAGTCCGAAGGCAGGAGATAGCCAGAACCGATAATGTCGCCCAACGCTTCCGGCTCAAAGGACAGGAGCGTCTGCAACAGTACTGTACGCATCTCGGCATCCCAACCAACAGACACGCCAGCTTCACGCAGTTCAATCGCACGGATGTAGGTGACACCGCCATAGTGTTGCCATCCTGCTGTCGTCGCACGGGGGATGGCAACGGCATAGTGGTCAAGCAGATCAACAGGAATATAAGCATTGCCTTCGACCAGGATGCCCTGCTCGCTGCAGCTTTGTCCGTTGATGCTGATACTAATCGGCGGAAAGGGCAAACCAATACCCCGTTCGGCTAACCGACGACTCCAAGGCAACAAACCCTTGAAAATGCCGTGCGCCAATTCATTAGGGCGCTCGAGCATGAGCGTCCGGTCGGCAAGATTAGTCACAAAACCGAGACTCAAGACCAGCGCCGGAATGTTGATTTGGCGAGTGAACGCCAAGCTGCCAGTCTCTGTGGCCGTATCAGGGTGAACGCCGCGGTTGACCACCGCTGGCACCTGCTGCACGAGCGCTTGCAACAGGAGTTCGGCATGAGTCCGCCGTTCCGTGTTATTGGCAATATAAAAAACGCTGGTGCCTCGCACATTCGCACTGGGGAAGGTCGCGGTTTCGAGCGCTAAGGCGACATCGCCGGGTTGGGACCGCACATTAATCCAGGCGATCGCCTTCGGCAAACTCAGTCCCACCGGTATTTCGAAAACCAGAAAGCCCTGGTATTTCAGATCGCCAGCGCTTTGGTGATGGATGCGCGCCAGGCAGGCTGTATCAATCTCGCCATCAATGGTGCTGCCTTGTCCAGCCCAGAGAAAAATTCGTCCCATCGCTTCACCCCTCCATTTGAAAAATTGGTGTGCGGATTGCTATTGTTTGGCTTGCAGGGTGTTTAAGAATCAGGAAAGCGCTCATGGGATGGGTGTTGGCATGTAAATACCACGACAGTATCAGCTCCCTTAAATCCAATCTGAGCGATCTCACCAATGCCTAGTAGTAGCCATTTCTCCTTAACTGCTAGCTGATCACTCAGATGGACACTCGCAGTGCAATCTTAATGTACTTCTCAACGTCATCTTCAACCACACACCGTTGGTCAAACCAAACTTTGCAGCGTCCATTACGCAAATTGATTTAAGTGCCAACTTCCTAACCGATTAGTAGATGGATATTTGAAATTGGTCGTAGTCTTTGTAAATCACGACATTCAATTGCAAACGTACAAGAGCCCTTATCTATTTTTTGCGATCAGCTCTTGGTAAACATTGTTCTAAGCCCCCCACCATATTGACGCTATAGGGAAAACACACCGCGACTGGTTCATGGGTACTTATTATAGTGGAAGATTTGCAAGCTAGAACTCTAAAACCATTAGATTGAACGTGTCTGCAATTCGGCGTGTCTGCAATGTAGACACGCTAGTTGCCTAACGGCTAGCTTGCTGGAAGGAACCTCAAACCCGTATTTAAGGGAGTAAACTCCCTAAAGCAAGGGGGAACAGGCTTTAAATCGTTGTTGAAGAACATTGATACGGTCAGTTCCACTAGCAAGCTAATTTGGTGGTGCTCTCTTGTAAAAGATAGAGGGAAATAGGCAGTGCTTGCTCTTTCATATTCTATGGCAGTCATACCGACCTTGCTTTGCTGTCCCAACTATGGCTCTGATGCCATCATGAAAAACGGCACCAGACGGAGAAAGGAAAACCATTAGGACTTACGTGGAGGAGGAGGGGGAGGCAAGACTCAAACATAGCTGGGTTTTGCTAGAGGCAAAGTATGAAAGACCCTGTTACTCGCTTGGACTATTGCCAATATCTGCGCTGTACCAACCGCAAAAACAAAGTGGCTTTAAGCAAGCTTTGCTTAAAGCCACTGGGCAACTAGGGGGGTGAACAGGCTTGCCAATGGCAAGCCCTGAACCGATGCGTCTCTCTCAACCCGATTCTGAGGCAGAGCTTTTGCTTGCAGTGCGTACTACCCTTTGTTGAATTCTAATTGTCCGACAGACTCGTAGTGCCCATACTGCTGGTCACCCGTGAAAAGTTGCACCTCGTAGGTGCCAGTACCCGGCAGAGGACAGGCTAGCTGCGTACCCTGGCTTGTCTGTTCCGTGCAGTGTTCGGTTTGTTGGCTACCTTTCGCACCGTAACTTGCCATCAACCATCGCTGGCGAGGATTCTCCAGTTGAATCACCGCGTTGCCCTGCACAGCCGTTTGCGAACGAGTGGGTGACAGCAACTTCAATCCTTGCGCGAAGAAACCAGGACGCAGCATCGGTTGCCGGAAAAAGTCGCCACGCGACAGCGGTTGAGGCAAAAGCTGCCAGGCGGCATCGTCTGGGAAATGGCTGACGACCATGACGGTTGGTGGCGGGAACAGGTAGCTGGTGCCATATTGTTTCGTAAAACTAGAGCCATTGACAGAGCCGCTATCCCAGGTGGCATCGATCAGATACCAGTTGCCTGCAATCCTGGCAGCATTCCAGGCATGACTACCACCATTCAGGTCGCTGCTCTGACTGCGGGCATCGCCCACGACATACACGATCTCCTCCCCGATCACCTGTCCCAAAGCTTCGAGCAGTTTGGCATAGCCAGCACACACCGCTTTGCGAGTGCGGAAGACGGTTTCGGCATCCTGGGGTGGACGGGGAGTCTGCCCAAAGAAAGCAGGCGCATCATAGGCAATCCGATCAGCGACGTAATCATGCAGCGCTTTGACTCGGAGAAAGGGATCGTGCTCCTGCTGGGCAAGGTACTGCGCCACCGCTGCAATGCTGGTTTCCACACTGGCAGGCATATGAGCCACCGCCGGATGGATGGCAGCGTTCGTGGTCCACAGCGTAGCGGGCTGGGTGTCAGGGTTCGTTGGAGTCGGTTGTGGTATTTTCTGGGCTTGAGGTGTGGGTTCGCTTTGCGGTGTGGGTTGAGTGGACGTTGGCGCTGTGGGTTGCGGCGCAGGACGAATCGCTTTGGTGTCTGCGTATTGTTTGTAAGGATTTTGATGGACTGCCAGATACAGCCACTCCAACTCATTCGCCAGTTGGAAGAGCGATTGCCGAATCCAGGCAATTTGAGGTCCCTGCCGACCCTCCAACATCCAGTCTCCCCGCGTCGAAAGCGCCAGAAAGGAGGTTTGAGGACGCAGTGCCAACAGGCAGGTAAGGAAAAGCAGGTTGAGCAACAGGGTGCGCAGGATGACGCGATCGCCCCAGGTGAGCATTGGCGGCTTCTGCTGACGACGCTTTCGACCCCACAGATCCCAGGCGATTGGGAGGAGGGGAAACAAGAGCACCCCAGAGCAGACTGCCAGCCAGGTGGGACCATTGGTGTACGCAACCAGGGAAGAGGCTAACCATACGCCCAGGACAGGGGTGAGAAAGACCAGCAGGAGCAGCAGTCCTTTGAGTAACCGGGCAGGAAGGTCAAGGAGGAGGAAGCGCATAAGACTGAAAAAGGTTTGTCTGAGTCAAGGATGCCCAAGCTGGCAACGATGTTTGAACAATTGAAAGGGAGAGGGGTGTTGAAGGATTGGTTCAGAACGGATTTTCGGTAGATACAGTGCCAGGATGAGCGGTTTCTGATTCTAGGTCAGGCACAGATGGCGGTAAACTCTCAGGCAAGCGCTGGAGACAAGCACCTGGTTATTAGTCTGATGAACGAACCATAGAACATGGCGACTACTGTTTGGGCTTAGTGGTCTGACCCAGGATGACTCTCACTAGCACCGCGATCGCGATCATGAGGTTGACTACATCGCCATCTGCTAGTTGCAAAGGCGTCGGAGCAACTATCAGTATGCTCTGATCCAGTGAAACAGCGATTTTCTGAGAGGACGGTAAGCAGGCTTGAGATCGAAAGGTTAGAGGACTGAACGGCGGTAATCATCTGCAATGCTCCTAAAGGAACATGAAGCGAGTCTGGCAATAATGCAGGTAATTCCAAAAGGAAAATTTGGCTTGCAGTTCCCAGTTTTCAACTTCGCAGAAGTGGTGAAACGCCTCCACGAAACCTCAAACCTTGAGTAGGTTGAAAGCGTTCTTGGGAGGTTAATAACGAGTCATCTAGTTGACAGCCGCTCGGTAATGAGAGCGGTCAAGAGGAGAAAGGTTGAAAGTCTTTAACACCGAGCTATCAGTTATGTCAGGGATCAAGCTGCTGAGGGGAGTACTTGAGTCAGACAGAGAGTTGTGAAATTGAATCAAACGCTCCAATCCCACCAATTCTACTGCCACTCAACAACCTGGCTCCACAATTTCATGGCAAGTGATAAATCTAAGCTCAGTCTGAAAACCCTCTGTCTTCTAGTTTGTGCTGAACATTGCCTTCTAGTTCCTTGCACTTTCAATAGAACCTGTATACATAGCCCAAACCATATTCAAATCTTGATTCAGAATCTGGCTGTATTCTTGTAATTTCTCAAGCCCTAGTTCTGCTGGCTCAGGTGCTCGACCCAATGCTTCTTCCAGTTGAATGTATCGAAGGCTAAGGTTTGCCAGCTCCTCTTTCAGGCGTAAGATTCGATAGTTTGCGTTTCTAGATTCCTCGGAAATCAAGTCGGCAGAATAGGGAGGCATCGCTTCATAGACAGCTTGAGCAAAGCGGACTTTACTGTTTGGCAGCCGTCTGTTGTACTGTGGTTGAACAGGTGTTTTTTCTCGAATGGCTCCATACAAACTACTCACATCTCCTCCAAACCAGTGATTCGTTGCGATCGCAGCTGATTTTGCAAACTGTTTAAGCGTAGGTGGCCTGCCCCCTCTTTCGTGAAGCAGCAAATGATAGGAGCGCCCAGCTTCTGTGATTTCAGTTTTCCATCGCGCACGAAAATAACTATCCAAGAATTGTTCTGCCCAAGCTCGTCGATAAGCAGTGATAATATCCCGAAGCTTCTCAAATCCTGATCTTCGACTACCTACACTCGTTTGAATTGTAAGAGATACTCCACCTGCTGTTATAGGTGTTGATCTCTGAGAGCTGTTAATAGGTTCAGGCGAACCCAGTTGCGCTTCTGCTTTTATCAACTCATCAAAGATTTTTGAATTAATCGGAGTCTGGAAATTTTCCAAAGCTGCAATCTCACGTCGGTAGTAATGTGCCAATCCTGCCATATCTGTGCGGGAGTACGGGCCTTCACAGAGGAACCAAGCCGTCAAAGCACAACCGTGCCAAAATTTGATGGCAGCCCCAAAGGTTTCCGCCATCAATTCATGGGGAAATAACTCGCTAACAATCTTGTCGGGGAACTTGACAAGCATTACAGTTCCCCATAACTGTTCAACTTTGTTCAATAAATCGTTGGGAAGGAACGTTTGGTAAAGCTGAGGTTGATAGGGGGATTGCGTCGCTTCGTTAAAGTTTAGGAATCGATAATCTTCAACCAATCCCCAAAGCGGTTGCATGCCTACTGCTTGGCGAGCATGGATTTGATCAAAAACAGTCCAATAGTCTTTAAGCACAGCTACACGCTGTTCTACAGGAGATTGCCCACTCGGTTGTTGCCAGTAAGCTGCGGCAATGCGCTCAATCTCTTCGGCTGGAATTCCTTGGAGGGCTGCAACCTCAGTCACCCGACTAACCCCACCAACGAATGGACGAGTTTCAGGAAGCGCCGTTATGATTTGCTCCTCTGGATGCGGTTTTTCACCCAAGTAAGCGAGAAATGCCAGCCAGTCACCACCAAAGAAACCAGCTAAAGTTGGTGCCAAAGCTTTAGTCAAGGCTTGTTTTCGTTTAACCTGTCCGTCTCGCTTAGCTTTTTTGTAATAGCCGTTGATTAACTCTCTTACCCGAAATGCTCGATAACAGCTAGCCATTTGGGGGTGTACTTGCTGTGCCAGGGCTTCGAGCAGCTGTTGTTTTGCTTGCAGTTGTTCTGCGGCTCGTAGCTTATGCCAACCTCCCCCCCAACGCATGACTGCTAATTCATCTGCAACATTAAAGCCAAGTGTTTGATAGAAGGTATCGATCGCATCCCATCGCTGGAGCATCTCTTCACAAGACAGGGTTCCAGAAAGATTACCTCGAAGCTCAAAGGGCAAAAATAGCGCATCAAATAGGGGTTCTAAAACAGCCCAAATAAAAACAGCCTCCGCAGAACTATTGAGCAAGACTTTTCCACGTTCCTCTAACGTAATTCCCATTGCGAAACGATTGTGTTCTCGAAATGCCCAAGGCAAACTCAGTATGCCGACACAAAGGTTAATGCTCTCTGGCAAAAACCAGGCTCCGCATGATTGTTGATGTTCCAACCCATAATTAGCAGTCAAGAAACTTTGGCTGTCATCGCTGAGTCCATGAATTGCTACCGTATTAACCTTTAAATGATTTTGCGTGATGGTTGCGACTTGCTCCCCTTGCAGACTTCTCACAAGCATTTCACCAACAATTTTGTCTAGCTTGTGAAACGACTCGCTTCTATTTTCTTTAGATTCCATCACGAGTAGCGCACTCAGTTCAGTTTGGTTCGCTCTACGCCCAAATGTTTCAAGGTTAGGACTCATGCATCAACCTCACAATTTGCTTAAATTGTTCAAAGGCAACGGGCTGTGGAGTAGATTGAGCATAGGCTGCATAGCGTTGGGCAAGAGCTTCTTCCTCTCGTTCTGCCTTGCGTTGCTCAATGCGCTCTTCGTCGTGTACAACCCGACGATCGATTTCGCCTTCCTCAAATAAGACAAACGTTTCGGGGCGAGTGGCAGTATCCGTCCCACGGGTTCCTGGAAGTTCCTCCTCAGAGGAGGGCGATCGCCAATCAGCAGGAAGCTCATGAGCAGTCAACGGATCCATATCGTTTTCCCGATAAATCGTCTCGATGTGATCATCTAGCCCAAACTCTGCGTGATAAATGATATCCAGGAACTGTTGCTTTGGCTCAACTCGTCCAATTAGTGCTGGATGTTGTAGAACGCGAATACCCCTTCCTATGAATTGGTAGAATTCGCTGAAACTTCCATAGGGACGCATGGGCACGACAAGTGTGATAGGCGAAAAGTCGTAACCTTGCCCTAACATTTTTAGTTGAACAACGCCCTGTAAATCGCCAGAGTCCTGTTCAAATCGGTCTCGAATGGAACGGATGCGTGATTCAGTCATTGAGTGATGCAGATAATCGCAGGGAATTCTATATTCAGTTGCAATACGAGCGATTTGCTCAGCATGGCGTTCCCCCAACGCTGAAAATAGAACTCTCGGTTTAACTGGGTACAAGAGATCAACTTGCTCATCCAGTGCAGTGCGAACAACTCGCATCAATTGACGAATTGATATATCAGATTTAGCCGTAATTCGCGCTAACTTACGCTCGTCCTTAATCAGCTCTAGAAGTGCTTGCCGACCCACAATTTCTTCTCGGCTGCCATCAGACCACAGCATTTCATAAGTGGTTTGTTCAACTTCAGGTGCAAAACGCAGAACTCGTAAATTCTTAGCGTGCCCATCTGCGATCGAGTCGATCAGGCGGTATCGATAGACGACATCGGCATCAATGGGTTTCCCATCCAACCGTTGGAAGCAGGCGGACATTAGTAAAGAGCGAGCTTTTGGGAAGTGTTGGAAAGCTCGCTGGTAAGATTCCGCAGCAGCTATATGGGCTTCATCAACCACAATAAAATCAATGTCGCCAGGTTCCAATTTAAACAGCAAATCATCTTCGTCATTACCTGCACCCAAAGAATGGAAATTGGTAATGATGACATCTGCTTTCAGAAGATCCTCACGCTGAACTACCCGGATTGGGCCATCTTCTCGATCAAGGGTTAAAACTTGGGGTGGCTTACAACCTGGAATGAGCGGACCACCTCGCAAACCATACAGTACATTGCCAACTGCCTGGTGATCAAACGCTTTATCAAAGGTACCTCGAATGACACTACCTGGCGTGATAACCATTGCCCGACGTTGAGCAAATGCCAGACAGGTGGCAACACCAAGGGCCGTTTTGCCTGCACCAACCGACATAATACAAGCTGCCCGGCGCTCTCCAGTACTGAAGTAGTTACCTAAGGCAGTTAACGCCTGAGTTTGGCAACCTCGCAGCGTTCCAAGATTTAGCTTATTCCGAACGGACTCAAAATACGAGCCAGTTGCTTCGTGGGTTGTAGTTGGTGATGGAGAAAAGCTAAATAACGGTGTAGGTTCCATGTCGGGTTGTGCAATTATAGGAGTTTCAATGAGGAAAGTTGCTAACAGCGGCTCACGAGAAAGAATGGACTGAAGTTGAGCAACGCAACGGGTGGTGTCGAGCCGAATTGCGTCATAGGAAAACCGAATGACTACCCAACCAGCTGTATGGAGGTCGTTTTGGCGCAAACGATCATAACTAAATGCACTGCGATCGCTATGAAAAGCAAAACCGTCAAGTTCGATCGCAATTTTCAAATCTTGCCCACTAATGGCATAATCCACGCGATAAGTGCGATCAGCAACGTTAACCTTTTGCTGAGGAATGATCCATTTGCGGATGGTTTCTTTGACAGCGGGCGTCAAAATCCATCTTAGAAAGCAATACTCCAAGAAGGAATTTGAGGCTATTGCTTGATAAAGCGGCATTTCAGGCTGCATCTTCTGATTCCAACTGAGCAATTCGGGGTTGGAGATTCTCTAGGTAAAGCTTGCCTTGATTACATCGCTCTGCCCGATGAGCTACTGCCAAAGCTTCATATACATTGCCTTCGCGCTCATACAACCGAATCAGCTGTCCAAAAGCGAGAATAGCGATGAATTGGGTCGTGTCCTCTCTCTCAATGGCGGCAAATGAAGGATGTGCCTCAACCAACTGAATATCCAACCAGCACAATCGCTCAATTTCAGCTAGCACCCGTGGCTCGTCTCGGCGCTGCTTCCAGAGTGCCTGGTGACAAGCTTGAATAGCAAAATGATAGTCACTCACTGTCCCTGGAAGCTCTAGTGTTTCATGCAGTTGCCGTAGAGTAGTTTGGCCTTTAGTTTCATTAGGTCGAGGCTGAGTTTGCCACCGATGAGCAGGTGAGGCTGAAGTGCTGCCTTCTAAAGTTGGCCACATTATGGAAATATGTCGCTTGCCCTCAAAGCAAAACGTGGAAATTTCTGGAGTGGCGTTGTGTTCCGGCAATCGTACTCGATTCACATTAGGGGCACCAGAGTACTCCACACCAGGAACCTCTGCAAAGCGCCGAAACCATTCTTTCATCTTGCTTCTTCTGGAGTTGGAGGTGGTCGAAATTGCGAGTTTTTGCTTGCTAGTGGTGGGGCAGTACGAATTTAGTATTCCCTACTGGGAACGTTGATTCTAACTCAGGGATAATCCAGAGCCAGTTTGGTACCCGCTTTTCTTTTTACAATCTTTATCGATTGCTTCAGGAGGTTAACTGTGCCTTAAATCGTTCAATTGCCGCCATTACGGAAGTCATCTATAACCAGAATTGTCGATCGCCCTCCAACAAGCTACTTGGGTATATCCCTTGAAGCCGCAATCCAGCTACCCGATCTGCGCCATAAATGGGCATGGGTAAGCGAGGTGCTTTCAAAGCTCCATGGTGGAGCAGTGTGAGTTTCAACGTTGTATCGATAATTTGCTCAATTGGTGCAGGTTCTCCTGCTTCATGCACTGTTAATCGGAGGGGTCTGGCTAACCCTACTCGTTCAGACACTTGGGTTGTAATCAGCACTGCTTCACGCGAGGATAACCGCAATGCTAAACCCTGTGATGGTGCAACTAAAGTTCTTTGGCTCAAGTTATACAACCTTGGAATGCCAGATTTGCGGCATTCCACCAAAATAAATTTTGCCCCGATCGCCCGTGCCCGCTCCAACAGATGTGGAATCTCTTGTCCGCAGAAGCGTCCGTCACGGTAAATTAAAACCGTTTTGCCTTCCAGCGTCGCTGGTAACAGGCGTTCTAGTAGTCGTTGCGGAATTTCTTCTCCTTCCAGTAGAGCATCTTCCAAGACATAACGAATAAATTCGCCCTGCTTGCCGTAAAGCCGCACACTAGCACAAGCATTCAGGGTTCCAGCAAGTTTGGTTTTGGGCGATCGCGAGATGTCTAATCCGATGAAGTAGTCAGCAATCTCTAGCGGCTCCGCCAGAATGAAAGGCAAATTCCCTAGCTTTGCTAAGATTCCCGGAACGACCTGGTTCAGAATTTGTCCATGTTCAACCTCTGCTAACGTGCCATCGTAAATCACTTGGCTTGCGATATTTCGACGCAGAAGCAGCGAGTAGACCAGATGGTAAAAACCGCCTCCATCCTCCTCATCGGCTTCGCGATCGCTCTGTGGCAGAAAGGTCAACACAATATCAACTGGAACTGTGATTAACTTGTTAACGGTTCTCTCCAGAGCAGCTCTTGCCTCAGCAGCACTAAGCCCGCTAATCGATAGAGCTTTGCGGTCAATGATTTCGCTTTCAAACCCATAACGTTTTAGTCGCTGTTGAGCTGCTTCCAGGAAACCGTTCACACTACCGTCGCATAACTTCAGCGCAGCAATCCGAATCATGCCAGGTTGAAAATTGGGATGACGATCATAAACTCCACCACTTGATAGTCCCTGTAAGATACGCCCTCGAACACCCGTAACTCCTTTGCCAAACAGCAATGAGGTTTGGTCTACAGGAGTCGCTGGCTGCCAAAAGAGGTCAGGATGTTCTAGGCTGTTCAAGCTCCGTCCAATTTCAAAACCGTAAGGCAACAGATGTACTGATGCCTGTGCTTTGAAGGTTGTTAGCAATCGTTGCCGCTCTGTATGAGGAATTTTTGTGAATCGTAAAAACTGTCCGTAATCAAATCCAAACTGCCCTGCCGTTTCAGCCGTAATCGAAGGACGAAGAGCGGAAAGTGGGTAGTGAAACGGCTTTTTCCCTTTACCAAACTGAATCGCAACCACTAACTCATCGTCAGGAGCAGTCTCGATGATGTGCCGTGTTGAGAAACCTGCTGCAAGTTTGAGCAGCCGATCGCGATGCTCCCTGACGACACCGACAAGCCGAACAATACTGCCACTACCGCCCATGTCAAAATCCTGAACGGGCAAGCCCACTAGCAAATCTTCTGGATTCCCTTGAGCTGCATTATTGGCATAGAAATCCGCCAAGCTCCCTGAGTATGCAATCTCAGTTTGAACTGCTAATGACAATGCTGCGCGTTCTTCTCCTTGAAGTTCGATCGTTTCTGCCCAAAACTTAATTTTGCGATTCACCGCTAATCCTGCGATCGATGTGACAGAAATTGGTCGAAAGGGTTGCCTGATCCGTAGAATCTGAAATGCGAGTTTGGACAGAACAGGTGGTGAGGCGAACGCAGCACTGTCTTGTTGAAGTCGGAGAGATTGATCACACAAATCTGGAATATCTTGCTGGAGTGCTGAGAGCGCTGTCTGGCACTGAGAGAGATTCAACGCTGGTCGTTGCATTGGAGTGAGCACCCACAGCCGATACTCATACCAAACGACAACAGATTGTTCTAGTTTTCGCGAGAGATGGAAACTCAAGCGATTACCAGTTTCTTGATCAATCTCAGGGGTTATCGTAAAGCTGGCAAGATTAGGTTGGGTGATCGCCAGTGGAAACACTTCACTGAGGAAGACAAGTTCTTGTGAGGGAGCAGCGGTAATAGCAATCATGCAGAGACCTCCTGGGCAGCAAATTGGCAAACTGAGTTGAACTGGCAATATTGGCAGCGAAAGCCGGGGTTGGGCGGAAAGATGCGATCGAACTCCGCAGGGTTCTTGCGGTACTGTTTCTTCTCCGCCTCATGCCGTTGAGCCAAGCGCGCTAGCTCTATCCGAACGGCATTCAGTTGGCTCATGGTTGCCGTGATTGGTTCTGACCACTTGCAGAGTTCAAGGTTATAGAATGAGGCGATCGCTCGTTGACGAGGGAACAGGTACTTTGCAGCAAGCAAATAAACAAACGCCTGTCGTTCATCAAAATCAGAATGGCCCGTCTTCAAATCCAGAATGTGTAGCGTGCCATCCGGTTCAAGCAGGATGCAGTCGATCGCAGCGAAGAGGTTGAAGGTTATGTTCCCGTAATAGAGCTTGATAGGTTCCGGGAAACCCTCATCACCTCGGCTCAAGCTAAAAACTCGCTTTTTGAGAAGGATGGGGTTCTCATAATACTGGGACAAAATTTGGTTCAATCGTTCCCGCACCTCATCAGCTTGCTGATCGAGTTTAAGAATCTCAGAAACCTGCGTGACCCCATCTGTATCCCCAAGCCGTTGAGGGTTCAAGTAAAATTCATAAACCCCTTGTTGCGCTAACAGTCCAATAGTCTGCGGAACGGTGTCTTGTGCCAGGATTGCCGCAACATTGGGTTCTCGCTTCCGAACTTTGGCATAGCCCCGCTTCATATCGCAGTGCCAATGCTCCTGCCCAACTGCCGGAGCAAAAAGTGACCAAAGATTGTAGCTTGCAAACGGTAGCCAGCTTTTTCCCATCTCAACAATCTCCTTGCATGGCTGCTGATAAATGTTGCGCCTCAACGCCAGCCCTGACTTCAAACTCTAAATTCCAACTATTGAAGGGCTCACATTTGACAAAACAAAATCGTTGTGTTAGCACTATAGCACAGGAAAACAGCAAGACAACTTTTTCGTTGTGTTACAATGATTTTATGATTCCACCCTTTAATCAAGATGGATTATTACCACCTGGAATCCACACCGAAGCTTCGTGGCAGGAGTTTGCTCGTCGTTTTGGGCACACTCCACACCGACAGAACCTACTTTCAGGAATGAAAGTGGCTTTGTTAGGGCTGCGAGGGGCTGGTTGCCAGGTTGTCTACGTCGATGGCAGTTTCGTAACAGCGAAGGAACATCCCAATGACTTTGATATTTGCTGGGATATTACGGGAGTCAATCCCGATCTACTCGATCCGCTGTTACGTAACAACAGTCGAGTTGCTCAGAAGGTGAAGTATCTCGGTGAATTTTTTCCGGCACAAACCACTGAAGGAGTGAGCGGAAAAATATTTCTAGAGTTTTTTCAAATTGACAAGGCAACGGGAAACCCCAAAGGCATTGTTGCCCTAAACCTGTGGGAGATATGGTCATGATTAAGAATGAGCGGCAATACCGCATTACTAAAGCTCAAATTGAAAAGTTCTCAAATGCTCTCACTCAACTGTCGGCTTCATCTCAGCAGGATCAGTCTGTCCATCCCATCCTGCGGAAAGCTGAAAGAGATTCGCTAGAATCTCAGCTTACGGAACTGCGCGTCCAAGTCGAAGAGTATGAGGCATTGAAGGATGGACAACAGGCAGTACTCGAATTAGATTCGCTTGAAGCATTACCATTTGCCCTGATCAAAGCTCGGATTGCTGCTGGGTTGACTCAGAAAGACCTAGCTGAGCGACTGGGGATGAAGGAACAGCAAGTCCAACGTTATGAGGATACAGCTTATGCTTCTGCCAGCTTTGCACGTTTAGTAGAAGTCAGTCGTGCGATTGGTGTTCAGGTTCGCGAAGAAGTTTTGTTACCTAGAATCTCACCGGCTGATTTGTTGAGCCGATTAAGCCAAGCTGGAATTGATCGCGATCTTATTCTCAACCGTTTCTTCCCTACTTTGAGTGCTGAAACTTCACAGGATGAAGGTGAAGTCTCTACTAATGCCTTAGTGCTTAGTGCCGCACTCGCTTTAAGGCGGGTGTTTGGATGGTCACTAGCTGATCTATTTAGCTCTAGACCGCTTCAGCTTGATTTAACTCCCCTTGGAGCTGTTCACTTTAAAGTTAATGCAAAAGCAAATCAGAAACGATTAAGTGCTTACACAGTTTATGCTCACTTCCTAGCATTGCTTGTACTAGAAGCCACAGCAGATTTACCAGCGAAACCGATCCCGACCGATCCCAAGCAAGTGCGTGAAGCAATCTGCTCAACGTATGGTGAACTAACATTTTCAAACGCTTTACAGTATGTTTGGAGTTTGGGTATACCCGTTCTTCCACTGAAAGATTCTGGAGCGTTTCATGGTGCATTCTGGCGTGTCAATGGACGAAACGTCATTGTTCTGAAGCAGCGCACTAGGTCCTCATCTCGCTGGCTGCTCGACCTTCTCCATGAACTCTGGCACGCTGCCCAAGAACCAGAGCGAGCTGAGCGAACTGTGGTTGAAGAAGGGGATATTGCACAGGAACGGCAAGACTCACCCGAAGAAAAGACGGCTACAAGATTTGGCGAACAGATCCTACTCAATGGCCGCCAAAAGGAATTGGTTGAGATGTGTACCAAAGAAGCAAAAGGTAGTATTGAGCGACTCAAGAATGCCGTCTTTAAAGTTGCTGCGAGGGAGAAAGTTTTAGTAGGGGCTTTAGCAGATCACATGGCTTATCGGCTATCACTTCAGGGTGAAAATTGGTGGGGTGCTGCGACCAATCTACAAACGGAAGGTATTGAGCCGTGGCAGATTGCTCGTGACGTACTCCTAGAGAAGATCAATTTTGAAATTTTGAATGATGTGGATCAAACACTCTTGATAAGAGCTTTGTCGGATACCTTACCTCAGCAGGAATTTTAGAAGTTATGGAGGTTAAACGCAATGTCGGATAATTGGAATGTTGAGGAGGAGTTAAAGCCACTCCAACTGAAATGCACAAGTTCAGACTGCAATAATGGAAAGCACTGCTATAAACCTACTCGTAAGCAAAAGGCAGCGAATACAGTAGGAGAGTGCCGCTCATGTGATGAACCAGCGCCCTTTGACTGGGATCGTTTACATAAGCTTGATCCTAAGGATCTAGACTACGCGATTGCCGCCTTACGAAATGAGCTTTTCCGCCAACACTACTGGACGAATGAGATTCCTCAAAGAGTCGAGAATTATGCACGTCGTAAAGGTGTCAGCGGCATGAAGGTGGCCATGGAAAGGCAGATCTATCAGTCCATTGGTTCACCTGCTGACAGTTTTGATGGTCGTCAGACTTCGAAAGAGGACTCACCAAAAGTGAATGCGGTGGATTTTGCTCAACATGCGACCGCCTCTTGCTGCCGGAAGTGCGTCGAATACTGGTATGGCATTCCTCAAGATCGATCACTAACAGACCTTGAGATATCATATCTAACGCAATTGGGTATGAGATTTGTTGGCGAACGGTTTCCGTTTCTAACTGAGCAAGGAGAGAAGGTTCCACCAATTCGCTCAAATAAGTCGAATAGTCAGCGGACCAAACGGAGTGAAAGTTGAAATGGTGATTAATACTGAGACTTTGTCTGCACGCTATCGGGAAGCATCTGTAGATTTGCAGCATAAGCAGTTGCTAATTACCAACTTTCACAACACGCAGCAAGAAAATGATCTTACAGAGCCTCCTAATTGCAAAGGATTCGGGCGTATTCGACACTTCAGGCGATCGAGCAGTAATGTATGGCCATCAAATCCATTGCCGATCGATCCAGCTTGTACAACACTAGGACTACAAGCAACCAACATGATTCGAGCGCAAGTTTTTCAAAGTGCAGCTTGTAATTGGCGATGTTGGTACTGTTTCGTTCCATTTGAACTGCTGTCTGCAAATCGTAAATATTCCGAGTGGATGGGCCCATCTCAATTGATTGATCTTTATTTAGATCAACCTGATCCTCCTTTAATGATTGATTTAACAGGAGGACAACCTGACTTAGTTCCAGAGTGGGTTCCTTGGATGATGGCTGAACTAAAAGAGCGAGGTTTAGAGCAACAGGTTTACCTTTGGTCTGATGATAACTTGAGCAACGATTACTTCTGGCAGTTTTTATCAGACGCTGATCTTGAACTTATCGCGACTTATCCAAAGTATGGTCGTGTCTGTTGCTTTAAAGGATTTAATTCTGAGTCTTTTGCATTTAATACTTGTGCTGAACCTGAACTCTTTAATCGGCAGTTTCAATTAATGAAGCGATTGCTGGAGTTAGGGATTGACATCTATGCTTATGCAACGTTCACAACACCAGCAGCCTCAGAAATTACTGCAGATATGGCTCGCTTTGTCGATCGACTTCAGGAAATAGATTACAATCTTCCACTTCGAACGGTTCCGTTGGAAATTCAAACGTTTATCCCAGTCAAGGATCGGCTAAATGATGCCACTCAAGCCGCATTGAAAAACCAATACCTTGCAATTGAAGCTTGGAAAAAAGAATTAGAAAATCGGTACTCTAATATCGAGCGATCAAAATCAATCACAGATGTCCCCTTACACACAAAGCAACTGCAATGACAATTACTGAAATCGAGTCACAAGAGTTTGAACAGTCTGTTGAACAATGGATTTTTGATGCGGTCAAAAACGGTGCTACTACGTTTGAGCAACTGATCAAGTTACTTCCTAGCGTCGATCCAATTATTGCTTTCAAAGCTCTACAAAAGCTTCAACCTTCGCTGCCAATCCCTAAGAGTACCTCATGCACATTGATTAACTCGGCACTGTGGAAGCAACCGAAGCTTACTCACGCCCGCCATCAAGAATCATTACCGCCGCCTCATCCGCTTGATTATGATTGGAGATTTACCGATTCAACCGTTGAATATTTGTTGCAAAAATGTGCGGAAGTCACCCCTCTACACGGTACAATTGTTCTACTTGGAACCCCTAGTCTTTTACACGTAGGAACTGAATCATCTTATCAACGGGACACGGTGTTACTTGAGGCAAATCCAATCATGACGAGTTGCTTGTCTAACACAGTGTTAGGTTCCCAGATAGTAGAGTGTGATCTACTGAGGGATGCACTACCAAACATATCTGCTGAAGCTGTTGTAATGGATCCCCCCTGGTATCCGGAGCACGTTCAATCATTTCTCTGGGATGCATGTCAGTTGTGTCAGATGGACGGACACATTTTAGTCAGCCTTCCCCCAATTGGTACTAGACCTAGTATTGAGCGGGAGTGGCAAGAAACTTTGACTTGGGCGAACCAATTAGGACTTCAACTGATACATCTAGAAGAGCTGTCTCTGTCCTACCTAGCTCCTTTATTCGAGCGTAATGTTTTTAGAGTTACAGGGGTTCATTGTGTTCCGCAGGATTGGAGGCGAGGTAATTTAGCTATCTTCGCTCGAAGAGATTCCACTAACGTCCCCCGACCTATTGTTGCTTCACCCGAGAAGGGGTGGTTAGAAGTAAACCTTTCTAGTGTCAGAATTCGAGTCCGTCCTTGGATCGACTCGGAGTTTGCTGATCCAAGCTTGATTTCAGTCACTCCCAACGATGTGTTGACCTCAGTTAGCCGCCGAGATCCTCGACGTCAACTTGCAGATGTTTGGACTTCTGGAAATAGGATTTTTTCTTGTCAAGGAGGGGGTATACTGTGGCATGTTTTGGATGCTATATCGAGAGATCGCTCACCCCATAAAGCTGTAGAAGCTTTTATAGGGCGGGCACTGCAACCAAGAGAAATTAGTCTTGTCTCTAATGCAATAGAGCAAGCCCTGGATATTATCAGTTTGGAACGAAAGGAGAATTTACTCTTTGGAGACTACTGGAGCAGTACAAACTTCACTTTTGCCGCTAGTTAGTAGTTTACAGTTAGCCGTGAAGGATGATCCATTTTGGGAGGATTACCTGTCTCCATTGTTCGAATCGGCACATCTGCCGTTTTCACTTCATCTTGCAGTTTTTGTAGAGCCATATCTTCAGTTTGTTTTAGAGGGAAAAAAAACTATAGAGTCGCGTTTCTCAACACGTCGCTTTGCTCCTTACAATCAAGTTAAAAAGGGGGATGTAATTCTTCTAAAACGATCGTCTGGTCCTATTCTTGGGATTTGCCAAGTAACTTATCCATGGTTTTATCAACTTGATCCTGACTCCTGGACAAGCATTCAAAAAGATTTTGCTGAGGCTTTATGCGCGCAAGATCCTGAGTTTTGGAAACAGCGCGAATCTGCCTCTTATGCAACTTTAATTCGTATCCAACGTGTAAAATCTATTGCTCCAATCAAATATGCTAAACGCGATCGCAGAGGCTGGGTAGTTTTACAAGATAGTGTAAGACAGTTAAAATTGGATCTTGAAGTTGTATGAAACCAGCTATTCTTACTTTTTCTGGTCCTATTGCCAGTGGTAAATCAGCACTTTCAAATAAATTAGCTCAAACCTTTCACTGGTCTCGTGTGAGTTTCGGAGACTACGTCCGTTCTATTGCTGATGCAAGGAAAATTCCTAAAACACGAGAAGTTTTACAGGCAATTGGTACTGAACTTGTGACAAGTGATGTAGAGGGATTCTGCAACACCGTACTAGAACAGGCTAGTTGGCAGCACGGGCGACCTCTGATAATCGATGGTATTCGCCACGTAGATGTTCTTAAAACTCTACAGAAACTAGTCGCCCCAATGAAACTGTACCTTATCTTTATTACCATTGATAGGGGTGTACAAGCTAACCGCTTAATTAAGAGAGGGACAGACGAGCTACTAGCAATTCAAACACTGGAGTTGGATGTAACAGAGCAGCAGGTAGGCACTTACTTGAGAGATATAGCTGACTTTGTAGTTGACGGTAGTCGTTCAGTTGAGGAGGCAACCCAGGATATTGCAGATTGGCTCCAGTTCCAACGTGTTAACAATTGTAGAACAATAACTCAGTAGTAAGGTGATCTATGATTTATCACAAGATGCAATGGGAAAAGCTACTCAGCGATGAACGACAAGGAAATGAGAAACATAGGGAGGATCCCCATGAGCGTAATCAATTTGAACGTGATATTGATCGAATTATCTTCTCAGAAGCGTTCAGAAGACTTAAAGATAAAACTCAGGTTTTCCCAATTACAGATCATGACCACGTACACAATCGGTTAGCTCATAGTCTAGAAGTTTCTTGTGTTGGTAGATCTTTAGGGAGGCTTGCAGGAGCACATATTCTTCGAGAATACGAGAATGACCTGAAAGAGCTAAAGGAAGAAAAAGGTCTGAATGAAGCTAGTTTTGGTGCGATTGTACAAGCTGCCTGTCTCGCTCATGATATTGGTAATCCACCGTTTGGGCACTCTGGTGAAAATGCAATTCAATCTTGGTTCTATACAGAAACAGGGAGGCAACAACTAGATCAATTAAATGCATCAGAAAAAGAAGATTTGGAATTATTTGAGGGAAATGCACAAGGATTTAGGATTCTTACTAGATCAGAGCGGCAATTTAACCGTAACAGCTTACAGCTGACTTTCGCCACTCTTGCAACTTTTGCTAAGTATCCCAGAGAATCTCTTGTTTATAGGAGTATTTTAGAAGAGAATTCATGGCGAGTAAGCGCTAAGAAATATGGTTTTTTCCAATCTGAAAAAGAAGTTTTTGAAAAGGTTGCTGAAAAAACAGGGCTTAATCAAATCACTGGTAATGCAGCCTGGTGGTGTAGGCATCCTTTAGCCTTTCTTGTAGAAGCAGCAGATGATATTTGCTACCTAATTATGGATCTTGAAGATGGCTTTAACACAGGCTATATTGATTATAAAACTACCAAAGAGTTGTTGCTTAGCCTTGCAGATGATGAAGTTAAAAATGAAGAAAGGGAAATCTTAAAGGAAGAAAGTGCATTGCCAGAGAAAAAAGAGAATATAAGATTTCTCCGTGGCAAAGCAATAAATAAGTTAATAACCTTGACTAAAGATTCTTTTATTCGGAATGAAAAGAGAATATTAACTGGTGAATTTGATACTCCTTTGCTTGATTCAGGCAGTGATGAAATCAAACAAAGAATTAAAGCAATCAAGAGTGAAGTTAAAGACAAAGTATATAGATGTCAAGAAGTTCTTTTAATAGAGATAGCTGGATATGATGCTATTTCAGCCTTAATGAGTGAATTTATTATTTCAGTTAATGATGGAGTTGTTTCGGGTAATAGCAAGAAGCGTAATAAGAAAAGTGAAAAACTGAATGAGATATTGCCTGGTAAGATTGTTCCAAATGGCTATACCGGAAATGAGAAGTATCTAAACATATTAAGGGTAACAGACTTTATAGCAGGAATGACAGATTCTTATGCAGTGTCTCTCTTTAGAGAAATTAAGGGTATTTCCTTATCTCGATACAGATAACTGATAACTTCATCCATTTCGGTCAGTGAATAGAAATACATTAAGGGTTCCTTGTTGTTCTCAAAGAGGTCTCTCCCCTAATAAAGAATAAGTTTCTCAAGAGAGATTTATTCTAATTTCAGAATTGGCACTCAGTATGTGTATATTTAGTGCAAGTGAAGCTGCTGTTTAATGTTCAGCCGTTCTTGAGTACCCGCAAGTCACACTTCTTGTTTTGGTGTCTCTTTGTCCGACAAGAAGATACAGAAAACAGATTGCACAATCAGAGCATATCGTAAGCAGTTTGAGCTTGTGACGATCGCGTGATGACATTGCATCAATATTAACGGGGCAGTCAATACGGTTTCTGTTTCTTCACCATACTTCTGAAGGACATTCCACAGTGAGCACACTTCTGTTCCTTCAATAATGCCTCAACTGAAAAGTTCTTCTCACAAGCCCAGCATCTGGGGAGTAAGCGCAGCCTGTGGCGATCACACCCTGCTGTTGAGTAGAGCTGCCAGGCTATTCGGTGGTAGGGTTCTTCCAAGCAACAGGCGGCGCAGATGCGGATGGTGTTAGGCTGCGATCGCTCACCTTTGGGAGGAAACATTTGCCAGAGTCTATCAACCTCAACTTGCGTAATCTTGCTGAGTGCTTCCACCTGTTTCTGCTGAGGCTTTCTCCCACTAAAGAGAAGGTTCTCCCAGCGTTTGATTGCTGTGCCTACTTCAAGAATTGCCCCTAACTGACTAGGAGAAGAAATCCGATTGCCTTTTGCTTGTCGGAACCGATACAAGAAACTGGCAATGCTTTCTCCTGCATGGGGGTGGACGATCGTATATGGGTGATTGGGATCAAAGGTGTACATTCACTAACCGCTTGGTTATTGATCATCCGGCTCAGCTACTGTTTGATCACCATATTTCTTTAAGACCTGGCTCAGTACCTCATTGTCGAAATAAAAGTCATCGACCGTTGAGGAGCGTCGAATGACCTGGATCAGGATTTCAACTAGATTTCCAAAGTTGCCATTAGAGGCTTTGAATAAATCCGTTACCGTCTCAGCCCTTATTAACTCTAAGGGCTCTGGCAACCCCAGAAATTCTCGTTCAAATGTTTTGATTGGACCTGAGAATTCACTTTTGGAAAGGTTGCTGAATTCACAGTAGGGTTTGAAGTAGTCAAACAAATCAAGCTCTTTCAACTTCTTGTCTAGAATAGTCGGACCAAGCAAGATAACTGAGATGCCACACTTCTTCGCTAACTCAATCAAATCACAAATTGCCTTCTCGGTCATATAATGAGCGTTATCAACCAACAGGGTTTCAACCCTGAGTAACTCCAATGTGTCAAAGGCTCTGAGACGGTAATCTTCCGGCTTTCCACCTCGGGCACCGCGACCTAGCTCCTTCGTAATCTGATTGAACAATTTACGCGAGTCAAAAGAGGTCAGGCAATCAGTGTAATGTGTTCGTAATGGAATCGGACGCAATGCTCCTTTCTGCCCACTGATACGATCGACGCACTCCATTGCGATCGTCGATTTACCACATCTCCTGGGACCGATGATTCGACCACTAAGCCTGTCCTCACATCGATCTCTCAGCCACTGCTCCAGAGCCACCAATTGGTTTGTCTCAGCAAAGAACTCTCGGTTGATGAGTGCTTTGATTCGCTCTGTCACATTGCCTGCATCTGATGCAGGTTTATTCGAGTGACTTAGGGGAATACGCCCTGACTGTGGTTCCGGTAGCATCGCGATCTAACCTCATCAAAACCGTCTGGTTCGGCGCGGAACGATCAGCTTTGGTCGCTGTTCCTCAGCCAGTTTAAGCTGCTGCTCAAAGAATTCTACCTGATTTTTTTCTTGAAGACGCTGCTGCATATCGATCACGTTTCTGGCTTTAGCAGGTTGCGTGAGTGATCGAGTACCGTCTGCATCAGTGGGTTGAACAGTTGCCTTTGGGTCGACTGGCACTGCTTCCGGGGTAGGGGTAGAGGCTACTGCTGCCAGCGGCTGCTCTGACTTCAACTCTGCGGCGATTGTTTGCGTTGTTGAAGCCGTATCGATTTCTTCAGCCTGGAAGTTTGAGTTTTCAGGGTGACTAGAAGCTTTTGCTGCTGCCCGTAAACGAGTGTGCTCCTGAGCTTGCTGTTTTTGCTTGCCTGCTTTTTTTGTGTCTATTAAGCCATCCTGCTTGCCTTGATATTTCAGACGGGTGCCTCGATTAGCTTTCTTGGTTAGCTGCGCTTTCGTCGTCACAGCCTTTCTAATTTCGTTGATCTCATCCAGGCGTAACGTTTCAGTTTCGAGTTTATTAGAATTAATTTTGCGAATGTCAAGCTCTAATTCATCAATCCACTGATTCAGAAGCTTAACCTCATCCTCAAGCATTTCGACATAGCCTAAAAACCGTCCTGGCTTCTCATTGACTTCCTTTTCAAAAGCAAGTAGACGGAGAATGTTGTCTGGGTTATATCTAAGAGTGACAGAAGCCGCATTAACGCCCTTTAATACCTCTCCCCGGTATTTTCGTGTCCTGAATCGAACGGTGCCATGGTCGTACAGTTTCGCATCCACAACTTTCATTAAGCAAAGATCCAGCTTCCGTTCCTCCATCACAGGAGGCAGTTCTTCATCAAGTCCATCCAGCCAAACTCGGTAGCGGCTTCTCGTCTCAAACTTAGGATGATTCTTATGGTTGTGCACAGCGTACAGGTGCCAAGCGACCAGCTTATCTAGATCTTGCGAACTCAGACACACCTCTGATTCAACATTCTTCGGGCGCTTCTGCACGCTGGAGCCAGTGTAGCCCGGACAAGCACTCCAAACTTGACAGTTCAAGCCATGAAAAACAGTCTCTGCATCACCCCCATCTGAAACTTGCCGACGCAGATGGCAGGTAAATCCAAGCTCTTCGCTAATTGTTGCAAGATGTCTGCCAATGTCTTTGACGTGTTTAGACTTTAGGTCTCTGCCGCCATCAGTATAAAGATGACGAAAGAAGCCATAGGGCATTGCAACATCGCGCAAATCATAGTCAGCAGGAAAATACTTGGGAAGAATGGCTCGTCGGATTAATAAGGCAACTTCTTCCGATCCTGGTTGCTTGGCACTGAACAGATGGCTCAGTATGCATTTAGAAAAAGAATCTTTGAGAATCGACAACCAGAGGCGTGTAGCTCCCTCTCTAGGGGACAACTTGTCATCTTTAACCTTTTCAAATTGCAAGACGAGTTCGCCGTCTTCAAGCTTTGAAAGTACGTCTACTTTAGTATGGTCAACCTGTACGACTTTATTTGGATAGCTGGCTTTGAGAGCCTTACCATCTCGCGTATTCAGGAGTGGTTCAGTGCCTTGTCCCGCACTGCACTTACCTTCTTGGATTTCTCGTTGCTCGATTAACTCTTTAACAATACGTAGTACCGTTGTGTAAGCAGGATACTCTTCTGTGTTGCACTTTTTGGCTGCTTCCTGCTCAACCTTTACGTGGACCGCTGCCGCACTCATTATCTTTCCGTTCGTGCTTCCCTTCTCCCAGGTTGTGGTGATGAAGGGCTTCCACAATTGAGTCAGCAAGTGTTCACCTTTTGTGCGTGGCGTTTCTGGCGGAATAGCTTCTTCTCCTCCTCGGAAGTATGATTGAAGCCAGCGGTAAAAGGTACGTCTAGAAACATGAAGGTGCGCTAGTACAGCTTTTTTTCTTGCTTTCTTGATTGCCTGATTAAGGGAATCAGCCACCCATTGAATGAGCCGGGAGCGAAATTCAGTCGTGGCGACCCCCTGCTGCACAAGCTGTTCGATGAACTTATGAATGTCTGTACTGTAGCTACTTTCATCGAGCAGTACCGCATCATCAGGGCATTCGGGAAGTTCGGTTTTGAGGCAATCGTCAGGCATGGGAGGGAAAGAGGACAGCAAGGGTAGAGTGGCAATACTGTACCAGATTTGGAAAATTTGCGCCACTAATTTACGAATGTAGCTGTTGCGATCAGGTGCGCTAAACTCTAGCTCATATTTTTTGGCTATTTACAGTAAAGGTCAAACAATACTGCTACTACCTTCACCGTTTAGCTGGGCGATCGCGTTTTGGATGGCAGTAGCGATCGCCCTTTCTGGAAGCGCCGCCAAAATTTGCTGTTCTTGTTGTAACAGGGATTGTTTGAATTGTGGATCTCGCTGCGCTTCTTCGAGAATGATAAGTTGGATCAATTCTGTTTGTTCATTGGCTGTGGTTGCTACATTGCTAGACCTCAATTGATTCAGCAGAGTATTAACCACTTGAGTTTCATGCCCATCTCCCGTAACTAGGCTACGAACTTGATTGCTGGCTTCTGTGTACCTAATTTCACCCGCACCAGTGACGTTTGTAATCGTGCCACCCACAAAATAGAAGTTGCTGCCGATGCGTTTAGCAAGCTGCTTCACTTCTTCATTCGTTTCTTCTTGCGTTTTTTTGACGTTTGCAAGATCACTAACCAATCTACGGAAAAGCGGGCTATTTTCCAGGCGAGTCGCAGTGACTTCATATCCCTGGTAAACAGCATCTTGAATTTCTTTGATTCGGCGCTCTACATTGGCAGGATCATCGCTTGTGACTTTCACAACCCATAAGTCTTGCCGCTGCTCAATTCCTTGCAGTTTTAGTTTTAGGTCTGGTTTATCAGTTTGTAGCTTATCAAATGTCAAGCTGAGGGCAGTATAGTCAAATTCTTCGCCCTTAAATACAAGCTCTAACTCATTCTCAGGTTGCTGGAACAGGGAAGCAAATTCACCGGGTTCAAAATTGCGATCGACGGGATAGCGGTCAGTAGGTTGTCCATCCCGATAGCGTCGGTAGATGTAATCACAGCGAACCTCCGTAAAGTTGGTTTTGCTGCTAACGCTCCAGTCTTCAATGCAGATGCCAGTCAAGTCTGCTCCTGAAAAGTCAGCCCGTGCGACTTGAGCACGAACGAGAATGCAGTCTCGTAAGTCAGCATTTCGCAAGTTTGCCTCTGTCAGGTTGGCATCAATCAGAATATTCTTACGCAAGTCAACCCTTTGAAAATCTGCCCCTGCAAGTTGGGTCCGAATGAGGGTACTTCCTCGTAGGTCTGTGCTTTTAAGGTCCGTACTTTTAAGGTCTGCGCCTGTCAGGTTGATATCTGTAAAATCAAATTCACGCATATCTGCACCTTGAAGATACGCGCCTCGCAAATTAAATCCTCTAAAGTCTTTATCACGGCTACTGCCATGTGTGAGTAATCGCTGAACTTTGGGATACTCCAAATCGAGGTATTGATTATCTACTCTGGCTCGTTCCAAGCCAACTACACCTTGAAAACATGTGCGATAAAGATTTTGCGCCCGTAAATCAGAATTTGCTAACTTAGCATTGGTAAAGTTAACATTACTCAAATCTAGGTTTGCAAAAGAAGTTCCCCACCAAGAACCGACTATGAGCGCCCAAAATCGTTGGAGTCCTGGATATGACCAAGGTGTTTCTCGAAGGTAGTTAGCGAGCCAAGCAATCAGTGTTAAAAATACTCCATATCCAGCACCGAGCAAAAGTACTGTCCAGTATGTCAGTGGTGAAGTAAGCAAAATTTTGCTGTATGGTAAGCTCTTTCGTTCTAACACATCAGCAATTACCCCAAAACAGCTAATCGTTGCAGAAGAAACACCGCTGACAACAATAACAATTTTAAGAAAATTGGAATTAATGAATAAAATATCAGCAACAGCAATAATGAAACGAATTGCTAGAAAACCAGCGGCACTTAGTCCTAAACACAATCCTGTTGCTACTATAGTCGTTATTAAAAAAGCAGAAAAGCCTTGAATAAGACCAAAAACCCCCAATAAAATTGACAATGCAATGACGATACCCAAACTAACAAATAGAGTAAGTGTTACTTTAATTATGTCTTGAGTAATAGCACTTACAAGCACAACTAATACAATTAAAAACGTAATGTGAAGCTGTGAACGAGCGGGATTGTCAATTATGCCGTACAAGCTAATGAATCCGCCAACGTAGCCTGCAAGCACGTTCGCTAAAACACTCAGTATAATGGTTAGCAGAGCCAAAACATTTTTAAATAAAACCTGTTGACCCGCACTCTTACTTTGAAAATCTATGTTTAAACTGTTCTGCCCAAATCGTTTACCCTGAATAGACTTAGCTTTGTGGTACTTCTGCTGATCCGTTTTCATTCCGCAGACCTTGAGTGAGAATCAAAATTACCAGATATGGTTAAAGTCAAACAGTATTAAAAAATCTGCGTTTCTTAACTCTTAGTACAATGGCTTTGAAAAATTAGTCTAGGATAATATAGCTTTAAGGTTGCTGGGCATCTTGAAATCGTTGATAATTAAATCCACGGACTGAACCAATATTGTTTCATGTAATTTAGCAATATTACTATGCAATCATGGTTGTTTCTGTTTAAATTAACAAAATGTATACCACTCAATCAAAGCAACCTGTTCTACAACTGCAAGGCAATATTCCTGGTTTTCCGGGAACGAATCTTCCAGGTGTATCGATCATTGGCACCCTAATCTCTACTGAACCTCTTCGAGTTGAGAATTTTATAGAGGTTGTTGAAATTGTCAGGGCACGCTCGCGTTCTGAGCAACATGCTTTAGTTAGTGTAGTCATTGATACTGAAGATTTCGTACCAATTTCGTTTCTAGAAGCTGGAGTTAAGCAAAGTTCATCAGTTTGTCGGATTGCAAGGTACTTTTCTCATTCAAGCTTCCTTGACTTTGTGAAGAATCTTGAAGTAGCGATTGAGCAACTAGGGAGTTTTCCTCACAATTTTGATAGCGCTGACAAAGTAATTGAAATCTTCTCCATTCCTCAGCAAATCGCCGAAGGAGTGTTTAGCGAAGCAGTTCGGCAACAATTTCAAGCAGGAGACAAAACTCCGCTCAAAGCACTTCAGGATATTACAGAAAATCAACTTGCCAAAATCTTACCGATTCCGATCGGTACTGGTTTTTTAGTCGGCGGAAGCCATCTGCTCACAAATCATCACGTAATTCCAGATGCAGAAACGGCGGATCAGTGCGTTGCTCAGTTCAGCTTTGCTGAAAACCTACAAGGTGAGAACCAAAAATCAATTGACTACGAATTTGATTCGACTCTTTTTGTTTCTAATCCTGGTCTCGATTACACATTGGTGCAACTCAAGTCAGGTATGTTTACTCGACAAGCAGGCTTTGAACTTGGTTGGATTCAATTAGTTGAAAATGATGAAAGTGTTGCTCCTGGATTGGTATGGGTTGAGTTTGAAGGCAGCCGCGATCAGATTCTCTCAGTAATGGAAGCGGGTAAAGTTGCGATCGATGCCTTGAAATTACGCGGCTACACTATCGACACAGAAGAATCTCTAATCATCTGGCATCAGGATGCTAATTCTTCAGAGGTTGAGATTTATGAGCAGGAAGAGATTAAAGAACTCGGTCGATTAATGGGAGAGGATGCATTCAATGAGCCTGGTAAAAGGGTTAGCGATCGTGCATTGAGACGAAAACGTGGCGACTCTGTAATTGTTGTTCAACATCCGAAAGGTAGGCAAAAACAAATTGTTCTCAACAATAATGAAGTCATTACTAATGGACTCTACGAGGACTTTTTGAGATATAAAGCAGATGCAGATTATGGTTCGTCAGGTAGTCCTGCATTTAATACACGCTGGGAATTGGTCGCACTCCATCATGCTGCTGTCCCTAAAAAACCTGAAGATCCTACTAAGCAGAGTCCGGCTGGAGATCGCACTCCTATCGAGTGCCATCAGGGAGTTAGAACTTGCCGCATCATTGATGATCTCAAACGACGAAGTTTTAGAAATCCAAAACTGAAAAACTTCATTCAAGATTTTGTGATTACGGCTGAGCAGTTAAACTATCCGCCGTTACCAGCCGCCTTGGAGTTTGATGGTCAGCACAGTTACGTGAGCTTGAATTCCAGAATTTTTGCTACTTCAGTTGTTCACAGCGCTCAACAACAAAAAGGAACGATTAAATTCTGGAGTCAAGATTTTGTAGAGCTTGGAAGTTTTGAATCAACGGCACTCAATACAGAAATCTGCTTTAGCCCAACTAAAACCATTATTGCTGAAGCGATGACTGATTCCAGTGTCAAGCTGTGGAATGCAGAGAGCGGACAAGCGATGACTGATTTCAGCATCAAGCTGTGGAATGCTGAGAGCGGACAACTGATCAGACTTTTGACAGGTCATCAAGGAACAGTTATGAGTCTCAGCCTTAATTCTGATGGCAATAGACTCGCCTCTGGAAGTGCAGACAAAACGGTCAAATTCTGGAATCTTGAAACTGGCGAATTTAAAACGTTTGAAGGACATACAGATTTCGTTCGGTCAGTCAGCTTGAGTCCTGATAGTAAGAGAATTGCTTCTGCTAGTGGGGGTGAAAGAGCATTCAAGCTTTGGACGGTTGATACGCTTGATTTTAGATCTTTTGAAGGACACACTGACTTCGTTAGGGTTGTATGCTTTAGCCCAGATGGAGAAATGATTGCTTCTGGAAGCAGCGATAAAACAATCAAGCTTTGGAGAGTTGAGGACGGCGAAGTTGTAAAAGCACTGGAAGGACATCAAGCGTTAGTAGTTCAGGTGTGCTTTAGCCCCAATAGCCAGATGCTTGCCTCTAGCGATCGTAGTGTCGTTAAGCTTTGGAATCTTGCTACAGGAGAGTCGAAGGAGATTCAGGAAGCAGGGGTAGATTTCCTCAGCTTTAGCTCTGATGGTCAAACGATAGCAACTTCAGCAACTTTAAATAAGGATGGAGGGATTGAAGGAGGTATCATTAAACTCTGGAAACTTGATGGAACACTATTTACACTTCTTGAGAATGCTGGTTCTAATTTTAAATTTAATTCCAGAAGTGTTCAATCCGTTCGTAATCTACAAAGCTTAGAAACGCTAAATGCTATTACCATCGAAGCTTGGATCAATCCAATAATGGGTGGTATGGTCATCAGCCGAACACTGGACGCAGCGCATCCAAGACCAGGTGAATTTACCCTCAGAGTAAACTCGATTGGTCAGGCTTTGTTTTCTGTGCTTTCAGTTTCGGCAGATGCATCAACCAAATACTACTCTTCAGTTTCCACAATTCCTGCGCTACAGTACGAGTTCAGCCACATTGCTGCAACCTGGGATGGATCAACTATCAAACTATATGTTAATGGACGTGAGGGACAATCAATGGACGAACCGAGTCCAGTTGACTTAGAAGGGGATTCTAATTTGCCGTCCAGTGCTCCAATCCTTATGGGGGTAGCGCTAAAACAAGGAACATCAGAATTAGCCCATCCTCCTCATACTCGGATTCCAGACTTGGAGCAGTTCTTCTCAGGCACGATCGCTGAAGTTCGTTTGTGGAATATCGCTCGAAGTTCACAAGATATTGCCATGAATATGACGCGGCAATTAAGCAACAACGAGCCAGGGTTAGTTGGTTATTGGAGATTTGAAGAGAGCCAGAGTGACAACGTGTACAACTCTGTGTCTCAGCAAAGTGATTACGGCATTCTTCGAGGGGTAAAGCGATTAAATGCTTCTCAACTATATTTCGCAGCCTTACCCTACGGTCTTAGATTTAGTAGCAATACGGAGCAGGTTGATTGTGCAAACAACAACGATTTAGTCATCATAGAAGCAATTACGATCGAGGCATGGATTAAACACAAATTTGGTAATTGTTCGCTTGTGAGTCAAGGTGATCTGAATGGGTGCAGCTATTCAATTGCATGGCATAACGGTAAAATCCGAGTGATTTTGCAGGGCGAAAGCGCGTTAAACAGAACAGTAGCTGTCACAAAAGATAGTTTTCCTCAAGATTTGATTTGGCATCATGTCGCGTTCACTTGGGAGCACGCCTCATCGGAGCTTTCTATTTACATTGATGGTAGAGTGCAAGACTCCCTGGTGATTGAGGGGCAGGCAAAGACGATTGTAACTCCTGCCAAAAACCAAACCCTTGGGCTATTTACAAGCTCACTGAAGGGTGTGACAGGTAACTTGAAGATTGGCGGTCAAGAAGCGGAACTGGATGTTCCGCAGTCACAGAAAAGGTTTTACGATGTCGCAATCGCAGATGTCCGACTCTGGAATGTCTGTCGTCCTCAAGACCAGATTAAAGCAAACATGTCACGGCGGTTGAACAGCGACGTAGAGAACGACAATGGTCTGATTGGCTACTGGCGACTCGATGAAGGCAGTGACGATCGAGTGATAAATCTTGTATCTAAAACACCAGCTACCATTCATGGCGCAAAATGGTTTCCGATGCCAGTCGTGTCAGAACAAACGACAACTGCCAATACCAACTTTCCTGAGTCATGATTTGCATTTGAGAATCGGTGTGAGATGCTCTGGAATTCCAGCCATCTGAATTGCGTTGCATCCCAGCTTGTAGGCAAACTCCACCGATCGCCCTGCTAACAGCGCATCATAAAAGCCGATCGCAAATTCGATCGCCGCTTGATCTCCAATTGAGCGCTTCATGCCTACGACACAAGCAATATGTTGCGAGATTGCTTTCGCTTGGACTTCTGAGTAACACGCATTCAGCACCACACACTCAACCTGGTGAGTAAATAAGGCAAACAAACTGGCGATCGCTGCTCCAGAAACCAACTTCGGTTGCCCAGTTTCATCCTCAAACATCAAGCCTTCTGGCTCTGCATCGGTATCCGAAACGACGCTGAATTTACGAGCAGATAGCGGCTCGTTACCTGAATTTTCAGTTCCAACGCCATGACCTGAGAAGTGAACAATCTGGGGCTGATAATCGAGCAACGCCCGCTGCATGTCTCTAGCAGTTACCGCCCACTTTGAGATCACCTTAAACTCATCTCGATGGCGCGATCGCCTCAGTCCCTCCTCAATCTCGCGTACCTCTTCCCCCAATCGCAGAGAAGGAGTTCCCTTGGGGTTTGCCGCCAAAACCAGAATCGTCTTGACCAATTGAGGTTCACCAGCAACCCTAGCGCCCTTGTCTGAAATGGCTGGCTGATGGGTAGCTTCTTGATAATGAATATTTCCAGCCCCAGTGAGATTAGTAATGCTGCTACCTGAGATGTTGAAAACTGCTCCCTGCACATTACCCATCGCCGTCCCGCCTGACATTTGTCCGATCGCCTGATTGCGATCGCCCTCCACCGTTTGCCCAACTTGCGGCGCTTGAGGATGAGAACTCTTTGAAGAATCAACGGTATCTGGAGCAGACGAATTTGTAGCAGCCTGATTGGGATCAGGTCGTTCATTAGTCATTTCGTTTAATCTGCCTCCTACCTAATTCAGTGTCACATTACCCTGCACGTTGCCAAGTACATTGCCACCTGTCACCTGACCTGTCACTTGGTTCTGATTGCCAGTAACAGTCTGGATAATCTGATTGCCGGGAGTCCCATCAGGAGCATCTTCTTGCAGAATCTTGGCGATCGCTTGTGCCAGTTCTGGATTGTCTTTCAATAACGTCTCCAGTTCCTCTTGGAAAACAGCTTTACGAGCTTCACTCTCTGGTTTTATAGCCACCTGCTCTGCTGCTACTTTCATGTCTTCCTTTGCCTCCACCTCCGGATGCAACTTCGACCATACTGCTTTAGCTTTATTCCAAGCGTCCTCACCAAATTTCTCCGCAACTTTTTCTGATGCCTTGCCACCTAACTTTATTAAGAAAGGTAGGAAAGGGGAAAGGAAAGCAGTTAGCAATACAATGTCCATTAGAAAAGCTTCCGTTGCTGACAAAGATGAGAAAACTCTAGAACATAGAAAGTACCAACCTCTTCCCTCATTTCAAGAAACCAAGTTGGTTGTATCTATATCTTTCTCTACTCTATCAAGATAAACGCTCTTCAATGCTATCGCCCCCTTCTTCGTCACCATGCATTAACGTATGTAGCGGTAAGGTCGGCTCTGTCGCAGAAAGTGAACGGGACAGTAGGCTTAGGAAAGCCTTGTCGTCGTTGATCGGTTCCCATGTCTACTCGGTTTTGTTTCAGTAGCGTCATCTCCAAGCAGCTATCATGGTGCTGAATGTCCGCTGGTCTTGCCGCTATGCCTTGTCCTACTAGAGTTGGGAGGAAATGATGCTAGAACGAGATATTGAAGTAGACCTTTCAACGAGCAACTGATGGGTGCTTAAATAGGTCCCAGCATTAGACAAACGGGTTCGACCGTATTTGAAACGAACGATGCGTGGAGGATCGATGAGATGTCTACCGAAAGCAAAGGAGCCTAGAAGTAGCTTTATCGTTCGGTCGCTTCAGCCAGAAAGACACTGGACTTTCGGTTGAGTGCGAAACGAGGTGGCAAAGCAGTCACTCGGTTTTTCCGTAAAGCCCTCAGATCCTAACTTGTCAAGAGACCTCGCGTGATTAATGTCCACAAGAATGCAGCTGATCTGCTCGCCGTCAATATGCTAAAAAGCTATGAAACGCTGCCAGCAGAAACTGAACGATGGCATGTGAGGTTTCTGCATAACAGCATGGAGCAAGTTCATCAACACATGAAGCGAAGCACCAAGCCAGCGATGGGTTTCCAGTCGTTCAACACGGCGAGACGAACCTCAAGGGGAATTGCAGCGAGAAATATGATGCGCCTCATGCGCTACTGTCGCATCTTCAACGTAGCTCGAAGGTGGAACTGTTAACTAGGCGCATAGGATTGATTGCCAATAATCGATAGGGCAGTGCTTACGGCTACTACATGTCCAAGCCCGCGCTTTCGATGCCCGAAAATCACTGGCGACACGCTGCATCGCCTCCGGAGAACCTTGCCAATCCTGCTTAGCACAAGCTTTTTCTCAAGTTGAAAGGCGGAAAGCAAGAGCCTTAAAGGGTTAGGGCGATCGAAAATTTGTGCCGTCAATTTGATAGAATTTTAACAGAGCGATTTCTACGGAATATCAAAACTTTGATGGAAACTTGCTTCAGGCTTAAAGTTTAGTAGCGTCGAAACTACTTCCAGTAATGTTCTTAGCGATCTCAAATTTTGCGCCACTGATTTACGAACGCTCGAATATGAGATTTTTCACCAAAAGCGATTTTTCTGCCAAAAACCAATAAAATTGTGCCACCCATTTGCGAAATCTGAGCGGTGAGGGGTAAATGTGGTAAAAACGTTGAAAGCTCTTCAGACAAATGGTTTCAGGCTTTGGAGGACTGTGCCACCCATTTGCGAATTGTGCCATATTTTTTGGCTATTCACAGTCGCACATTGATGTCGTTAGAATGGCATTTTACTGCTTTTCTCACGCTAATGTCGCTAATAAGTCATATGCAACTGGGCGGATAACGTGATCATTGCGCTGTTTTGCGTCTTGTCAGCGCAAATGCCATTCTTTAAAGGCACTCAACATACTCATGCGATCGCGCCACTACAATAAACCCGCAGACCCATACAAGCGTCTGAGCAGCGCGAGAATCTTGGTGCCATAGTCAGCCTCGGCAGACCACCGCCAACTGAGCTGCTCCACGCTGGGAGCCACGCCTCGGCTGATGGAGGAAAAACGTGGATCAACTACTGCCTGCACCAACGGTTCTTGATTGGCATAGGCTTTCAGATGTTGAATATGGGCGCGAACTTCAATTTGGGCACTCGGAAAGCTAGCCGCTTCGCGACTACCACCACCGGGAGCCGTCTCATATCTGGTCAGGTTCCATCGAACGGCTCCCTTGATGCGATTGGATATGGCTTGTGCTTACTGGGAGAAGTTTGTTCGGTGTGAGATCAGCAATTCAGTCGGCTGAACTTTATCATCATGACCAAAAGTGCCGCGATCGAAGCGCTAGAAGTGGCGCTGGTGGTGGTAACGCTGGGGCTAGCATCAAAAGCGTGGCATGAAGCGATTGCTGGTGCTGCCCTGGCGCTGGTTGCCACTGGTGCGATCGTGCTGGTTTTGCACGGCTACTTGCTCAAGATTCCTGATGTTTGACTGAAATTGAGTGCAGGCATTTTGCTATTGGCTTACGGCACCTTCTGGCTGGCGGAAGGATTAGGGATTGAATCGCCCATTGGTGAGTTGGGATTGCTGATTCTAATTGGCGTTTATGGATTGATCAGCCTACTGGCAATTCAACAATTGCAGAAAACCCGCTAAGACACTTCGCCTATTCTCAGCAGATAACCGATCAGTGGTCAGGTGCATGAGCATTGTTATACCAGTTTAAACAGTGACCAGGGCAGATAGAAGATTGAAACCTCGAATGTGCAAGCCTCCTGAAAGCCAAAATCGCTAATCTAAAATCCAAAATGGTATTAACTTGTCCTGCATCAGTGCGATCGCCTTATTACAATAGCTTAAGGTGACTTCTAAAACGGAGTCATACCGATTATGATTAAACAGAGTTCAGCGCAGCAAAGCCCATTGATGGACTTCTCATCGATCATGTCAATAGTCGCCAATGCGCTATTTGCTGACAGTGCTTGAGTCCACTACACAATCCTCACCACAACATTTAACAGGAGATACATATGAGTAGCGGAAACGGATGCCCGTTTACGGGAGGGCAGAAACAGCCTCGTCATGTGCCGACGAACCAAGAATGGTGGCCGCATTATTTGAATCTGAGCATTCTCAACCAGCACTCACCCAAGTCTAATCCGATGGGTGAGGCGTTCAACTACGCTGAGGCGTTCAAGACGCTCGACTTAGCCGCCGTGAGAGCAGATATCTTTGAGCTAATGACCACCTCTCAGGACTGGTGGCCAGCCGACTATGGGCACTATGGACCGCTCTTCATCCGGATGGCATGGCACAGCGCTGGCACCTATCGGACTGGCGACGGTCGCGGCGGTGCAGGTTCGGGCACTCAGCGGTTTGAGCCGCTCAACAGTTGGCCCGACAATGCCAACCTCGACAAAGCGCGGATGTTGCTTTGGCCTATTAAGCAGAAATACGGCAAGAAACTCTCCTGGGCTGACCTGATGGTCTTTGCTGGCAACTGTGCGCTTGAGTCGATGGGCTTCAAGACGATCGGCTTTGCGGGTGGGCGCGTGGATGTGTGGGAACCAGAAGAAGACATTTACTGGGGGTCTGAGAAAGTCTGGCTCGACAATGAGCGTTACACTGGCGATCGGGTGCTGTCGAATCCTCTCGCCGCCGTTCAGATGGGGCTGATTTACGTGAATCCACAAGGTCCAGATGGCGAGCCTGATCCGCTTGGTTCGGGGCGCGATATTCGTGAGACCTTTAAGCGGATGGCGATGAACGATGAGGAGACTGTCGCACTCACCGCTGGTGGGCACACCTTCGGCAAATGTCACGGTGCAGGCGAAGATACGCATGTCGGTGCTGACCCTGGCGGTGCCAGCATCGTAGAGCAGGGACTGGGTTGGAAGAGCACCTACAATACCGGGATCGGCGTTGATGCCATCACCAGCGGCATCGAAGGTGCCTGGACTCCGACTCCGACGCAGTGGGACAACAGCTATCTGGAAACCCTGTTCAAATATGACTGGGAGTTGACGAAGAGTCCCGCTGGCGCGTGGCAGTGGAGACCGAAGGACGGGGCTGGTGCAGGTACGGTACCCGACGCCCACGATCCGTCGAAACGGCACGCCCCCATGATGACCACAGCGGATATGTCCATGAAGACGGACCCTACCTATGAACCGATCGCGCGGCGTTACCGCGACAACCCAGATGAGTTTGCCGAGCAGTTCGCCAAGGCGTGGTTCAAGCTAACCCATCGTGACATGGGACCGCGAGTTCGCTATCTCGGTTCAGAGGTGCCAGCAGAAGAGTTCCTGTGGCAAGACCCCATCCCCGCAGTTGATCATGAATTGATTAATGAGCAGGACATCGCCGCACTCAAAGCCAAGATTCTGGCATCGGGACTGTCTGTCTCCCAACTCGTTTCGACCGCCTGGGCATCGGCATCCACGTTCCGCTGCTCCGATATGCGCGGTGGAGCCAACGGAGCGCGCATTCGGCTGGCACCACAGAAGGATTGGGAGGTCAACCAGCCAGCCCAACTAGCAACGGTGCTGCAAACCCTGGAGGGCATCCAGACCGAATTCAACCGTTCGCAGTCCGGCGGCAAGAAGGTTTCGCTGGCTGACTTGATCGTTCTGGGCGGCTGTGCCGGTGTCGAACAGGCGGCGAAGAGCGCTGGATACAATGTGACAGTTCCCTTCAAGCCGGGACGGACGGATGCATCGCAAGAAAAAACCGATGTTGAGTCCTTTGCCGTGCTGGAGCCGACCGCAGACGGATTCCGCAATTACTCCAGCGGCAAACACAGCGAATCGGTTGAAGAACTGCTGGTCGATCGGGCGCAGTTGTTGTCCCTGTCAGCCCCCGAACTAACCGTTCTCGTAGGCGGCTTGCGTGTCCTGAATACGAACTTTGACGGCTCCAAGCACGGTATCTTCACCCATCAGCCAGAGACGTTGACCAATGACTTCTTCGTGAATCTGCTCGACCTGGGCACAGCGTGGAAGGCGACCTCTGAAGATGAATATGAGTTCGAGGGGCACGATCGCAAAACCGGCGAACCTAAGTGGACCGCTACCCGTGTTGACCTGATCTTTGGTTCAAACTCGCGGTTCCGCGCCCTTGCAGAAGTCTATGGGGAGGAGGACTCGCACCAGAAGTTTGTGCATGACTTCGTGGCGGCGTGGGACAAGGTGATGAACCTCGATCGCTATGACCTCAAGTAGTTTCAGCACAACAGTCTTCGAGGGTTTCGCAGCGTCGTTTCGTAAGATGAGCGATCACCGATCGAGACGACGCAAAACCGTATAAATCTTGAATGTAAGTAGAAGTAAGAGACAAACATGAGAGCGGCGTTTCAACTTGCCTTGAAGCGCCGCTTTCACATTCCTGGCTCCTAACTGCTTTGAAGCGTTTGCGAATACTCTCCGGCACGTTCGCCCCTCGTATCATCGTCAACTCTAATCATGCAATCTTGCTGTACTCCAGTATTCCATTGGCGATCGCCAATCGCTATCTTCCAGTAGTCTAAAGCTGCACAAGACTGCCTCAGCCTGCGCCGTTGTCGATCTTCAGCAGCCATCACTATGATGTTGGCACGCTTTTTGCACACTATATTCTGTCAATTGGCTAGAGAAATTTGTTGCCGAATACGGAGCAGTTTCTATACCGTTCGAGTGATTGTGCGGGATGCGTCGAGACAGTACGATCTGCGAGTCAGTATCATTATTTACCATCAATACGGATAAAACCCTAATACGGAGAATCAGGAGCATCATGCCAAAAATGGATCAGATGGACGATCGCCGTCCGAGCCAACGGAGTCTACGATCGCTTGATTTTTTGAATCTGTTTCTGGCAGATGTCCGCGATGGGGTTGATCCCTATCTCAGTGTGTATCTAAAAGCGGCGGTCGGCTGGGATGCTGCCCAAATTGGCGCTGCTCTTTCGGCTTCAACGATTTCCACCGTCATTGCTCAAACGCCAGCCGGAGCATTAGTCGATTAACTGCGGCAAAAGCAGCTGTTGGTTGTGCTGGCTGCGATCGCCGTGTCGCTGGGCTGCATTGGCATGGTGCAAGTGCCCAGTATGCCTGTGCTGAATAGACCTCTTGCAGATTAGTTCCAGAGGATCGTCGAAACGAGCCACAAATGAGGAAACATCAGGACATGACAAACAAAACCCGTCCTGATGATGAACTATACAATAGCGCAAAGGCTCTCGCCTGAGGTCTTGCCTTAAAACTAGCGATACGAGAGAGATTTGACTATCACTTCTCAAAGTAGTCCCTCGAATCCTCTCACCACAGATGTTTCAGAGTAATGTCTTCTCCCTTCACACGGAAGGGGTCACAGGTTCAAATCCAGTATCGCCCATACATTAGTAGCTTTGTAAGCTGAGTGGGAAATGTGGTGCTTTAGCAACAGATTAAACGTCAGCTATGGCTTAAAAAATTGAACAGGACACCTACTAAGACTTGTGATCTCTATGTCTGAAAGCAGTGAAAATAGTCAAGATGCTTCGGTCACTGTTGTCATTTCAAGACGGGTGACGCCGGGCTGTGAAGTTGCATTTGAAGCGTTTTTGATTGGAGTGACTGCTGCTTGTGCTCAGTTTCCAGGGTGTCTGGGTAGCAGCATTTTTCGTCCAGCTAGTGTTGACGATCCTGAATATCGGGTCATCTTTAAGTTCGATCGACTGAGCAATTTACGCCGTTGGGAGACCTCAGTGGAACGTCAGCAGTGGTTTGCTCAGGCCGAAACGTTGACCGAATGTCCTCCCACTATCCAGGTGTTGACTGGGCTAGAAACCTGGTTCACTCTGCCAGGGAAAGCGGCCATTGTGCCGCCGCCACGTTACAAAATGGCGCTAGTGACTTGGCTAGCCGTTTTTCCGCTGATTACGGTGATTTCTACCGTGCTGCAAGCGCAACTTTCGCCGTTGTCGATCGTCATTCGAGTCATGATCGTTGCGGGCATTGCGGTGCCGACTATGACTTATTTCCTAATGCCTCAGATGACGCGCCTTTTTGCCTGGTGGCTGTATCCATCTCCTTCAAACCTGGCAGAAACTCAGAGCGATGACGCTCTACCAGTTCTTGAGGCTAGTGCTGCGCCCCCGCTCCCCGCTATGCAGGTGTTGCCTGCCGAACTGGTCGAGCTAGACGCGATGCCAATGGAGATTGAGGGTCAACGGTCAACGGCTTCGACCCTTTCATAAGGATGCGTCAAAGATGTCTAACTGCTCTGTGGGGTGCTGTGTCGTTTTGTTGTAGCGTTTGTCATTCTTCTCGCGTGCTGAGGACTGGGGTTGACCGCCTTTGCGTAGCCCGATCGCAATTTTGCTGTGCTTCTCAATCTGTCCCATAACTTGCCGTGCTCGTTGAATGACCGAAGCGGGCAACCCTGCTAACCGCCCTGCTTCGATCCCGTAGGAGCGATCGGCTCCACCTGGCTGGACTTTGTGCAGAAAAATAATCTGATCAGGCAGTTCTTTGACTACGACTTGATAGTTGGCAACGTTTGGCAACATGGATGCGAGTTCGTTGAGTTCATGGTAGTGGGTAGCAAAAATCGTGCGGGCGCGGATTTCGGTTGCCAGATGCTCGGCTACTGCCCAGGCGATCGACAGCCCATCAAACGTCGCCGTACCCCGACCAATTTCATCGAGAAGGACGAGCGATCGTGGCGTTGCATGATTGAGAATGTTCGCTGTCTCGTTCATTTCCACCATAAAGGTCGATTGCCCCGTTGCCAGGTCATCCACCGCACCCACACGGGTGAAAATGCGATCGCAAATACCTAACGTCGTTGCCTGTGCTGGAACGAAACTGCCCACCTGCGCCATCAGTTGAATCAACCCGACCTGACGAAGGTAACAGCTTTTGCCGCTGGCATTAGGTCCCGTGAGGACGATGAGGTCGGGAGTGGGGAGTGGGGAGTGGGGAGTGGGGTGAGAGGACAAGTTTTGAGTAGCGCTTTGCGCCGCTACGCTAGAGAGTTTTGAGTTTTGAATTAAATCTCCGCGTCTCTGCGTCTCTGCGGTTTCCTCGCCTTCACCATCTGCCGCTCGTCCTCCCATCACTGTCGAATTTGGTACAAAGAACCCTGCTGGAAGAGATTGCTCAACGACAGGATGGCGACCTTCAAGGATGTGAATGTCACGGGTGGGGACAATCTCAGGACGGCAGTAACCTTGGTAAACGGCGATTTCTGCCAGACCACAGAGAACGTCGATCGCCGCGACTGCTCGTGCCACCGTGCGAATGAGTTCGGCATGCTCACCCACCTGCGATCGCAGGTCAGCGAAAATCTCGTATTCCAGGTGGTTCAGGCTTTCTTGAGCAAGCTGGATGCGGCTTTCGCGTTCTTTTAAATCTTGAGTGATGTAGCGCTCTTCGTTAGTCAGGGTTTGCTTGCGGGTGTAGCCATCAGGCACCTGCTTACCTGCTTTGGCGTGAGAAATGCTGATGTAGTAGCCAAACGTTTTGTTGTAGCCGACTTTGAGAGTAGGAATCCCAGTGCGATCGCGCTCAACGATCTCTAGATTTTTAATCCACTCCTGATCAGCTTCCACTTGCTGGCGTAGAGAATCGAGTTGCGGATTTACGCCCGATCGAATCAGGTTGCCATCGGTGAGGTAGAGCGGCGGCGTATCAACGAGGTGCGCGTGGAGGTGCTGCTGTAACGTTTCTAGAATCGGGGGTACGGTCTGGAGGTCTTGCAGGTAGCGCGATCGTGCCTTTTCCACCAGTCGCCCCAGATCGGGCAGTTTGTCGAGCGAATCTGCCAGCGCAACGAGATCACGAGCGTTTGCTGTACCCGAACCCGCCCGACCTGCCAGCCGTTCTAAGTCATAAATTTGCTTTAGCAGGCGTTGCAGCGTTTGACGTAACGCACCGTTTTCAACGAGTTCGGCGATCGTCTCCTGGCGATCGCCAATCTGACTCGGTTGCAGCAACGGTTGTAGGAGCCAGCGCCGTAATGCTCGACTGCCCATTGCCGTTACGGTTTTGTCGAGTGCCCACAGCAGCGACCCATGATAGGTACCATCCCGCGCCGTTTGAGTAATTTCGAGATTGCGCCGCGTTTGATGGTCAATCACTAGATACTCGGTCAGCGTGTAGGTGCAGAGGGGCTGGAGGGGAAAAGTCTTAAGGGATGAAGGATGTAGCTTGCTTCCGCTTGGCGGTAGGATGAGGGATGAAGGTTTCTGCTGCTCGGTGGCATCAGAAATCTCACGTTCGCCTTCATCCTTTTGCCTTTTACCTTTTACCTTTTGCCCTTTGTCTTCGTCCTTGATCCTTTCGCCTTTATCCTTTCCAATCTCCTTCTCCGTCGTGGTTTCAACATATTCCAACAGTCCTCCTGCGGCTCGGACGGCTAAGGGCAGATGCTCGCAGCCCATGCCTTCGAGCGATCGCACTCGAAAGCGTTGCAGCAGCCGATACCGGGCTTCTGAGAGCACAAAGGGAGCCTGCGATCGCAACGTGTAGCAAAACTGAGGCGGCAGACATTCTGGCAGGTGTTCCGATTTTTCACCCGGTCGCAGCAGGCTCACCAGATCGGGAGCATTGGTAGGAACGAGGACTTCCGAGGGCTGTAAGCGCAACAGCTCTTGAGTTAACTGTTCTAGTTCCTGCGCCTGTGTGGTCAGAAATTCGCCTGTGGACACATCAGCATACGCCAAGCCCCAATGATTGCCTGCGATGACGACGGCTGCCAAAAAGTTATTGCGACGGGCGTTGAGCATCCCTTCTTCCAGGATGGTGCCTGGAGTAATGACGCGGGTGATGTCGCGCCGCACCAGTTGCCCCTGGGCGTCCGCTGCATCTTCCATCTGATCGCACACGGCGATCGCAAACCCCTTCTCCACCAACACGGCACAGTAGCGATCGAGCGCGTGATGGGGAATGCCTGCGAGTGGGACTTTGCCTACTTCTTTACCTGCATCCTTAGCCGTTAGAATCAGCTCTAGCTCACGAGCGATGGCGATCGCATCCTGAAAAAACGTCTCAAAAAAATCTCCCACACGATAAAGCAACAGGGCATGGGGATACTGGTCTTTCAGCTCCACATAATGGCGAATCATGGGGGTGAGCAGGGCGCGATCGACCGATCGATGATCGGCATAGCGCACGGCATGTTTTACCAGTCGTTCTGGCAGCCCGTTCGTAACCTCGGCAGAGTCAAAATCCGTCATGAAGCACCGTCACGAATCAACGCAGAAGCACAATTCCATAGACTCTATCGTATAAAGCTTTGCTGCTATCTGGTATTTCGCCTCTCTGCGTCTTCGCGTCTTTGCGGTTAAACCCTCATCCATCTTTCTATAGTTTTTTGAACCGTGCCCAAAAAGATGCTTTCTTACCCCAGTCTGCTGTTACAGTGAGGCATTCTCAAACGCATCAGGCGATCGCGGCATCTACTTTACTGAAAGCTCTCTAAATAGTTGATCCCAAACGTTGGGCATCTTCTATACTGCTTTCGTGTCTCATCCTCTCCAACGAGCAACTACTCCTCAACGAGCAAACTTATGTCTCAGGATGCCAGCCTCTCCACAAAACGCCTTCAGCCGTCGTCTGATGCGTCACCCTTTGCCGAAGAACCGCTTGGCTCCGATGTCATCGCGGCAGGTAGTTTTCCCGTCGAATCCTACGCCGATCGCCTCATGGACGATCTGTTTGGCGATGTGGAACGTCTGCTCGACAGTGGCGCGAAACCGTCAACCGACTCGGTGCGCTCAGAGCTGCTGCTCCCAGAGTCAACGGCTCCTAAACGCAGCAGCTTTGTCGATCTGGTATCTCCTCTTGTACGACGATCGACCGTTGAGGCTGATGCAGCGGCAGACGAGCAAGATTATGAGGCACTGCTGGCAACTCGCAAATCGATGGAGCGATCGCTGGAACGGAAACCTTTCATTGCGAGTGTGCGAGAGTCGGTGCGCTCCTACGATCGCCTGTTGCTAGGCGTTGGTTGCCTATCACTGCTCACAGTTCTGGGTGTATGGTTCCTCAACCAGCAGGCACGACAGCAGACAGCGACCGTTGCAGTTGTACCGCAGACATCCGCTAGTAACACTACGCCATCCAGCACGGCAACCGATAACCAGTTTGTTAGCTACCTGCAGCAAGCGCTCAAAGCGATCGATGATCAACAGCAGTCATCTAGCTCAACCCCGGCTAGCCCAAATGGAACTGCAATGAACCTTCCGACCGTCACGTTACCAGGTAGCCCAACGATGCAACCTTCACCCACCGCGGGGACGACTCCATCCACTGCAAGCCGCCCTGCAACTGGGTTGTCGAGGCTCTATGTACCGATTTATCAAGTCCCCCAACCAGGGCAACCAGGCAGTCCCTCCGTTGCACCCTTGCCGTCTGTCAATGCCCCAGCCGCTGTGCGCCAGCCGATTCCGCTTTCGGTGCCTGGAGTTGCCAAAAAATTGGTCGGAGTATTGGAACTGGGCGATCGCTCCGCTGCCCTGATTGAAATGAATGGCGTGACCCAGCGCTACCGCGTTGGTGAAAGCATCGCTACCAGCGGTTGGACGTTAGTGGATGTCTCTAAAGATCAGGCCGTAATTCGCCGCAATGGTGAAGTGCGATCGGTCTTTATTGGTCAGAATTTTTAGAAGTTGTTAGTCTCTACGAGAAGTTGTTAGTTTTTAGTGGTTGTTAGCCAAGCAAGCGAGTTTTGAGTTTCGAGTTAACTCTGGCTTCTAGCCTCATTGCTCCTATCTAACAACTAAAAACCAAAAACTAAAAACTACTGCGGAGCACACACATGGGTCTGTTTGACGATTTCAGCAAATTTCTCGAAACGCGGCTTGAGGAATTTCTGCGCGACAATCCGCAGCTAGAATTGCTCGTTCTCGAAGAGAAGCTACGCGACCAGGAAGAAGAAACGCTCAAGCTGATGACGGATCTGAGGCGAGAAGAAAAAGGGCTTCAGGATGAGATTTTGTCGATCGCTCGCGAAATTCAGCTCTGGCACGCCCGCATTGAAAAAGCTAAAACAGCCGGACGGCTTGACCTGGCAGAACCCGCCCAGGAACATGAAGCCAGCCTTTTGCGAAAAGGCAATCAGCGTTGGGGGCAGATGGAAGTATTGAAAGAACGCCTCAAGCAAACCCAGCAATTGCAGCAACAAATTCAGCAACGCCGCAAAGAAGTCCAGGCAAAAGTGGCTCAAGCGCAGGCGACTCGTGCCGCTGCCGCCACAACCGAACAGAAGTGGAATAGTGCAGGCTGGAACCAGATTCCCACCTCATCCAGCAGCGTAGGCGACTTGGAACATCAGTTCCGCCGCTGGGAAGCCGAAGAAGAACTTCAGGAACTCAAACGCAACATGGGACGATAGGTCGATCGCCCTACTCCAACTTCTTCGCATCATCTCCACAATCAACGATGCCGTTACGATACGTTGGGTTGAACGGTTCCGGGCGCTTTACACAGCACTGATTTTGTGGTGATACCGATTTAAAGAATGACGGCTACAGATCAATCGGTGGATAGGGGCAAGGCATTGCCTTTCCCCTACAGGATGTGTCGCATTTTCAATTCAAATTGGTATGATTTCATCTGCAATCCGCTGGGTATAAACAACCCCGGCATAGCTTTGAGATTTGCAATGAGTAGAGCTTAAACAGGGGCCACTGTGACAACTCGCTTAGAGGAACGGTAGCTAGTCATACACAGAGAGACCCTACAAAGGCGGCAGTCTGGACGAGTGGTGCCGTACTGAAAAGCCGCATCGGTTGTCGCCCGCACTGAATAGACAAACTGTTCACTTGTGGGTTGAAAACCCAGCTCTAGCTTACGCAGAGAGTCGCTAAATTTACCGTTCTCCAGATAATACGCTTGTTGCGATCGATTCATTGTGCTAACCCTCTGCTTCGATTTGAGATGGAGAACGGCCGCCTCCTTCGTATTGGAACAGTTCCATCCTCCTGCCCATACCCATAGCCCCAGTATCAATAGAACAAGCCCCAACACACGTGACCGCGCGCTGCCTGTGCGGTTGAAGAGTAGCACCAGGGCGGTGATGAGCAGCACCAGGGCGATGATGAGCAACCATAAGGTGAGCATTGGCAAACTCTAGAAAGGCAAAGAGTTCTGAAAGTCTACCCAGATTGATCGCGCTGATTAACCTTCTGGCTGGTGGGGTTTTCGGATGGTAAAGGAAATGGGTCGCTGGTTGGGACGATCGCTGACTGAATCGCGCACTGTCTTCTGCAATGGCGCTTGGGGTACGTTGAGCGATCGGGCAACGGTCGGTTCTTCTTTCAGCGTTTCTGGTTTCTCATAGTCCAGATGAAACGGCATGTTGGTCAGCTTGTCGTAATTGGAGGCGATCGCCAGCAGCGCACCACCCAAAACAAAAAACGGTAGCGGCAACGAAACCTGCTGCACCCATTGCAACACCTCCGCCGCGCCAAAGAGTAAAACAAAGCAGGTAATCCAAACCTTCATCGCCGAACCCAGAAGCTATCTAAAAAAGGGTACATATTACATCGCAGCATACCCGATTTTTTTAACTTTGACCGCTGGAAAACCGCTGAGACGCCGAGACCGCTGAGAATAAACTTTGCGCCCTCTGCGCCTCTGCGGTCAAAAGCCAATTCCACTCCCGCCACAGCAACGCTACACTAAATCTGACTTTCTCCGATCGCTGGTCATGGATACCTTAAAACAACCCACTCCCGAAGTCGAACAGCGCGTCAAAGACTTGCGGAAACTGCTCTGGAAAGCCAACTACGACTACTACGTGCTAGATGCACCTCAAATGGAAGATGCCGTCTATGACCAGCTTTATCGAGAATTAGTCGAGCTGGAAACACGCCATCCATCGCTGGTTGTCCCAGATAGCCCGACCCAGCGCGTGGGCGATCGACCCGCCAGCCAGTTCGTTTCCGTCAAACACAACATTCCGCTTTACAGCCTGGAAAATGCGTTTGGCAACGAAGATTTGGCGAAATGGCAGGAACGTTGGCAGCGGCAATTAGTGGCAGTTAGCGGTCAGCGGTCAGCGGTCAGCGGTCAGCCATCGGAGCATGAATCATTTGACTATGTATGCGAATTGAAAATTGATGGGAATGCGCTGGCATTGACTTACGAGAATGGTCTACTGGTGCGGGGTGTCACTCGTGGCGACGGCATTCGAGGGGAAGAGATTACGCAGAATGTCAAAGCCATTCGATCGATCCCCCTGCGGCTCAACCTTGACAATCCACCACCCATTGTCGAAGTGCGCGGCGAAGCCTTCCTTCCGCTCTCCTCCTTCGAGCAGATCAACCAGGAGCGCGAACAGGCAGGCGAGACACTCTTTGCCAATCCCAGAAATGCCGCTGCTGGCACACTCCGCCAATTAGACTCCAAAATCGTCGCCCGTCGGAAGCTGGATTTCTTTGCCTACACGTTACATTTCGGCAGCAACAAGGCAGAAGTGGCAGAGGCGGCAGAGGAAGCAGGGGGGGCAGGGGGAACAGGAGAGGCAGAGGAAGCAGAGGAGGCAAGGGGGCCAATTCGCCCAGAACTCTATAGCTTGTCGGCGCGAAGCGCTACTCAAAACTTAAAACTCTCTAGTGTAGCGGCGCAAAGCGCTATTCAAAACTCTCATTCTCACATCCCACACCCCACACCCCACACCCAATGGGACTGCCTCGAACTTCTCAAACAAATGGGCTTTCGTGTCAATCCTGAACGGCAGCAATGTGCGGATTTATCAGCCGTGCAGGAATACTGCGATCGCTGGTCACTCGATCGCACCCAACTGCGTTACATGACCGATGGCGTTGTCGTCAAAATTAACTCGCTGGCACTGCAACAGCAATTGGGTTTCACGCAGAAATTTCCCCGCTGGGCGATCGCCCTCAAATACCCTGCGGAAGAAGCACCCACGATCGTCGAGCGCATCAGTGTCAATGTGGGACGCACCGGAGCCGTTACGCCATTGGCAGAAATGCGACCCGTGCAGCTAGCAGGCACCACTGTCGCGCGGGCAACTTTGCATAACAGCGATCGCATCGCCGAACTGGATCTTCGCGCTGGCGATACCGTGATCGTCCGTAAAGCAGGCGAAATTATTCCCGAAGTCGTGCGTGTTCTTTACGAACTGCGACCTGATAGCACAGAACCGTATCGCATGCCCGCTCACTGCCCGGAGTGTGGTCAGGCATTGGTGAAACCGATCGATGAAGCCGTGACCCGTTGTATCAATGCGTCCTGTCCCGCTATTTTGCGGGGTGCACTGGTGCATTGGGCATCTCGCCAAGCGTTGGATATCAACGGTTTAGGCGAAAAGCTCGTCCTGCAATTTGTGGATACGGGGCTTGTAGAGTCGGTCGCTGACCTGTACGACATCACGGTCGATCGCCTAATCCACCTGGAACGGATGGGCAAAAGGTCTGCCGAAAAACTGGTGCAAGCGATCGATCGCTCCAAACAGCAACCCTGGCCTAGAGTGCTTTACGGTTTGGGCATTCGGCATGTGGGTAGCGTCAACGCCCAAATTTTGACCGAGCGCTTTATCAGCGTCGAAGCTTTAGCTGCCGCAGAGGTGGGGGCGATCGCGACTGTCTTTGGCATCGGCAACGAAATTGCCCAATCCGTGTACGACTGGTTCCAGAACCCTGCGAACCAGTCCCTTATTCAGCGCCTCCAAATCGCAGGCTTACAGTTTCAAGCAGATCCATCCGCTCAGCCCTCCTCACTCAACACTGCCCTGTCTGGCAAAACCTTTGTCGTCACAGGCACCCTGCCCACCCTTAAACGCGAAGACGCAAAAGCCATGATCCAGGCGGCAGGCGGCAAAGTTACCGATTCTGTGAGCAAGAAAACGGATTATTTAGTCGTGGGAGAAGAGGCAGGGTCTAAACTCGAAAAAGCTCAAACGCTCGGCATCACTCAACTTTCTGAAGCGCAGCTACTAGAGTTGCTAGCAGCATCGACAGGCAGTGAAGGATGAGGGATGAAGTTATTGCCATGACGATTGTTCCTCTGCCTTTAATTTTGAGCAGTCAGCGGTCAGCGTAGAAGTTTTGAGTTGCGAATTGCTCCCCTTGCCTCCTCTGCTTCCTCTGCCTCTCCTGTTCCCCCTGCCCCCTTTTGACCTCTGCCTTCTTATTGTTCATCCCCGCCTCACCTGGGAACACTAAAAATACCGATCGCCCCCCTTTTCGGTCACTCATGAGCAAGCGCACAGGCAAGAAAGCGACCCCATCCGAACCGACCAGCGCTGAAAGCATTCTCTCTATGCTGCCCCCAGAGGCCCAACAGTGGGCTGAGAGCTTGCCCTGGAATCAGCGTCGGTTTGTGCTGTCGCTCTGCCATCTCATGTGTGCGGCTTCGCCAGAAATGCGGGCGGGTTTTCTGGATGATTACACCGCTGATGGCCTCATTTCTAAAGTTCTGGAAGACCGCGACACCAAACAAAAAGTCAGCCACTACTTAAAAGAATTCAACGTTAAAACAGAACTCAATACGATCGCCCTTAGACGCTACATTCGGCAGTTTTACATTCACTCAGCTCAAGATGTACGCGGTCAGCCGGATCTCTATCTTGAGTCAGCCTTACGACTAGTCATGAGTACCGCAGAGCGCAACAACGTCTTCAACTACATCCTGGGCTTCGAGCTGATCAAAATGATGTTTCGGATGAGCTGGTTTCAGCACGAAAAGCTCTATCGACTCCAGCGCAATCAGGATGAATTTATCAACACCTATATTCGTCCCATTCAGCACACCCACAAGCTAAACCGCATTATTGTTCCCAAAGACGAACGGCTCTTTTTTGCCCGACGCGATTATTTTGTCCAAAAACCTGTGATTAGTGAGAAGAAGCTGGTGGAACTGGCGATCGCCACCTTCACCACTGAAACCACCACAAACTTGGGCTTCTCCGTCATCCGCCATGCCCACTCGTTGATCTTCGACTACGATTACATTTTCGCCGCCGAACAAGAAGCCCTCTCCTACACTGAGTAGAAGGTTAAGGAGGCAGAAGGTAGAAGGTAAAAGGCAAAAGGTAGTTGTTATTTCCCACTCCCCATTCCCTACTCCCCACTCTCCACTCTAAGCACAACCCCTGTTTGCGCTACCATAGGCACGGCAGCAAAAAGCGGATTCATGAGTCAGTCTTCTAGTTCTAAGGTCAGGGTGCGATCGCAGCGGTGCGCTAGCAGTGTCAAACAGTGGAGAACCGTGGTCGTAGCCCTATTTAGCCTGGCGCTTTTTGCTGGATGTACCAAGCAGCAGACAGCGGTAGATAGTGCTCCTTCGCCTACAACTGCCGCTGTTGTCAGCCCAACTGCTGCTCCCAGCGTTCCTGCTAAATCAGAGGCGACAAAAGATCTAGAAGGTCGTTTAGGCAAAGCCTTCACTGAATCTACGAAAGTTTCGCTCGATTCAGTAGATTGTCCCGCTCAGTTTGACGTGAAGGCAGGTAATCGCTTTAACTGTCAGGCAGCTTCTGAAGGGCAATCTTTCGTGATCGCGGTCGAACTCACCAATCCAGACGGTCAGTTTCAGTGGAATACAAAAGAACTGCTAGTGCTGCCAAAGCTTGAGCAGTACATTCAGAGCCGTATTCGAGATAAAGGTGGTCCTGATGTAACGGCAAACTGCGGTGGCAAGCTGCGAGTGGCTCAACCTGGAGACACGTTTGAATGCAAAGTCACGAGTGCTCAAGGTCAGGCTCGTTCTGCCCAGATTAAAGTGAAGGATGAGCAGGGCGGCGTTGACATTTCCTTGCGCTAGAAAACGTGAGATTCCTTCACAGTATGGTAAGTGGGGGTTGCGAATCTTGATCCTGTGTTAATCTAGGTTGCAGAGTTTGATTCGGTTGCAGTGTTTGTTCTTGGTTTCAGCAGGCTTCTCTCCGGATTTAAACCTTCATACTTATCACTCTCCGGAGATATTCCATGTCAATCTATGTAGGCAATCTTTCCTACGCCGTTACGCAAGAAGACCTTAGCAGCATTTTTGCGGAATATGGCACGGTCAAGCGTGTCCAACTTCCCACCGATCGTGAAACGGGTCGTCCCCGCGGTTTTGGCTTTGTTGAGATGGAAACTGACGCTGAAGAAACAGCCGCGATCGAAGCTTTGGATGGCGCTGAGTGGATGGGGCGTGACCTCAAAGTCAACAAAGCTCGTCCACGCGAAGATCGCAAGCCATCGGGTGGCGGCATGGGTGGTGGCAGAGGCTATTCCAGCAGCAGGGGCGGCGGTTACTCCGATCGCTATTAACGCGCTGTAAACAACCTTTTGTATTGTAATGATGTCTTTGCTCCGGTAATCTCTTTTAAGAGTTTTGCGGAGTTCTTTTTAGGAGCTAAAGCTCAGAGGATTGAATGACTCAGGTAGTTCTCGGTGAAAACGAAGGCATTGAATCGGCATTGCGTCGCTTCAAGCGTCAGGTTTCTAAGGCAGGCATTTTTGCAGATATCAAGCGATTGAGACAGTTTGAAACGCCGATCGAAAAGCGCAAGCGCAAGGCGATCGCAAAGCGTAAGCATCGCTTTAAGTAAGCGGTTTAACCGCAACAGCCAATCGTGCTAACCCAGTCGCCTCCGCTCACTACGGAGGCGCACCCATTCTGCAATAAAGAAAACCAGCCCAGATGCCAGGATCAGCACCACGCTGAGAGCATTAATGTCTGGTTTGACCCCTGTACGAATGCGGCTAAAGATTTCCATCGGCAATGTGTTGGTGCCTCCGCCTGCGGTAAAACTCGCAATGAGAAAGTCATCCATGCTCAGCACAAACGCCAGCAGGCAACCAGACACGATCGCGGGCATGAGTTCTGGCATCAACACTTGTACAAACGCTTGACCTGGGGTTGCACCCAGGTCAAGTGCAGCCTCCTCTAGATGCGGGTTCAAGTTTGTCAAGCGAGTTGATACCACCAACGCGACATACGACAGGCAGAAGACAACGTGTGCGGCTACAACCGTCCATAGACTCAATTGAACGGCACCGCCACTGAACGGGATCGCGACAGCGGCTAAGAAGACCAGCGTAGAGACTGCGATCGCGATGTCTGGAATGATTAGCGGTAAATACGAAATGCCTCGATAAAGGCTTTTTCCAGGAAACTGATAGCGCGCTAACCCCACGGCCACGAGCGTACCCAGTACAGCCGCAATGCCTACGGCAAAGAATGCAACGCTAAGGCTATCTCTTAGTGCTGACAAAATGCGCTGATCACTAAAAAATTTGCGATACCACTCCAGCGTAAACCCTTGCCAACTTGCACTATAAGGCGACTGGTTAAAGCTGTAAAACGCTAGCACCACGATGGGGAGGTACATAAAGCCAAACATCAGAAGCGAAAAGAGCGCCTGCCAGGAGCCGGGGATTTTAGGCTGAGGCTTGAATGCAGTCATAGTGTGACGAGGTTTTGTGGGGTAAGAGCGTTTTGAGCGATGGACGCGTTGTAGAGTGGGAGCGTTTTGAGTGATAACAAAGCGGTGAGCAAAGAGTGGTTAGCCGCTAACTTTTTAGACGTTACTCGCATTGCGATCGCCATATTTCAACAGCAGCGCGATCGCCAGACTCACCGCCAGAATGAGTAGACTGCTTAGAGCAGAACCAAAGCCCCAATTCTGAGTTGCACCAAGGAATTGATTGTAAATCAGACGAGCCGCTGTCATGCTAGACGCTCCGCCCAGCAGTTCTGGATCAACAAAGTCTCCCAGCCCGGTAATGAACACCAGAAGCGCACCTGCTGTAATACCTGGTAGGGTTTGCGGCACTGTTACGCGCCAAAATACCTGAAAGGGAGTCGCGCCCAGATCGGCTGCTGCTTCAAGCAGTTGTCGATTGAGCTTTTCTAGCGACGCATAGAGAATCAGCACCATGTAGGGCAACAGGCTATAGCTCATCCCCACCAGCACCGCAGGACTCCGGTTCAAAATATCGAGGGATGGCACTCCCACACTGTTTAGCACCGAGTTCAGCACGCCTGTTGGCCGCAAAATGGTAATCCAGGCGTAGGAGCGGAGCAGGGACGATGTCCACAGGGGCAAGACAAAGCCAACCACGAGGAGATTTTGCCAGCGTTTGGGCACCATGAGGGCGATCCAATAGGCCACCGGAAACCCTAGTAGCAGACAGATGATTGTGGTTCCCAGGGCAAAAAAGAGCGATCGCGCTAACACCTGGATGTAGATCGGCTGAAAAATAAGTGCATAGTTATCCAGTCCTGACGGGTTTACAACCTGTCCTGGTCGAATACTCGGTACAAGACTCAACTCCAAAATCAGCAAAGTCGGAATCACGAGCAGCAAACCCAGCCAGACTCCCGTTGGCCCCAGCAGCAACAGCGGCTCGATCCATTTGGGCAGATCGCGATCGTGGGACGAAACACTGGATGATGCAGAGGGAGATGCGTGGGACATGAGGGGGAGAGTGAGGGGTAAGGAGGAAGGAGTGAAGGCTAAAGGCTAAAAAGCTGACTGCTGACCGCTGACTGCCCTTAATAACTAACAACCAACAACTAACAACTGCCCCTAGCTGCTCGTCAACTGCGTCCAGTATTTTTCATAAAGTTCCGCGATCGGTTCTTTGACGGGGGCGACGCCCTCACATTTGGTTAATAGGCTCTCTGAGGGGAACAGAATTTCATTGTCACGCAGAGGTGCTGGCAACTGGTCATGAGCCGACTGGTTGGGAGAGGCAAAGTTGAGACGTTCGGTCATTTGGGCGGCAACGGAGGGTTGCAGGACGTAGTTGATCCAGGCGTAGGCAACATCCGGGTTGGGGGCTGTTTTGGGAATGACCATCGTGTCACTCCAGAGAGAGGTGCCGCTGCTGGGAATGACATACTTCAACGCAGGATTGGCGAGCGTGACTGACATCGCATCGGCTGAGTAGCCCATCGCCAGTAGCAAATCGCCCGCAATGAGTTGATCACGCCAGGCATCAGTGGTGAATGAGGCGATCGCGGGTTTTAAGGCGGCGAGCTTTTCGTAGGCTTGCTTAATTTCTTGAGGGTTGCTGGAGTTGTAGGAGTAGCCGAGCGATCGTAGCGTAGCTCCCATCACTTCACGGGTGTCGTTAATTAGCGTCATTCGGCGCGACAGGTTTTTCTGATACGCCCACAGATAGCTCCAATCAGTCGGTGGAGGACTTAGCTTGGCGCTGTTGTAGATCAAGCCTGTGGTTCCCCAACTGATAGGCACGTGGTAACGGTTCCCCGGATCATGCACAGATGTTTGAAATTTAGGCAGAATATTCTCCAGCCCTTGAATGCGGCTGCGGTCAAGCTGCTGCAATAGCTTCAGTTCAATCATCTTCGCCACCGTGTAGTCTGATGGATAAATGATGCTGTAAGCCGCTCCCTTACCGGCTTGGAAGGCTGCCAGCATAGTTTCGTTCGAGTCAAACGTATCGGCAATCACCGTCACGCCTGTTTGTGCCTTAAACCCTTCCAGTAAGGCATCGTCAATATAGCTCGACCAGGTATAGATACGCAGCTCGTTTGCAGCTTTCGCGTTGGCCTGCAATGGGCGTACTTCTCCTAGTGTCCAACCACAGCCTGAAAGCGCTAGCCCAGATATCGCCCCTGCCGATACCTGCAAAAACTGCCGCCGCGATCGCAGCGTTGGGTGAGTGATTGCGGTGGCAAAAGAATGAAGCATGAAACGTTTTGAGTTGAGTTAACGGTCAGCGGTCAGCTATCAGCGTAGAAGTTTTGAGTTTTAAGTTTTGAGTTTTGAGTTGCGAATTGTCCTCCTGCCTCTGCTTCCCCTGTCTCTCCTGTTCCCCTCGCCTTCTGCCTTTTACCTTTTACCCTTTACCTTCTGCCTTCTAATTCGTTGGAATCGCCAGACAATCATCCGGTGCCCACTGAACATAGATGGGCGTGTCAGCCGTGGGCACCTCGCTGATCGCGCTGGGCTGCATGACCGTAATGCGATCGCCCGAAAGCAGATCCACCACGTAGTGGACGTGGGCACCGAGGTACATCACATGCCGCAACCGCCCTTCAAAGCAGTTGATCACATCGGTTGGAATGGTACGGGTGACATGAATCTTTTCGGGTCGAACGCTGACAACAACAGCGCCAGAGGTTAAAGGGGTAGACGTTTCCAGCGGCTTGACTTTCATCTTTAGCCCATTCGCTGTGGTGATCCAAAGCATAGCGGGATGTGCGCCCTCAATCTTGGCCTGAAAGAGGTTGGTATCGCCAATAAAATCAGCGACAAAGGCAGTTTGTGGCTGTTCGTAAATGCGGTTAGGCGTGTCAATTTGTTCAATTTTGCCGAGGTTCATCACCGCAATGCGATCGGACAAGCTGAGTGCTTCTTCCTGATCGTGCGTGACCATGACAAAAGTCAGCCCCAGCTCCTGGTGAAGGTTGGTTAGCTCGACCTGCATTTCTTTTCGCAGCTTCAAGTCGAGTGCGCCAAGGGGTTCGTCTAACAGCAGCACAGCAGGACGATTGACCAGCGCCCGTGCTAGAGCTACCCGCTGCTGTTGTCCTCCCGAAAGCTGCCCTGGAAAGCGGTTGGCGAAGACTTCCATCTTGACAAGTTTGATGGCATCTTGCACCCGCTCAGAAATTTCTGCGTTGCTCCGCTTTTTCAACCGCAGCCCAAAGGCGATATTTTCACGCACGGTCAGGTGGCTGAACAGCGCGTAGCTTTGAAAAACCGTGTTGACTGGGCGACGGTATGGCGGCACCTGCGTCATCAACTGCCCTTGAATCAAGAGTTCTCCTGCTGAGAGGGAGTCAAACCCTGCAATCAACCGTAGCGTTGTGGTTTTACCGCATCCAGAGGGGCCGAGAATGCTAAAAAACTCGCCGCGACGAATACTCAAATCAATGCCTCGTACTGCCGTTTCACCATTGAACACCTTAAACACTTTGCGGAGTTCAACATCAAACCCAGTATCTGTCGCCAGAGCGCGCTGATTATGCGTGATGGTTTGAGACATCGTGACAATTCCCTATGGTTGAGTCCTTACGCTGTGCAAACGATCGATGCAAGGAGAGGTTGGGCTGTAACGGAAGGCTTGTTCAGGGCAAGCACCGAGCAGGTTGTGTCCATCTTCTGATAGAGTGACAGACTATAGGTTTATTTTATCTGCCGATGTCCATTCCATCACGGATGTGAACATCTCCATAACATAGCCCCTCGGCAAAGGCTGCGTTCCTTTTAGTAGGCTAAGTTTAAGCGTTTTGATGACCACCGCGTTCTTTCGGGCAGCCACAACGTTACATTGCAGCATACAAGGGAGAATGGCATGAAGCAGCACTTTGCTTTAGGTTGCCCAACTCTGGGGCGAACGGCTCATGTGCGATCGAGTTAACTTTTTCATCGCTTGCCTCCCTCATTCAGAACGCTTCACCGCTTGCACGGCCTGTCTTTTGTAATGCTCGTATGACGTTAACCCAACCTTCTACCACGACAGTTACCCAAACGACTCCCCGGACGGTGGGGCGGCGGTACCAGTCGATCGCTCTCATGGTGGGTGTGTCGCTGGTTTTGCTGGCGGGTATTGGTAGTCGCCTGGCTTACCTGCAACTGGTGGAGGGCAATCGCAACCGACAACTCGCGGAAAATAATCGCATTCGCTTGATTCCTAGGCAACCAGAGCGCGGCAAAATTCTTGATCGCCAGGGCAAAATGCTGGCTGGCAGTCGCTTGTCACACTCCGTCTTTTTGTGGCCTCTCGCACGCAAAAAGGCAGAGTGGGCAACCACGCTCCAACGGCTGTCTGAAATCCTTCACATCCCCGAAGCCGATATTAAAAATCGTCTAGAGCAAGCAGGCTATACGTCTCCTTTTCTGGTTCGCATTGCGCGCGGGGTCAGTCCGGCACAGGTCACTGCGCTGGCAGAATATGGCGGCGAGATGGAAGGTGTACAGGTCGATGCTGAAGCCGTCCGCTACTATCCCAACGGCGATTTGGCTGCGCATGTCATTGGCTATACCGGCGAAATGGACGATCAGGAACTCGACAAGCGTAAGAGTGAAGGCTATCGGCTGGGCGATGTGATCGGTCAAATGGGCGTTGAGGCAACCTATGAAAAGCTGTTGCGCGGCGAGTGGGGCGGACAGCAGGTCGAAGTGGATGGCACTGGGCAAGTCGTGAGAGTGCTGGGCAAAAAGCCCACTCAAACGGGCAAAGATGTACAGCTCACGCTGGATTTAGAGCTGCAAAAAGCGGCGGAGGCTGCTCTGGGCGATCGCAAAGGAGCGATTGTGGCGATCGATCCTAACAACGGTGCTGTGCTGGCAATGGTCAGCCGCCCCACCTTCGACCCCAATTTATTCTCCACTCGCATCACAGATGCCCAATGGCAGCAGCTACAAAGTAAAGACCACCCCTTTGTCAATCGGGCTGTACAGGGGTTTCCTCCCGCCAGCACATTCAAAATTGTGACCACGACCGCAGGCTTAGAGACGGGTAAATTTAGCCCCGACACAGTGCTGGGTACCTATCCATCGCTTACAGTCGGCGGTATTGAATTTGGTGATTGGAACCACGCTGGCTTTGGCCCCTTGGGGTTTGTGGGGGCGTTGCAGTGGAGCAGTGACACGTTCTTCTACCAAATCGGCATGGGCGTGGGCGATCGCAACCTGATTCAGTGGACGCGGCGCTACGGGTTTGGTCGTAAGACGGGTATTGATTTGGGAGAAGAAGAAAGCTCCGGACTCGTCCCTGACGATGAATGGAAGCGCAAAGAAATCAAAGAAGGCTGGTTTTTGGGCGACACCGTCAATATGTCGATCGGGCAAGGCTTTTTACAAACCACACCACTGCAAGTTGCGGTGATGTTTGCCGTCCCCGCGAACGGGGGAGCTTTAGTCAAACCACATTTGCTTAAAGATAACGAAGCGGCCCAAAACTGGACGGAGTCTCTGAACCTCAAGCCAGAAACAGTCCGCATCCTGCGAGAAGGTCTTCGTGCTGTGGTTGATGGTGGCACAGGTGCCGCGCTGAATGTGTCTACACTACCCCCCGTTGCGGGCAAAAGCGGTACCGCAGAAGATATTGGACGGCAATCTCACACCTGGTTTGGGGCCTTTGCTCCAGCCGCTAAGCCAGAAATCGTTGTGGTCGCCTTTGGTGAAAACTCTGGCGGCGGCGGCGGGTCTTTCGCAGCTCCGATGGTGCGTCAAGTCTTAGAAGCCTATTTTCATCCGCAGAAAAAGATTGAGAGCCCCAGTCAGATTGAGCAAGTGCCGACAGATTAAGGCGATCTCATCATTACGGCTATCAACTAACGCGAACACGGACTAGACTGTTAAACAATCCTGATGTCGTGATGGGTCTGGCCTTATTTCTTGAATGTCTTTGTCTGAAATGCCCTGCTTGAATTTGGCGATCGCGCCCTTACGGACAGCGAATCACTTCGCCATCCATGTCACTCAGGCCCCGTATCCAGGGGGTTATGTTTTGCATGATTGTGTTTGGGCCGAGGCTCAAAATCAGCTTTGGCTGGGGTGGCAGGAGATGTTTTCGGCGAGAAGCCTTCCCAATGTGCCCCAGGTATCGCAGGTTGATGCGCTTCTACCAGATTTGGTGCTGTCGCTGGAAGCACCAGCCGCACCGGGTCAACCAGTCAGCCAGTCAGGTCGATTGATGCAAAATCTGGGGATTAGCCTTTGGCAGTGGTTGTTTGATGGGCCGATTCAAGGCAGTCTCGACCATAGTCAGGGGATTGCAATGGGGCAATCCAAACCCCTACGGCTGCGCTTGGAAATTCGAGATCCTAATTTGGTGGCGTTGCCCTGGGAAATTATGCAGGATGGCGCTGGCAAACAGCCCGTTTCGCTCCGTCAGCAGTTGCTATTTAGCCGCACCACGAGTGATGTTCATTCGTTACCGACGCTGCGATCGGATAATATTCTCAAAATTCTGCTTGTCCTGGGTGAAGACTCTGAACCACCCGTAGAGAATGCATCTTCAGGCTTTATTCGCGCCGACCACCCTGAGACCTCACCAACCTTACAGCTTGAGCAAGAAGCGAATGTGTTGGCTCATCTGCTCACAACGTCTGGGAGTAGTGGCATTGGCGGCGCGACTATTACACCCTGCCAGGTCGATACACTGGTGCAGCCCACGCCAGCCGCTCTGATTAGTCAACTTGAGAAACAGACGTACAATGTCTTTTTCTATGCTGGGCATGGGATTCCTGCCCCAGATGGCGGGTTGCTGTTCTTGCGGCCTGACATGACCCTGAATGGAACAGAACTGGCTCAAGTGCTGACCCGTTGCCAGGTAAAGCTGGCTGTGTTTAATGCCTGCTGGGGTGCTCAGCCAGATCACGAAACCGTTCCAATCTCGTTAGAGCACCCGGAAGCGACTCGATCGCAAGCCATCCCACGCAGCAGCTTAGCAGAAGTCCTGATTCATCACGGCGTTCCGGCTGTTTTGGGGATGCGCGATTCCATTACGGATGAAGAAGCCTTGAGCTTTATTCAAGCCTTTGCCAGAGCGCTTTCAGGGCGGGTGCCGATCGACCAGGCGGTGGCGATTGCTCGACAGCACTTACTGACGCTGTATCGCTTTAACCAACAAGCCTGGACGCTGCCCGTTCTTTACATGCATCCCGAATTTGATGGCGAACTGCTTCAGCCCCTTGAAGGCGGTATGACCGCAATGCCAGGACCGATTACCCGGTTAGGACAACCGAAGCCCGATGCGGCGCTGCGATCGCTTACCACTGCGAAAGTCTGGCATATCCAGGGTGGCTTTATGCGCGTGGGCAGAGACCGGGCGGAAAATGATCTCGTGCTGCAAGAAGACCAGGGCGGAGTTTCACGCAAACATGCGGTGATTTTTGGTCGTCAGTCTCAAACCAATGGCGGTACCGATCTAGCGTACTTTCTCGAAGACTTCTCTCGCTTTGGCACCTGGATGTTAGAGCCTGGAATGGATTCTTATGGTTGGCGCAAGGTGCACCGTCAGGAAGTGCCATTAAAGCCTGGTAGTCACTTGAAGTTTGGCAGCACTCATAACGAAGCGCTGGAGTTTACAAGATCGGTGGATGAACCAGACGACAATCGCGCGTTGGGCTAATCTACCGAAGCGATGTGCTGCAACGATAGTCGTGCTATCGAAACGGCTAATCCAGTCTAGCTAAAACATTTCTCAGCTAAATGACGTAAATTGGATGGAGTTGCGGAACTGACAGCAAGCGTCCTGTAGGTAACACCAACGAGGTATTGTTTTCAGCGCATCAGGAGTCCACTATGGTAATTAAGGTAATGTGTTCTGACGATCAAGCAGATTTAGAGGCTAAGGTTGAGCAAGCGCTCTGGGCAACATTGCTCCATGCAGATAGCGCACATTGCTCTTGGAATGGTGATGAACCGCTAACGGAAGACGCGTTTACAGTCACCGACGAGCCAACAGCAAAAGCTCCTTACGTTTGGAATCCTGCGGCGCCCGAGTCAGAAGCCTTTTTTACAGCCCTAGAGCAAGGCTTCTCTCTGGATAGCTGGACTGCGGATGAGATTAACACCCGTTCTAGTACATTCTTTGCCCAGGTCAATCAACTTTGGTCTGCCACCAGTCTTCAAGAAACGTTGATGCAGCGCTTCGCTACACGCGTGCCGCAACAGTTTCTGACGGCGATCGCTACACGCGCTCAACAAGTTTTGTCCAATTCTGTCTCTCTAGCCGATCAGCTTGTGCAGTGTGTGCAAGACGTGCTGCCCAACCTCGCGGAAGATGATCTATACGTCTTAGCGCGTCCTCTTGCCTATGCTATGCGAGGCAGCGATGCTCCCGTTGAATCGACTCTGGAGCGCGTCCGCACCGTTGAATGGAATGCGCTTTCTGAGGTGGAACAGGCTCGTCTGAGTTTGGCGATCGCGCGCTATGCATTGGCTGAACTGGATGCAAAGCGTGAAGAGTGAAGCAGGTGCTAGTTAGTTTGCTCCTGGATTAGGGCAGCACTGCGAGATTGTCTGTAGCGTGTCTGGCGTTGGGAGATTGTAAAACAGTTACGTATCTTGAGTAGCGATTTATATTTAACAAAGCAGTTGTAAATCTACTCAGAAGTTTCTACATGAAGCGCTCTGCTTCCTCGGTTCCAACATTCGACTCAATGCTTCTGCCGACAATTCAGGCTCTACAAATTTTGGGTGGGTCTGGTACGACTGAGGAGATCTATGAACAAGTAGTACAGCTTCTCAGCGTTACTGACAAAGTTCTTGAGATTCTGCATGGCAGTACATCGCAAAGCGAGGTTGAATACCGACTTGCATGGAGCCGGACTTATCTCAAGAAGTATGGACTTTTGCAAAATTCAGCACGTGGCATATGGTCTTTAGTTTCAACTTCTATCAATCTCGATGATCTTGATCCCAAAGAGATTGTTAGGGCAGTTCGGGACGCTGATAAAAATAAGCCAGTCTCTTCAGTTTCATCAGAAGAGGCTGTTGGAGCTATTGAAACTTTAGAAGCGCTTGCGTGGCACTAACAACTTCACAAAACTTTGCTTTTGCTTGATCCATCTGCATTCGAGCGTTTGGCACAGCGATTGCTGCGCGAGTCTGGTTTTGTTCAAGTACAAGTTACGGGAAAATCTGGCGACGGTGGAATTGATGGTGTTGGAATTGCTCGTATCAACGGCTTCTTGAGCTTTCATGTGCTCTTTCAATGCAAGCGTTATCAGGGTTCGGTAACAGCAGGTCAAATTCGAGACTTTCGTGGGGCAATGCAAGGACGTACTGATAAGGGGTTGTTTATCACAACTGGTACATTCACCAGAGACGCAATCAAAGAGGCCACACGAGATGGCGCACCGCCGATTGATTTAATAGACGGCGAACAGTTAGTTGAACGCTTGAAAGAGTTAGGTCTTGGTGTCAAGATAACAGTGATTGAGTCCGTTGAAGTTGATGTGGACTGGTTTGCAAAGATCTGAGATGGAAGAGCTGGTCAGCCTGCTAAGGCTTTGCGGCAAGTCTAAAGATTGACAGTTTTAGGAAGCTTCTTGCTGTTTTTTGCTCTTTAAGTAGGCTGCGATCACGTCACTCACGTTATCCTCAGCTTTGTAAACTCGTGAGTTTGGGTTCTCAGCATGTCGTCTGTCTAGATAGGCTTGTAAGGCTTCATTGTCAGTTCGATGTTCCAAAACATACGCTCGAAGTTGTGGAGTTGTCATCGTAGCGAAGTCTGGGTTCACGCTCATACAAACCTCCAGTCTCCATTTGGATCAATCTCAAGATTAATGTCTTTTTTTGACAAAACAATGACACGTTCTGTTCGCTTATCAGTAGTGACCAGATCAATTGAGCAGTATTTGCTGGTGAGATCACAGCAAAGCTGAAAGCATCTCAATGCCTGTGCTGTAGTATGCATTTTATTTTCATGATACAAAATTATTTATAGAAGCGGGTGGCGAAGTTTTGCGATCGCGTGGGCGACAGTTCTCGTGCTTTAAGAATGGCCGCTGCGAGAAAGGCGTAGGACAATAATCCGACGAGCGCCAGAAACACGGGGCTAATGCTGCCAACGGTATTCCAGAGGGCGTGTAGGCCAGCAGCGGTGAGATAGCCGATGCCCAGGATCAGCCAGCGTCGCCGCGATCGCAGTACACTCAGCCCAATAAAGTAGCCCAGATAGCCGCTGTACGCCATGTGCCCTGCCACCGAACCGAGAACGCGGGGAATCAACAGTTGCAGGCTGGCGAGCTGAGCGGCTCCTTCACCAGAGGATAAGGTCGCTTTGTACACTTCAGGCAGATACTGTGCCAGGGTCTCCAGCAGGGTGAAGCCAACCGCAGAGGCGCTGCCCAGCAAAATGCCATCCAGCGGTTCCCACACGCCTAAACGCTCTCGGTAGGGCGATCGCAACTGGGTGCCCAACAAATAGACTGCAAACACTGGCACAGCCTTCAGCAATTCCTCCATCAGCCCCGCCCCAAAAAACATTTTGATGAGCAAGACGGGGAAGGGAACGGCAACATCGCCCGTTGGCAAATCACCCGGTAAAACTTGCCGAAACACAAAGACAAACAGCTTCAGCGCCGGACTGACGAGCAGCAGGATGGTTACAACCGCCGCACCCGATAGAATCCACCAGGGTTTATGCTTGCCACACAGTTCATACACAAAGTAGTAAGCTGCACCTGCTAGATACGCTGCCAGCAGCATATTAAACGCAAAGGGATTGCCCACTGCGATGAACATCAGCACGACAAAGGCGACGGTGATACCGCCAGGTAACAGATAGGCTTTGTGGGTGAGCTGTCGTCCGGTCGAAAGAATTGGAAAGAGTTGCGTCAGACTTACAGCATCCGGCTCACGGCGGCGTGGTGGGGCTGTAGCGGAGAGCCGATCAGGGACAGGCGCAATGCGGCGATTAACAGGTGGCAGATTGAGCTTCGCCGATGGTGTGGAAGGGATCGGTGGAACGGGTGGAGCCGTATTTTTGCTGGGCTGGCACTCAAAGATAAATTCTGGCCCGTTTTGCCCCAGCATGATGCGATCGCCCATCTGCAAAACGCGGCAATCCTGAAGCCGCTCGCCATTTACAAAGGTTCCGTTAGCGCTGTTGAGGTCACGCACCTGCCAAAAGCGTCTGCCATCGGGTGATTCAAAGCCCAAGACGGGTTTGATTTCGGCATGTCGCCGCGACACCGCACGATAAACCAATGGGTCAAGCACCACCTGGCATTGGGGTTCGCGCCCAAGTACCGCTGTCTCCGCTGTCGATAGCGGATAGTGGGACGCAGCGGTCGGGTTGTCACCCGATGGCAACAGGCGCAGAAATGTCTTGTAACGATCCGTTCCCGTCATCGTGGAGGGAGTTTAGCAAGCAGTTGGACGCGGTGAGAGGTGTGAAGGTGCCCAGAAGACAGAGGTGTGATAGCTGCATTTCCCGTTCCTTACAACCCTACACCCTACACCCTACCCTCTGTCTACTGGTTCGCTCGCGTATCCCGCACTGCCGCTAAAAAAAAGACAACGGTCAGGGGTACGCTCACTGCCAAAATGACCCCTGTCAGAATGTTGCCTAATTGCGGCACCCCTGATGATAGTTCAAACACCGATCCAACGGCTGCGATCGCCGCGATGCATGATCCACCTAAAAACACACCACTCTTTGGAGTCACGTTAAAATCCCACACTTTGAGTTTGAAGTTTTGAGGTTTGAGCCAACCTCCAGCAACCCGGTGTACTGGAAGCGGCCAAGTTTACTGATCAATCCGTTTTACGGCCTGTGCTGAAAAGCCATGCTTTGCTAGGGCTTCATTGAGCAACAGCGCATTTTCAACGCGATCGACAAACAACACTCCATTCAGGTGGTCAATTTCATGCTGAATGCAGCAGGCCAGTAGCCCCGTTGCCGAGAGTTTTTGAGGGCGACCCTGCTCATCTTTGTACGAAACGTCGATCGCGGCAGGGCGTTTGACATCTAGATACACCCCAGGGATGCTGAGACAGCCTTCTTGCGTCACAGCCAGATCGGTGCTTGCCTGCTTCACCACTGGGTTGATCAAAATCAAGGGTGGGGTCGCCGCTTCATCCGGTTCACAGTCAATCACAATAAGCTGTTTGTTGACGGCGGCTTGCGGAGCCGCCAGCCCGATCCCATCAGCGCTGTACATGGTTTGCAGCATTTCACGGATCAACTGCTTTACTTCCGCATCGACCTTGGCAATGCGCTTGGCTGGTTGCCGCAAGACACGATCGCCCAGTCGGTAAATATCCAACGGGGGCTTTGCCAGCTTTTTTTTCTCGATCAAAACCTGAGCAGTCATGAATCTCTCACTCGCAGCGATTGTCTGATATCGGAATAATTCTAATGTCGGAATGATTCCGCCTTACCTCTATAGTAGCCAATTCTGATGGCAGGCTAGCAATTCTGAAGCAATTGATTTTGGGACGATTGTTTGACTGGTGCACTGCCAATGTTGCCCTCAACATGTTGCCGCGGGGCCGCTTTGACCTACAATGCAACCTATACAAAATGTACTGTAAGCAACATAAAACAGTCTTTAATCAGGGAGGTAAGTAGGCTTATGGCACGGACTAATGGCGGTTTTTGGTCTGATTTTCAAAAGTTCATCTTGCAGGGCAATGTGATCGACCTTGCAGTTGCTGTGATCATTGGCGGGGCGTTTGGCAAAATTGTAGAGTCCTTCGTTGGCGATATCATTACCCCTGCTCTCTTGCAGCCAGCGCTCTCAGCCGTCGGTGCTGACGACATTAGCAAACTGTCAGCTAACGGCATCAAGTACGGGGTCTTTCTCTCGACCGTGATCAATTTTCTTGTGATTGCGTTCGTCATTTTCCTGGTCATTCGTGCGTTTGAAAAGGCGAAAAAGCGCTTCTCTCGACAAGAGGCAGTGGAAGCAGCACCTGCTGATCCGACTGTGGTGGCTCAGGAACGCACCGTCGCTGCGCTCGATCGCCTTTCCAATGCACTGGAATCTCGCAGCCTGTAAGTGGACTGTAGGCTTGAGTGCAAGGTTACGAATGACCTGCGAGGATGGCAGGCATTAAAACCCTATCAACAATGTGAATCACGCCGTTATCAGCCAGAATATCCATTTGGGTAACGGTGGCATCATTGACTTGAATGCGCCCATTGCTGTGGTCGATCGCCAGGATTGATCCCTCCTCCGTGGGCGCTTCGTCAATCTGGGCTAAATCGTCCGATCGTGCGTCACCCGATAGAATGTGGTACATCACGATCCGCTTGAGCTTAGGAAGATCCTTTAAAAGCTCGTCTAAAGCGCCATCTGGTAGTTTGGCGAAGGCATCATCGGTCGGGGCAAACACCGTCAGTGAGCCTTCGCTTTCCAGCAGGCTGCGTACTCCCGCCGCCTCGATCGCGGTCAATAACGTTTTGAACTGACCAGCACTGGTGGCGGTTTCTATGAGATTTGCCATACGATTGCTCAACTCTATTAGTCTTTATCCGTCTACAAATAGAGCTTGAACTGTCTTCGTGCATCCCTCAGAGGAGTGACGCGACCTCAATTGCTGGTATGCACACCCCGATCGTTGAGTTGGCGAATAAAGAATTCTTCGAGTGAAGGACGCGCGAGGTTGATCGTGATGATCTGGGCACCCATGAGGTTCAACGTGGCGAGAAAGTCGTAGGGATCGCCCTGAAGCTGCCCCTGCCAGTACCCATCGCGGAACTCCAGATTTAACATGCGTTTTTTGATCACGTCTAAGCTGCCACCGCGTCCTTTGATCGTATAGGTTTCGGTGGTGCCGAGAAGCTCTTGTAGGGAGCCGCTGCAAATCAGGTCGCCCTCGGCAAGAATAGCAACGCGATCGCACACAATCTCGACATCAGACAGCACATGGCTATTGAAAAAAATGGTTTTGCCCTGCGCCTTTAAGGAGAGAATGATCTCCCGAATCTGGTAGCGCCCCATCGGGTCTAACCCTGACATCGGCTCGTCTAGAAACACCAGTTCTGGATCGTTAATCAACGCCTGCGCCATGCCAATGCGTTGTAGCATCCCCTTGGAGTATTGCCGAAGCTGCTTTTTGCGGGCAGCAGCATGGGACAACCCAACGAGATCCAGCAGTTGCGGAATCCGCTGCTTTTGTACCGATCGAGGAATTTGAAATAGGCCCCCTGTAAACTGAAGCGTTTCCCAGCCCGTGAGATAGTCGTAGAAGTAAGGGTTTTCGGGCAGATAGCCAATGCGTTTTTTGACAGTGCGATCGCCCAGCGGTGCGCCGAGCAAAAGCCCCCGTCCACCAGAGGGTCGCACGATGCCCAATAGCGTTTTGAGCAGGGTTGTTTTGCCCGCTCCATTCGGCCCTAGCAGCCCAAAGGTTTCTCCCTGGAAGACTTTGAGTGTACAGCCTTTAAGAGAAACTACTTTTTGGTTGAGCCAAAAGCCTGTGCGGTAAGTCTTTCTCAGCTCGTAGGTTTCAACAACGGCTGGACGATCGACCGCAAACGGTTCGCTGATAGAGTCTGTGACAGTAGCCATGCGATTTAAGGTCTGGCAGATGAATGAATCAAACGTTCTAGCAAGCGATAGTGAAGGGGTGGAACTGGGAAGTAAACAATAGACTCTAGCAGATTGCAGCGCATGGCTTTGCGATCGTCGCTTCTGTGGTCTATTGTCGAGAGTCTCTGGTGAATTGTCTAGATGAAGGATTACCTGAGGCCCATGAGGCGATACCTGCGGAGCGGTTGACTACGGTTTTGCCTAAAAGCTTAAACTTTGTTTATACAAGTCTATGGTTTGACGTTCGACTGAGTGTGTCAACGACTATAGAACTTACGCATTGACAAAAAGAGTGAAATGTGGTGACTCTAGGATAGTCT
>NZ_JCACKR010000078.1:0-67850 GCF_059505485.1 Stenomitos rutilans
CCATTTGAAAGCGGGCGCGTGATTTGCCAAAGCTCATCGCTTGACCTGGGCCACCGGGCGCATTGCTGGAGCGGCGCAAGATCATCAGCAAGCCACCAATCAGCAAGAAAAACAGCAGCAGGTTTGCCAAGATTCCCATCATGGCGCTGTTATCTTGCGTCGGCTGCACTGTAATATCGACCTTGTTGGCTAGCGCTTTTTTAGTGATTTCGCCGTAATTATCGAACAGTGCGACTTCGCGGGGCGGATCGCCCTTCTTTTGCCCTTCCAGAGTGACACGGGCCACTCGCTGGGTGGGATCAATTTCAATGCGGTTGACCTTGCCTGCGTCGATTTCTGTGAGTAGCGCACTGTAGCTTAGAGGATCACGAGCAGTTTGAGCGTTGGCAGGCAGACTCAGCGTCAGACCTTGAGCGACAACCCAAAACGCAGTGGCTACTCCCATTGCAGTTGAGCCTCGTCGGGGTAGTCGTTTTACCAGTGCATGTGTCCAGGGACCTTTCATAACGTAGCGCCTTCTACCTGTTACCTTGCCGATTGACCTTACCAATAAAGCTGCCTATGCAGCACATGCCCGATCGTTCGCGTCAGCGTAAACACAGAATTTACGGACTTTCTCCAAGTTTAGCTCACCCATTCCTGATCCTGACGAACGAAAGTGCGCCGATGGCGAAGAGAGCATGACTTGAAGGGCTAAGAACATGCTTCAGCCTTGACGATATAGAAGGCTTGTTGTCGAGCGCGATCGCGATCAAACACTAAGATGAAGAAACATTCTTCTAAGCAGTTGTAACCTGAAGCGATGACAACATCTCTCCACTGGCGACATCGGGTAGGCAACCAGCGCGATTGGGTTTGGCGCGGTTGGCAGACTCGTTATACCTACCTTCGCGCTGCGCAACCTAGGAGTACCACACCACTGATTCTGTTGCATGGGTTTGGAGCCTCGATCGGGCACTGGCGACATAACCTGGAAGTCCTGGCAGAGCACCACACCGTTTATGCGCTGGATATGTTGGGCTTTGGCGCATCTGAAAAAGCCGTTGCCTCCTATCGAACCGACCTCTGGGTAGAGCAAGTTTACGACTTTTGGAAAACCTTTATTCAAACGCCTGTAGTGCTGGTGGGCAACTCAATCGGTTCTCTGGTCTGTATGGCGGCTGCCGCTGCCCATCCTGAAATGGTGGCAGGGATTGTCATGATCAGCTTACCTGACCTGTCGATGGAAGAAGAAGCACTGCCGAAACCGTTGCGTCCATTAGTGGGCAGTCTCAAACGCTTGATTCTCTCACCACTTTTGCTGAAGGCGTTGTTTCCCCTGGTGCGCCGACCGAATGTTGTGCGAACCTGGGCCGCGATCGCCTATGCTCAGCCTGATGCCATCACCGACGAACTCATCGACATTTTGGCAGGGCCATCCCAAGATCGGGGGTCTGGTCAAGCCTTTGCAGCCATTTTCAGAGCGGTGACTGATGCTCGCTATAGTCCTCATATCAGAACCGTGTTGCCTACCCTCACGGTACCCATGCTGCTCATTTGGGGACAGAACGATCGCATGATTCCCAAACAGTTTGCGCGTCCCAGTCAATATAGCGAGTACAACCCCAACTTGCAGTTGATTGAACTCGAAAATGCTGGGCACTGCCCTCACGACGAATGCCCAGAACAGGTAAATGAAGCAATCTTAAACTGGTTAGATTCTTGGAAGATGAATCTGGCAAAAAACTCCCCCTAGAGATGTAAGCAAGCCGATGTGCAGTGATGCTTTGCTCTGTATAAGAAGCCCATGATCAGTAAAATTTTGATCATATAGTTGCACCCCCATGCCATGCCTAATCCTCCAACAAAGAAGAGGAGTTTTGCGCCCGTTCTCCCAAGACGCTTCACTACAGGCTGCACGTTTTCCTTTTCAAAGACCCAGTTCCAATTAAAGACACCAGCTAACAACCAGAATATACTGCCTACAGTTCCTGCTGCCACTATCAGAGATAACTTAAGGGGAGCACTACTGGAAATTAGCCAGACGAAAAGAATGATCATTACAAACGTAAGCCCGATGCCTACAGGAACCCCTTCCATAAGCTGATTGCAACCCGATTTACTAAACTAAGTACAGCTTTCCCAAAGCATTTGAGTTAATATTGTCAAGAAAATTTCAAGTTAGCTGACTTAAATCAAGCAATGCTGCCGCGCTTTCGGGCTTCTTTGTAGGAAGTGCCGACGTTTCGCAAGCCAGCACGGATCATTTGTTGTTCGAGCAGGGCAAAAAAGCGGGTGCGATCGCCCCCTCGCACCACAGCCTGATTATGCGCCTCCGCCAGCGCGACGGGGTAGCCGTAGCCTTTCTGCACCTGCGCCAACGTTAAACTTAGCGCCGTGTCCAGCAAGTTAGCATCTTCCATGACCCAGGCAGGAAACTCGACGCGAGCAATTTCGGTGCCGACATGGACGTAGCAGAAGTAGATGTGATGATTACCATAGAGGTCGAGAATGCGAGCGGAACTCTTCCAAAGAGGGCTTCTCTGCCCTGGCTGTAGCTCGATCGCCCACAGTGCCGCATCTTTCAACGGCTCCAACACCTGACAGGGCGCATGGGTGAGTGGAAAGCCTTCGCGATCGCCCAGCCCAGAACAATGCGTGGCACAATCCGGTGTGTCATAAGGGCATGCTTGCAGCCGCAAAAAGTTGAGCGCTTCCCCACTCCGCGAAGCACTGATATAGCCAACTAGCGGTATGCCCACCGCACGTAGCTTCTCCCACGCTTCGAGGATCGGCGGCAGGATACGATCGCGTGCTTCCCCCGGCAACGAGTCGAGAAACCAGTAAATGAGAGAGCCATCAACCATTGCAAGAGCGGGGGAGGAGGAGGGAGGGAGGAGGGAGGAGGGAGGGAGGAGGGAGGAGGGAGGGAGGAGGGAGGAGGGAGGAGAGAAGTTTTGAGTAGCGCTTTGCGCCGACAAGCTAGAGAGTTTTGAGTTTTGAGTTACTTTTGTCCCCGTGTTCCCCTGCCTCCGTGCCCCTTCTGCTCCCCCTGCTCCCCCTGCCCCCTCTGCCCCCTCTGCCTTCTGCTCTCTACCTTCTGCCTTCACTGCTTCCCCCAACTCCGCCAGCACGATCGCCTCCGATACCGTGCGCCGATAGCCCATCCACTCTTCGGTGCGAATGCCCCACTGGCGAGAAACATAGAGATCTTCGGGGCGATAGAACACTTCGGGTAGGCTGTCGAGTAGCGGTAGACGATTTTGCCCGTAGTGCAGCACAATGCGCCCAACATTAATTAGATAGCAGTAGGCAATTTCGTGGTGGCTGGGTGCAATTTGGGAGCCATCGGTCGCAAGAACGGTGTGGGCAGCAGGTGGAATCGGAATACTGCCACGAAGATTTAGTGGCTCAACGGGCGCAGCAGCCGTAAAGCTGAGGCGCTCGCCCCAGGTCTGCTGCTGCTCAACCAGGTCTTGCTGGTAACGATAGGCTTGCCCTAACAGCGTTTGTGCCCGTTCTAAGCGCTGACGTGTGGCGTTGGCTTCGATCGTTAGCTGCTGGCTGATGCCCTGCATTTGTTGCGCAAGTTTTGTGAGATCAAGCATGGAGGGGAGGAGTGAGGAGAGCAGGGGAGACTAGGGAGCAGGGGAAGTTTTGAGTTGGCTTAGCGGTCAGCGGTCGAGGGTTAGGGGTCAGGGGTCGGAGGCCACCTTTAGCCTGCCGCCTCTTGCCTTCTACCTTCTACCTCCTGCCCTCTACTTCCTATCTGTTTCCCACGCTCCAACTTTTTCATCATTTTCCAAAATTTTTTGATCAACTCTTCAAATTATGTGTAACATCGCTGGTGAGTAAGTAAGAACGCTACGAAGGGAGAGTCTTTTTTCTGACGATCGCGGCCTCGATTACCACAGTGTAAGTGCAATGAATCATTGTCTGCTAGCCTGTGACTAAGGATGCGATCGATCGTTAAAAAAGTGATTGTTTAACGCAAACGTTTTTAGCTTTAGAGCGTTGCAACTCTGTATAAACCTTTGATTGTTTTTCTTTGTCAAAAAGCTACAGTCAATGATACTGTTTAAGATTCGTATTCTTGGCGATAAGTGCTAGATCTAGGCTCAATTGGGTATTATGTTCTGGCATGTAGACCTTACTCGATCCGTGTCAATAAACCCGTCTTCAACTGTTTAAGTGAGTAGACAGCATTGTGGTTAACTCTCTAAAAAATCTGCTTCCTGGAAAGCCTAAGGGCATTGGTATCGAGTTAGCTCCCGATCGGATCAGCGTTGCACAGCTACGTAAGCAAGGTCAGGGGTTTAAGCTGGTAACGTTGGCAACAGTGCCAGTGCCAGAGGGTCTATTTCATGAAGGACAAATAACGGATATTGCGGGAATGGCTGAGCTCATTCAGTCAACCCTGGCTGAAAATAAGCTTAAAGTCAAACGGGTTGCTACTGCGGTAGCGGGTGGGCGAGACACGGTGACTCGAATTATTCCCATTCCAGCAGAGCTAAACGACCAGGAACTGAGGGAGATGGTGCTCAATCAGGAGGCTGGTCTTTATCTGCCATTTCCTCGTGAAGAGGCAGACGTTGACTATCAAAAATTAGGGCTATTTGTTGACGAGGACGGCATCGAGAAGTTTCAGGTTTTGTTGGTAGCAACGCGCAAAGAAATTACCGATTCCTACGTTCGTACCTTTCAGCAAGCAGGTTTGCAGATCGACGTCCTCGAAATCAGTAGCTTCTCGCTCATTCGTACCATCCGAGAGCAATTACGGCAGTTTTCGCCGCAAGAAGCGGTTGCGATCGTCGATATTGAGTTTGAAAGCACGGAGATTTCGATCGCGGTCGATGGCGTGCCTCAGTTTTCGCGTACCGTCCCGATCGGCACCTATCAAATTCAAAGTGGGCTGTCGCGGGCGATGAATCTTCCTCCTTCACGGAGTACCGAACTGCTTCAGAGTATGACGATTCCCGTCAATCCTTCTGACGGGATGAGTGCAGGCAAGATGGGGGGCAGCAATCCCGGTGCAACGGCCATGCTGCGAATTATTGGTGAACTAGCAGATGAGCTACGGCGGTCGATTGACTTCTACCTCAATCAGGGCGACAACCTGGAAGTAGCTCAACTGTTGCTGGCTGGCCCTGGTGGTTCGATCGGGCAGTTAGACGAGTTCTTCACACAGCGTCTTAGCCTGCCCAGCAGTCAGATTGATCCGATCTCGGCACTGGGGTTAGAAGTCACGCAAGATGTGCCGCAAGCACAACGACCGGGGTTAGGAGTGGTGCTGGGCTTAGGATTACGGGAGGCTCGCTAAGATGTACAGTCTAGATATCAATTTTCTCAACGATCGGCCAGAATACAGACCGGAAGGCGCACGTCAAAAGACCCGCACGGTAGTAGCAACCGATAGTAAGCGACCGTTGTTTATTGGTGCTGCGGTGGCAGTGGGTTTAATCGGTGCAGCCGTTGGCTCATTGCTATTCCTGCAAGCTCAGAATGCCAGTCTGGAGCAGCGGCAGTCAGAGCTTGACACTCAGCTTGGTGATTTAACCACCAAACAAAAGCAGATTGCAGACATCAACGGTCAAACCAAGCAAATCAAGGATGAAACGGGGGCGTTAGCTGGGGTGTTTAATCTGGTCAAACCCTGGTCTGCCATGATGCAAGAAATGCGCGATCGCATTCCTCCAGGGGTTCAGCTTTTAAGCATCACCCAATCGACTCAAAGTACTCAAGCAGCGGCTCCTCCTCCCAGTCCCGCACCAGGCGCCGCCGCGCCAGCCGTGCCCCCACCCGCCTCCGTTTTGCAAATTACGGGTCTTGCCAATTCTTTTAATGATGTCAACGACTTTCTGCTGGTGCTGCAAAAATCAAACTTTTTGAAAGCAGAAAATACCAAATTGGTCAAAGCTACCCTTCAAAAAGAAGCCGCCAAAATCGAGCCAGTGAGGCTACAAAACACTCAACAGCAGGGGCTACCCGCCGATCGACTGCCCCAGTTGCCCAAGCAAGTGGAATTTCAGATTGAAACGGCGTTAAGTGATGTACCCGCCTCTGATTTGCTACGCGAACTTGACCGCAAAGGGGCTGTGGGACTGGTCACCCGCATTGAAGATTTGCAACGTAAGGGAGTAATTCAACCATGACCGCTGGCGGTGATTTTCTTCCCAATGATCCGACTCTGGATGCAGAACCAAGCTATCCAGTTGTTTTTGGGATCGCGCTGACTCCAACCATTCTGGGTATTTTGCTGGCAGTGGGTGGGATTGCGCTTGCAACATACCTGTTTCTCAGCCTGGTACAGCCCGCCCTGGAGAAGTACAACGACCTGAAGCAAAAGGTGCAAACCAAAGAAGAGCAGGTACAGCAGGCAGCCGCGATCGCCAAGCAAATTGCCGATGCCAATGCCAACCTTGAAGCCGCTAAAAAGCAACGCTCAGAGGTATTAAATCTCTTCTCTAATGAATCAACTCTCAATACGCTGCTGCTTGATCTCAATCGCCAGATTGAAACACGCAATGCAGGCGTTGCCAGACTGGAGCAACAGCGTTTGGCTGCTTGTCCTGCATGGGTTCGCAACAATGCCGAGGAACTGCGTAAAGGTGGCGTTGAATTGGCGCGCAAAGCTGCGTTGAAAGATTTTACACCCGATGCCAAAGCCTCTGGTGTGATTACGGACAATGCTTATGGCTCACTGGTTAACAACAAGTTGAAACGTCAGGTTGCTACCGTCAATTTTGAAGGCAATGTGAATCAGACGCAAGCGATTTTCCGCAACATCGAGCGTCTACAGCCGTTTCTGGTCTTTAAGGACGTAAAAATCGTCATTGGAGACGGGACTCAAACCACAGCCAGCAACACTCGCTTGTTTGAAACTCGAGGCAGTACGATTCAGTTCTTGGCAAACTGCCAGCCTGAACCCAAATTAACCACATCATTCAAGCTAGAAGCCTTATCGCCCCTAACGCCTGAAGAAGCTAAAGCTGCTACGCCCCCAGCGAAATAGTGCAGTCCGTCTGTGTCCCGCGTATGGCGTTGCGGACATGCCCCTAAACCCAGCCTTTGAGCAGTAATCTAACGATTTGAGTGAGGAAGGAATTGTGAAACAGTGTCTAGGATTGAATAGCATCATGCTGGGTGGGGTAGCCGTACTCATGGCAGTCCAGCCGACGCTAGCCGCACCTAACCAGGTGACAGGAGTACAGTTAAATCAAACGTCGTCGGGCGTTGATGTCATGCTGCAAACACAGTCGGGTGGGCGACCCCAGGTGTTTGCCGTCAATCGCGGTAACAGTTGGACGGCAGATCTTCCCAGCAGCCAGCTTCGCCTGCCCGGTGGTAAGCCCTTTCGTAAAGAGAATCCAGCTCCAGGCATTGCGCTAGTGACAGTTGCGCCGCTGGATGCAACCAGTGTGCGAGTGACGGTTGTGGGCAAGGCCGGAGCTCCTGTTGGTCAGGTGCTTCGACCAGAGCAAGGCGGAGTAAAGCTGAGCGTGAGTCCGTTTGGCACCAAGCAAGCAGCGGCTCCAGCCTCGGTGGCAGCACTGGCATCTCCTGCTCGATCGCTCTCAATGATTGCCCAGCCTCCATCTCCACCAGCGGCTTCTACAGCGCCTAGAGTGGCACCGATCGCCGTGCCGCTGCCAGAAAAACCGTTGACGTTGGCTCAAACGCCCCAGCCCGCTCCATCCGTCAGCCCCTCCCCTGCGCCAACCAGTCCAGCAACAACCCCTGCAAGACAGCCCTCTGTTCCCACCAATCAAACGGCTCCCTTACTGCCAAATCCAGAAATCCAAATTCAAGGACCAGGTGGTCTACCTGTCCCCCCCGGTGTGCAAGGCGTCTCTCCACGAGCCGTGCCGCCTCCAGTAGGCGATATTTCGACGGCGCAGGTGGATGCTAGCGGTACCACGATCGACTTGGGTTCGGCAGAGCGAGTGCCCCGTCTGGTCTTACGCGATGCCCCAGCACGAGAAGTGTTGGGATTGTTAACACGAGCAGCAGGGCTTAACCTTGCCTTTGTGAGTGATCTGCTCGCACAAGGGCAGGGAGGGCAAGCAGCAGGTCAGCCAGCACAAGCAGGTCAGGCTGCCAGCAGCGATGGCCCCAGAGTCACGCTCGATATTGAAAATGAGCCTGTGCAGAATGTGTTTAACTATGTCCTGCAAATTACTGGCTTAGAGGCCAACCGGGTGGGTCGTACCGTCTTTGTTGGCCCAAAGCTCCCTAACTCGGCCCGTAATCTGGTGGTGCGAAGTGTCCGTTTGAATCAGGCATCCATTACCAGTGCTATTAACTTTTTGGTGACGCTGGGTGCTGAAAGTGCTGTGAGCCGCGATCGTCTCGTGACCAACGCGACAGCAGTGCCAGTTGGACAGTTAGCAGGTGGCACAGGTTCAGCCATTACGCAGACGCAAACTGCCACCGAATCTCGCATTGAAAACCAACGCGTCAACTATCTAGACTCCACACCGCTGTTGCGCGGTTTGCAAATTTCTGGGGATGAGCGCACCAACCAGGTCACACTCGTCGGTGAACCGAAGAAAGTGGGCATTGCGATCGCTCAGTTAGCTCAGCTCGATATCCGTCGTCGCCAAGTCACCGTCAATGTGCGGGTTGTGGATGTCGATCTCCAGAGCATTGATCAATTCTCCGCCAACTCATCCTTTGGGATTGTAGACAACACCCGCGCGGTATTGGATGCCGGGACGGCTGTCATTAACTTTGGTCGCACTGGGCCGGCCTCGACTGGCCTTGGCAGCGGACTAAGCACGATTGGTTCAGCGTTAGGTGCCAGCACTGGGGGAGCCTTCAGTTTTGCCAGGAACTTCCTGCTCCAATTGCAGGCATCCATTACCAGCGGCAATGCCAAAATTTTGACTGACCCCACGCTGCTGGTACAAGAAGGACAAACGGCAACTGTCAACGTCACCCAGGAAGTGGTCACAAACCTGACTCAGCAAACGACCGCTTCCACGAACTCTACTCAAACGACCATTACGGTTGAAAAAGGACGGGCTGGCTTGATTCTGCCTATTAAAGTCGATCGCATTGACGATAATGGCTTCATTTCGCTGTCAGTTGCTCCCTCCGTTTCACGCATCGGTGGCACACAAGACGTAAACGTTCAGGGTAGCGTCAACACGATTAACCTGCTGACCGAGCGCCGTCTTGAATCTGGGCAGGTACGTCTGCGTGATGGACAAACCCTCCTGCTTACAGGCATTATTCAAGATCAAGATCGAGCAACGGTGACAAAAGTGCCAATTCTGGGTGATATCCCCATCTTAGGGGCGCTGTTCCGCAGAACAAACCGCACCAATACACGACAAGAAGTGATTGTCATCGTCACCCCTCGCATTTTGGATGATGGGCAGCAAGCGACCTTCGGCTACGGCTATACCCCAAGCCCAGCCGTCCAGCAGGTACTGGACAATCGAAGCAAGCCTTAAGTAAGGCCAGCAAAACGGCGGTAACACTGACAGCCATTTTCAGTTGCATTCACCGCACTCAACACTCTAAACCACACACCCGTCCTTAAAGGGCTGTGGCTTGGTTAATCAACAACCGCTGTAACAGTTCACCAGAGGGCATCGCTAGTCGGTGCCCTTTCGACTTAAGAGAAAGAATCTCTCTTGGGCACTATGCCAATCGCTAGCAAGATCCGCTAGCGTGATAGGCAGTCGTTGCCCACAGTCTGCCATGCACCGTTTATCCCTTCTAGCACCACTGGGTCTTCTTCTGGTCGCTTGCCAGACGGCCGACACATCCAGAGCGGCACCAACTGTAGCACCCGCATCATCTGCCAGTTCAGCTCCATCTGCTACACCAGATAACGCCAAAGCAGCCCCTGCACCTGCAAGCTTGATTCAAACGCAAGCACTGTCGCCCCAGCCCATTAAAATCACGCCTGCGAGTTTGCCAAAGCCGTATGCCAGCAACAGCGCTTCCAAATCGCCGAATGTCATTCCGATTCCGTCAACGCCAACGTTGAAGGTTCCCGCTGGCTTTGTGGTCAGCGTCTTTGCGGAAGGATTGGATCGTCCCCGCTGGTTGGCGCTCACTCCTACAGGCGATGTGCTGGTGACGGAAACTCGCCAGAACCGCATCCAACTTTTGCGTGATGCTAATCAAGACGGCGTTGCTGAAGTCAAAAAAACGTTTGCAACGTCGCAAAACGGCTTAAACATCCCCTTTGGGATGTCGTTTAGCCATGATGCTTTTTTCTTGGGCAATACGGCTGCTGTTTTGCGCTTTCCCTATCAAAAAGGACAGGAGCAATTGACGGGGGTTGGCACCAAAATTACCGATCTCCCAGGTGGTGGTTACAACCAGCACTGGACGAGGAATGTACTCGTCTCGCCCGATCGCACCAAACTTTACGTCTCGATCGGCTCTCAGTCAAATGCTGACGAAGAACCCCTACCGCGTGCATCTGTGCAGATCATGAACCTGGATGGCTCCGACCGTCAAACCTTTGCATCTGGTCTGCGAAATCCCGTCGGGTTAGCCTTCCATCCCACTACCCGCGACTTGTATGCCACCGTCAATGAACGTGATGGCTTGGGTGATGACTTGGTACCAGACTATTTCACACGCATTCAGGCAGGGCAGTTTTACGGCTGGCCTTACGCCTATATGACGCCCGATCGCCTCGATCCCACCCATATTCAAAATGGGCGCAGCATTCGCCCTGATTTAGCCGCTCAAACGCGCACGCCAGATGTTCTCTTTCAAGCGCACTCAGCGGCTTTAGGTGTACAGTTCTACACGGGGCAAACCTTTCCGGCTAAGTATCGCAACGGAGCCTTTGTCGCCTTCCGAGGTTCCTGGAACCGCGATCGGGGCACTGGCTATAAGGTTGTTTATGTGCCGTTTACAGCCGATGGACGACCCCAAGGCTATTACGAAGACTTTTTCACGGGCTTTCTGGTCAATCCATCTGGCCCCGATACGTGGGGCAGACCCGTCGGGTTACTCACCCTTCCCGATGGGAGTCTCCTGGTAACGGAAGAGGCGAACGGACGCATTTATCGGATTCAGTATCAGGGGTGAAGGGAGGCATTACATACACTGCTCACTGGCAACCGTTGAGAATGCAAAACTCCCCTGCTTCCCTAGCGTCCCTCGCTGCTTCCGATCCCCTACTTCACCTGCATCGAAAACCCGTAGCGATATCCCCTAAAGTTTGACTCTAGCTGAAGGGTGTAATCGCCCGTTTGCTCAATTGTGCCGCTCCAGTCGGTTCGCTTTTCGTCTTTCTCATGTGCTAGCAGAACGGTTCCATCGGGAGCAATGAGCATGGGGAAAGGGCCTCGATCGTGGGTGATGGTCAATGTTTGCCCCTTCGTGGCAGGAAAAACGTAGCGATGGCTGCCCGTACCAACAAAGCGATCAGCGATCGGCAGCGTGGCTCCATCAGCACTCAGGCTGAGGCGTTCCACTTTCTCGTTGCAGCTATTGACGGTTTGTGCCTTAAAGATCCAGCCCTTGAGCGGTGATTTAATCTGAAGCCAGCCGTTTTGATCGTCTGCGACAGTGACAAGGGTATTGTTTTTCAATTGACCGACAACGTTCTCACCATCAGTTGTGGGGGTCGAACGGACATTAAGCGGTGGCTTTGGGTCATTCACTAAAGCCATCTTTACCACGCATGACTCAACGGTGCGATTTGCGGTAGGCGCTGAGTTGGGGGCAGCCTCAGTGGGTTGCTTTTGTGTCGTCGTCGGGGTAGAAGCGGCAGGAGAAGGGTTAGGAGACGGCCGATTGGCGGGGGATGCAATCGGCGCTGCGCTGGGTGATGCTCCCGATGGCTCGGTTACAGAAGACTGGGAACACGCAACGGCTAGTCCAGCAAGTGCTGCTAACGAAAAGGCACCTGCCACAGCCAGCACAGAAGCATTCGGTTTCATAAAGGTAGTTCCTGGAAAAGCTCTCAATAATAGCTACACATGGCTCAAAGGCGGCGACGGATGAAGCCAAACTCTAATGTGCAGCTTTTTTAAGTGCAACAGCCTAACGATCAAGCAGACTGTCACAATTTTGACTGAGATTGCACCATTAGCAGCAGCGATCGCTGAGGGATGCACTCTATATTGATCATAGTCGTCATCAGAGGAACCAGGGATTGAGCGAGCAGACGATTGTCGAACAAGCGTGGGAAGCCCTTGAAAAGTCCGTTATCTATTATCAAGGTCAACCAGTGGGCACGATCGCCGCTAGTGACCCAGATCTTGCGTCACTAAACTACGACCAGTGCTTTGTGCGCGATTTTATTTCGTCAGGTTTGCTGTTTCTCATCAAAGGCAAACCGGAGATTGTGCGTAATTTTTTGGAAGCAACTCTCCAGCTACAGCCCAAAACGGGTCAGCTTGATTGCTCTAAACCCAGCCGTGGGCTAATGCCAGCAAGTTTCAAAATTGTGTTGTTGAACGGGCAAGAATATCTCAAGGCGGACTTTGGCAATCACGCGATCGGTCGAGTCGCGCCTGCCGATGCGTGTCTCTGGTGGATCATTCTCTTACGCGCGTATGTCATTGCAACGCAAGATTTTGAGCTGGTGCAGCGTGCTGATTTTCAGGAAGGCATTCGCGTTAGTCTCGAACTTTGCCTGGTAACGCGGTTTGATATGTACCCGATGGTATTGGTGCCTGATGGAGCCAGCATGATCGATCGCCGCATGGGGCTTTACGGGCACCCACTTGACATTCAATCCCTCTTCTATGCGGCACTGCGTGCCAGTTTAGAACTGTTGGTACCTAATCCCACCAACCAGGTTGTCATTCAAGCCGTTTGCAACCGCCTTCCCCTCTTGCTGAAACAACTCCGCGAAGATTACTGGCTCGATCCAGAACGCTTAAATGTTATTTACCGCTATCAGGTCGAAGAGTACGGCGAAGAAGCCCTGAACCAGTTCAATATTTATTCGGATTCCATTCCGTTTTACCGCTTAGCCAAATGGGTACCCGAAGCAGGCGGCTACCTGGCAGGTAATTTGGGACCATCACAACTAGATTGTCGCTTCTTCTCTTTGGGTAACTTGATGGCAGTGATTGCAGCACTCACCACAGAGCGGCAATCCCATAAGATCCTGAATCTGATTGAGCTGCGCTGGAAGGACTTGATCGGCCACATGCCGATGAAGTTGTGTTATCCCGCCTTGGAAGATAATGATTGGCGCATTGTCACTGGAGCCGATCCCAAAAATCGCCCCTGGTCGTACCACAACGGCGGTAGCTGGCCTGTTTTGCTATGGATGCTAGCCGCAGCCGCTAAAAAAATGAATCGTGGCGAACTGGCACACCACGCGATCGCCGTTGCAGAACGCCGCTTAATACAGGATCAGTGGCCTGAATACTACGATGGCCCCGACGGACGTTTGATTGGGAAAGAATCTCGCAAATACCAAACCTGGACGATTACAGGCTATCTATTAGCCAAAGAAATTATTTCCAACCCCGATCATCTCAAGCTAATGACGTTCGATATAGAAGTCTAATGCTTCAATTCATTCATTTGCAGGGAATGTGCTGCAAGTGACAAAACGGGTTTGATAGCCACTGTATACCATATGCATTGCTGTTGCAGAGATCGTGATCCGAATCTGGATCATGAGAGATTTATTTGGAGTGCTTCAAAGTCTTTTCATTACATGGATGCTCAGGACTGCTGTAGGCGAATTTAGCCAGTGCCGTAGAGGGATGTGTACAGTCAGGCTCTGCCCGGTAGGTGTATATGGGTTATCAGTTTCAGTTTTCAATTGTTTGGGATAATCTGGCGCTACTGTTCGCAGGCGCATTGACAACATTTAGAATCTCGTTGCTGGCGATCGCCGTTGGCCTAATCATTGGCATTATTGGCGCGATTTGTCGCACCTCTGGCAACAAAATCCTGGACGCGATCGCGTTAGCCTATGTCGAAGTCATTCGGAATACGCCCTATCTCATCCAGCTCTTTTTTATCTTTTTCGGAATGCCAAATTTAGGCATCAAACTCACTGCTGAACAGGCAGCCATTCTGTCATTAGCAGTTAATTTTGGTGCCTATTCTACTGAAATCGTGCGGGCTGGAGTAGAAAGTATTGCTAAAGGTCAAGTAGAAGCCGGAATGGCTCTAGGCTTTAAGCCTTTGTCAATTTTTCGCCACATTATTCTTCTACCCGCGTTATCAAATATCTATCCTGCCTTGATTGGTCAGGTGATTTTAGCCGTGTTATTTACCAGCGTTGTCTCGCAAATTGCAACGGAAGACTTGACCTTTGTGGGTGATTTTCTCAATGCGCGCAGCTTCCGTAGCTTTGAAATTTATTTCGCTATCTCGCTCATTTATTTGGCGATCGTCTGGATTATCAAAGGGATGTCTTATTTCATTGAACGACGGTTCTTTGAGTTTGCGAAGTATCGACGTTAGTGAAACCGATGGTTATAGCTGGATATTAAGTTAGCTGGTAAATAAAATGAATGGATTCACCGTACCGCAGATCGCCCTTAATTTGATCATTGCGGCGAAATGGACGATTATCCTTTCCCTCATTGCGTTTGTAGTCGGCGGTGTTGTTGGATTCTTGCTCATGCTGATGCGGATTTATCCTAATAAATGGATTCGAGGCTTGAGCTTAATCTATATCGAATTTTTTCAGGGAACGCCCTTGCTGCTACAACTATTCCTTGCCTTTTTTGGTGTTTCCGTTGTTTTTGGGATTAATTTCTCACCATTGGTTGCCGCCACAATCGCCCTTACTGCCTTCACCAGTTCGTTTCTAGCCGACATCTGGCGTGGTTCAGTAGAAGCCATCCCCAAAGGTCAGTGGGAAGCCGGGTCTGCAATGGGGTTTGGGTACTTTCAACAGCTTCGGCTCATCATTTTGCCTCAAGCGTTGAAGCTGTCGATCGCCCCCACCGTTGGCTTTTTAGTTCAGGTCATTAAAGGTACGTCATTAGCATCGGTGATTGGCTTTTCGGAAATCTCACGCGTTGCTGCCGAGATTAACAACGTGACGTTGAATTCGCTGCTGGTGTTTTCGATCGCGGGTCTGATCTATTTCCTTATTTGCTATCCCCTTTCTACGTGGAGTCAGCGATTAGAGAAGCAATTAACGTATAAGTCGTAAGCCGTTAAAAATCAAAGTCATTAATGTCTGTAGGGACGTTACAGGTAACGTCCCTACTAAAACAATCGGTTTGAACCAATACCCCACCTTATAATTCTCAGTTTCTTATTCTTTTCTCATAATAGTGGAGCATTGCCGATGATCAGATTATGGAAAGCATTGATTCCAAAACAATGGCATCGGGCGATCGCTCTGTTTGTCGCTAGCCTGTTGTTGACCGTTGGCGTTGCCTCTTGCTCCAGCAGCAACTCATCCATCACCTCAATGGCAGTGATTAACACCTCTGTAGTTGCGCCGCCCAACGGTGAACCGGGTAAAACGCTAGACAAGATCATGGCAGCGGGCAAAATTAGGGTTGCGGTACCTAATGATTTCACGCCCTTTGGATCGGTGGCTCCTGATATGACACCGCAGGGTTATGACATTGATGTGGCTGGCGAGATTGCCAAAGGCATCGGTGTAAAGCTGGAGTTAGTGCCAGTCGTCGGTAATTACCGGATTCCCTTTCTCCAGACCGATCGCGTCGATATTGTGATTTCTAGCCTGGGCAAAAACAAAGCGCGTGCAAAGATTATCGATTTCTCCAAGCCCTACGCCCCGTTCTTTTCGGGTGTTTATGGTGGCCCCAACTTGAAGGTTTCCTCACTGGATGATCTAAAGGGGCACACGCTGGGAGTCGCGCAAGGCTCGTTAGAAGATCTGGAAATTTCCAAACTGCCACCCGAAAAAGTGCCTGTAGTGAAGCGCTTTTCGAGCAATAGCTTGACGGCTTCGGCGTTGCTTTCTGGTCAGGTTGAGCTGATTGCGACTGGAAATGTGGTCGCCGCCAAAGTGATTAAAGACAACCCCAATAGCAAGATTGATAACAAATTCATCATGAAAAACTCTCCTTGCTATGTAGGGGTGCGAAAGGGCGATGCGGCGCTGGTAGCGAAGCTAGACAGCATTATTGATGACATCAAGCAATCAGGCAAACTGAATGCACTCTCGCTGAAATGGTTTGGTGAACCGTTACCCGATCTCACACCGCCGCCTGCAAGTTAGCTCTAGACCTCCGATTTCTTAAAGAAATCGGAGGTCTGATTTATTACCGCAAGGAGACTGTTAAAAATGTCTACTCAGCCCGGAACCGCTCAAGCCAACGAGACAATGACAGGTCTGGAGCCAATCATTGTTGCCAAAGATGTAGAGAAAACCTATGACAATGGCTTTCATGTGTTGAAAGGCGTGAGCTTGACGGTACATAAGGGCGAAGTAGTGGTGTTGATGGGCCCCTCTGGCTCTGGCAAATCGACCTTTATTCGCACGTTTAATGCTCTGGAACCCTATCAGAAAGGCAGCATTGAAATTGATGGCACCCTGATTTCGCACAATGCAAAGAATATTGAGTTGGTTCGACGGGAAGTGGGCATGGTGTTTCAACAGTTCAACCTGTTTCCCCATCTGACGATTTTGGGCAACGTAACGCTGGCACCGATTCATCTGCGCGGTATGTCTAAAGCAGATGCTGACAAATTGGGGATGGAACTGCTAGAGCGCGTGGGCATTGCCCATCAGGCAAGCAAGTATCCCGGGCAACTTTCTGGTGGGCAGCAGCAGCGGGTGGCGATCGCGCGTGCTCTGGCAATGCGTCCAAAAGTGATGCTCTTTGATGAACCCACGTCTGCCCTTGACCCCGAAATGGTGCAGGAAGTGTTGCAGGTAATGCGCAGCTTGGCAGAATCGGGAATGACGATGGTTTGCGTAACGCATGAAGTTGGGTTTGCCCGCGAAGTTGCCGATCGCATCATCTTTCTGGCTGATGGGTTGCTTGTAGAAGACACGACGCCAGCAGAGTTTTTCAATAATCCCACCAACGAGCGCACGAAGAAATTTCTGTCGCAGATTTTGCATTAAGACGGTTTCTATCTGTAGGGACGTTACAAGTAACGCCCCTACCAACGTTTCATCCACAGTTGAGTGGTTGCAGAAGGGGCAGAGGCTCTTTCCTGCAAGTTTTGATTTGCTGATTTTAGATGTGAGGAGTCATGGCGATGTTGAAACTGATTGGGTTAAACAGTTGGTGGCAGGTGGGATTGGTTCTGCCAATGCTTTTAGGGGTCGCTGTACCAGTCGCGATTGCAAACCCAACGCTTGAGAAACAAGCTGAACCTGCTGTCGTGCCTTCTCAGGTAGCGATACCAATCTCAGCCGTAAGTCAGCTTGCTGTCGATCGCCTTACTAGCGCCGATGCTGCGATCGATCAAGTGACCTCTGTTTCTCAGCTCTCAGATGTAAAGCCAACCGACTGGGCGTTTCAAGCGTTACAGTCGCTTGTAGAGCGCTACGGTTGCATTGTGGGCTATCCCGACAAAACCTATCGTGGCAACCGCGCCTTGACGCGCTATGAATTTGCCGCTGGTTTGAATGCCTGTATGGATCGCATCAATGAATTAATTGCGGCAGGCACAGCCGATTTGGTGAAAAGAGAAGACTTACTCGCTGTACAAAAGCTACAAGAAGAGTTTGCGGCGGAACTGGTAACATTGCGTGGGCGGGTAGATGCTTTAGAAGTACGGACTGCCACTCTTGAAAAACAGCAGTTTTCCACCACTACCAAGCTCAATGGACAGGTGATCTTTGCGATTACCGATGCATTTGGCGGTGCCAGTCGCAACGGTCAGAATGATAATTACAACACGACGTTTAGCGATCGCATCCGCCTCAACTTCAACACCAGCTTTACGGGCAAAGATTTGCTCACCACCCGGATTCAAGCCTCTAATGTCATTGATCCACGTCCTGCCACAAACACGGCTCCTGGCAACGAAGCGCGGCTCAGTTTTCAATCCGGTAGCGATACATCCAACGCAGCGTTTCTAAGCTTATTGAAGTATGCGTTTCCCATCGGCGATCGCGTCAAAATCTACGTAGGCACCGGGTTCAACATCGGCTTTATTGATGTCATCGATGATATTGTGAATCCCCTCGCCAACGACGCGCAGGCTGCCATTTCGCGGTTTGGTCGCTACAGTCCCATTTATCGCCTGGGCTTTGATACTGGCGGTGCAGTAAATATCAAATTGGGAGGCGATTTCAAGCTCCAGGCGGGCTACCTAGCCAGTGAAGCCAGTAACCCGGCAGCGGGCAGTGGCTTGTTCAATGGCAACTATGCAGCGCTGGCACAGTTGGTTTATGCACCTCAGTTTGCGACGATCGCCTTCACCTATGTCAATGCCTATAGTGATAATGGGCTAAATCACGGCACTGGCAGCACCCTGTCAAATTTGAGCGGACGCGCTGTGTCTTCCAACTCGTATGGTGTGGAAGCCAACTTCAAGCTTAGCAAAGGCTTTCAAGCGGGCGGTTGGGTGAGTTATATGGATGCCGATGCTAGGACAGGAGCCGTCCGAGGGAAGGGTAATGTGTGGAGCTATGCGCTGACGCTAGCGTTTCCCGACCTGGGCAAGAAAGGAAATCTAGGTGGCATCATTGTAGGGATGGAACCAAGACTGACTGGCACCGATGCCTTGTTAAGTGGTTTAACGCGCCGCAGCGACAAAGACACTGGGCTTCACATTGAGGCGTTTTACCGCTACTCCGTCTCCGAAAACATTTCAATCACGCCTGGTATTGTTTGGCTCACTGCACCTAATCACAATAGTGACAATGACGACATTGTTTTAGGCGTGATTCGCACTACGTTTTCCTTTTAATAGGGACGTTGTCTGTATGTCTCTACAGGTTACAAACAAGGTATTGAGACTAACACCAACTGACACTAACCCTGTCGATTTAAACAGATCATTGCTGTTTGCGTAGAGTATTTGGGAAAGCTATGATCGCCTTCCCTCGCTGGACTACTAGACTTCAACTTTCCGTATTCAAAGATACAAATTACCTTCTGTAGCTGCCCGTACTCTGGCGAGTAATCTGACCCAGTAAGCGAGTAGAACCCAAATGCAAACGCACTATCCTGTCGTTATCGTTGGCGGTGGTCAAGCAGGTCTATCGATGAGCTACTGCCTGAAAGAACGAGGTATTGATCACATCGTTTTCGAGAAAAATACGATCGGTTACTCATGGCGTTCTAAGCGTTGGGATTCCTTTTGTCTGGTGACACCCAACTGGCAGTGCAAACTTCCTGGTTTCCACTACCCCGGCGATGATCCGCATGGGTTTATGCAACGGGATGAAATCGTGCAGTACATTGAGGCGTATGCGGCGTCGTTTGACCCTCCGGTGAAGGAAGGTGTTGCCGTTTCAACCATTCGCTGCAATGAAGCGGAGAGCGTGTTTGAGGTTGCAACCACGATCGGCAATTACACTGCCGAACAAGTGGTCATCGCTGTTGGTGGTTATCACATTCCCAAACTGCCAACGCTTTCAGAGCGACTTCCGGAGCACATCGTCCAGTTGCACTCATCCGAATACCGCAACCCAGAATCGTTACCCGATGGAGCCGTGCTAGTGGTCGGCACAGGGCAATCGGGCTGTCAAATTGCTGAAGATCTTCACCTTGCAGGCAGACAAGTGCATTTGTGTGTGGGCAGTGCGCCCCGATCGCCCCGTCGCTATCGGGGCAAAGATGTCGTTGATTGGCTCGATCAAATGGGCTACTACGACCTACCGATCGACGAACATCCTCAAAAAGAAAAAGCGCGCACCAACACCAATCACTACGTTACAGGGCGTGGCGGCGGACGTGAAATCGATCTGCGCCAGTTTGCGCTGGAAGGGATGCAGCTATATGGCAGGCTGAAGAGCATTCGCAATGGCAAACTCGAATTTGCCGATAACCTCAAGCAACACCTTGATCAAGCCGATGCCGTGGCCGAAAACATCAAGAAAGGCATTGACAACTACATCGAGAAAACCAACATTCAAGCCCCGATCGAACCACCCTATACGCCTGTTTGGGAGCCGAAGGAGCTTGCATTAAGCTTTGACTTTGAGCGAGCCAGCATTAGTGCCGTTGTCTGGTCTACTGGTTACCATTCAGACTTTAGCTGGATCGAGATTCCCGTTTTCGATGGCAAGGGCTATCCGGGACACGATCGTGGCGTTACAGACGTACCTGGTTTCTACTTTCTGGGCTTACCCTGGCTGTATACTTGGGGTTCCGGCAGATTTTCAGGCGTTGCACGCGATGCAAGCTATCTCGCTGACACGATCGCCATGCGCAAGAAAGTTGCCCAACGAAACGATTGGAGCACCATCAACGAATTCCTCCTGGGTTCATAGCAGTTTTCACCGATTCTCGTACAGTGAAAACCCTGATTGACTGACCAAAGCCCTGAAAGGTTGCTGGCTTCGGTGCTCACCTGTCCGTAATTAAAAAGCTGGGCTAACGCCATGCAAGCCATTGTAGACTTTGCCTTCCCAACGGGTAACGGGTTACAAGACTCTCATAGCCCTCCCGAAAGGGCTTTGTTCTATGAGACTGCCCTTTCAGTGCAGGGGGCAGCGATCGCGAAAAGATTTGTCAGTCAACCAGGTGAAACTCACTTACTCATATCTAGTGGTTTCTACTTACTCATATTAAAAAGATTTGTCTGTAAACAATTCCAGACTGTAAAGCTTTCTTAGAAGAACTCAAACACTGTTGTCAAACGCTGTAAAACATGTAATTTTGTCGTAAGAGGATTAAACGCCGACATCAGAGACATCGAGATTACGTACCTCGCAGTGCATCTACAGACGTTCTAGACGCTTTAGCTTTAATTTGAAGAAAAGGAAATGATTGCCTCTCGCTATTAATGGTTTTTTCCTACTTATTTCAACCGCCAATAGCCAACTGGCACTGGTATGTGATCAATAGGCATCATAGACCACTCTCAACTCCAGCCATTTTTCTGCTTGCTGTACTGATTGTATTAATAAGCGGGCTTTTAGAACGTTAACCATCCGCTGAAGCATTTTCGTATTCGCAGCAATTTTACTCACAACTAAACTATTATCCTACCCTTAATTTCCTTTAAAAAAGGATTTCTTAGTAACAGTCCAAGCTCAGGCTTGGTAACTATTTTAGTGTTAGTTCGAGTGAGTTCTAGGGGTGCACATGATTCAACATAAGCCGTTTTCATCTTTGACACTATCGCTGTAGAAGCAAGTCATCAGCCAAAGCTTGATCACTTGCATATAGCTTTCAGTGGCTTATGAAAGAGGCTCGAGAAGATCTGCTCATTAATTTAATCCAGCATCTTTACGTCATTTCAAAGCAATGAAAGAGCCGCTTGATTACCTGAACCGTCAGCAAGAAAGAGAATCGAATGCACGCAGCTATCCCAGACGCATTCCAATTGCAATCAAAGAAGCAAAGGGCATTTACATCACTGATACAAACGGTAAGTCTTATTTCGATTGTTTGTCCGCCGCAGGCACAATGGCATTAGGACACAATCACCCGATCGTGATAGAAGCACTGCAAGTAGCACTGAGCAGCAATTTACCCTGGCAAACACTAGATATCACTACTCCTATCAAAGATGCATTTGTTGAGGAAATTTGGCAGAGCTTACCAGCCGAATTTGCTCACAACGCAAAAATTCAATTTTGTGGACCGAGCGGTGCTGATGCTACAGAAGCCGCTATTAAATTAGTGAAAACAGCAACAGGTCGGCGTACTATGCTGTCGTTTGATGGAGCTTACCACGGCATGACCAATGGAGCGTTAAGCCTGATGGGCAATTTAGCTCCGAAACACGATGTCGCTGCTCTCATGCCAGAGGTTCAGTTTCTACCGTACCCCTATCTCTACCGCTGCCCTTTTGGTTTGGGAGGTGAAAAAGGAAGCTGGGTCAGTAGCCACTATATTAAATCAATCCTTGGTGATCCTGAAAGTGGCGTTGGGAAGCCCGCAGGCATGATTCTAGAGTTGGTGCAGGGAGAAGGCGGTGTCATTCCTGCACCGGATGAGTGGGTGAGAGAAATTAGACGAATCACGCAAGAGCACATGATTCCACTGATTGTGGATGAAATTCAGACTGGGTGGGGCAGAACTGGAAAGCTCTTTGCCTTTGAGCATAGTGACATTATTCCCGATGTCTTGTTGCTTTCCAAAGCGATCGGTGGTGGCTTGCCCCTATCAGTTATCGTTTACCACAAATCTCTGGATGTTTGGCAAGCTGGCGCTCATGCGGGTACGTTTCGCGGCAACCAATTAGCGATGGCTACAGGGCTGGCAAGCATCCGCTACATCCGTGAGCAAAAACTGGCCGCACATGCACAAACTATGGGCGATCGCCTTTTAGCCCACTTGCAAAACATTCAAACTGAACATAATTGCATTGGAGATGTGCGTGGGCGTGGATTAATGCTGGGTGTGGAAATGGTTAATCCTGACAAACCATGCAGTGGGCGAGGTGTGTACCCCAACGATCCACAGATTGCACGTGAAATTCAGCGGGCTTGTTTCGATCGAGGCTTAATTTTAGAGCTTGGGGGCCGTTATGGCAGCGTCATTCGGTTCCTATCACCTCTCATCGTGACACCTGAACAAATTGACAGTATTGCTGAGATTTTTCATGCTGCTGTCAAAGCCTCTGCTTAGGCGCTAGATGTCTCTAAAATACATTCCGCTACAAGGCAGCTCTTAACTTATACCAATTTGAATTGAAAATGCGACACATCCTGTAGGGGCAAGGCATTGCCTTGCCCCTACCCACCGATTGATCTGTAGCTGTCATTCTCTAAATCGGTATTATTTCCATCTATGCTGCTGCCCACCCAAGCAACAATTTCTCCATCAACCAGGCTTATTTGTTGCTTCACCAAGTTTTAGCTTATTAGCTCTCTTACTTGATCAAACGGGGAGCATGTCACTTTCGCAAGTTGCTGCTTCTGCCCTCATCCCCAGCCCTTCTCCTCAAGGAGAAGGGAGCAAGACTCAAAGTCTCTCTCCTCTGGGAGAGGGATGTAGGGCGAGGGCGCAAAGGTGACATGCTCCCGATCAAACGTTTGTGCAACGCATCTCTACTAGAAATTTGTCTGTTAACCAGTCTTATTTACTGTGCTATGACCTTCGATCATGATCGCCGTTTCGACCACTTTTTTCTGAATCAATCTGCCGATGGCATTAGCAGCTACAAGGCTGCAATCGCAGACGCTGCTGAGATCCTAATTCAACATTTTGCGTCATCCACTCAAGCCTACAGCGGCTTGATGCCGCAACAGTATAAGTTTCCTGAATTTGATTTTGAGCTATGTCCTGAACAAGGCAATCCCTTGTCCGATGTGTTGCAGCAAGTTGGAGAACTGGTCATTCAACATTCTGCCAATGTTTCGCATCCAACCTGTATTGCACACTTGCACTGCCCGTCTCTGGTACCGTCTCTGGCAGCAGAGCTGTTGATTAGCGCCACCAACCAATCAATGGATTCGTGGGATCAGAGTCCGGCGGCCACATTTTTAGAACAATCTGTCATCGAAGGCTTGTGTCAACTCTTTGGGTTTAACCATCAAGCGGATGGGGTGTTTACCAGTGGTGGTACCCAGTCAAACTTTATGGGATTGCTGTTAGCCCGCGATCGCTATGCCAAAAAGCACTTGCAATGGTCAATTCAAGAACAGGGATTACCGCCTCAAGCCGCCCAGTTTCGGATCTTGTGTTCTGATGTGGCGCACTTCACGGTGCGGCAATCGGCAGCTTTGCTAGGGTTGGGGCATCAAGCTGTTGTTACAGTGCCAACCGATGCCGACTATCGCTTATCGCCATCCCACCTGGAACAGCAGATCATCGCACTTCAGCAGGAAGGGTTATGTCCGATCGCGATTGTGGCAACAGCGGGCACGACTGATTTTGGCAGCATTGACCCACTACCAGGCATCGCTCAACTGGCTCAAGCCTATGATTTGTGGTTGCATGTGGATGCAGCCTATGGTGGAGCCTTAATCATGAGTGATACGTATCGTCATCTGTTGGATGGCATTGCAGCGGCTGATTCACTGACGATCGACTTCCACAAGCTGTTTTACCAACCCATTAGCTGTGGCGCTTTTCTGACTAAAGAACGCACCAACTTTGATCTACTGAAATTACATGCTGATTATTTAAATCCCGAAACAAATGAGCAGTTGGACATTCTCGATTTAGTGGTCAAATCGGTACAAACGACGCGGCGATTTGATGCACTCAAACTCTTTATGTCAATGCAATGCCTGGGTCGCAAAACCTTTGCAGATATGATTGAGACAACGATCGACACCGCGCGAGAAATGGCTGCTTTATTAAAGGTTGACCCAGCCTTTGAGCTTGTCACAATGCCGACTATCAACGCAGTTGTGTTTCGCTACGTTCCTCAAAGCCAGCCCTCAAACCAGGCAACAGCGGCGTTATCCAATCAAATTAATCAAGCCATTCGTCTGAAGTTAATACAAACAGGACAAGCCATCATTGCTCAAACGCAGATTGGCGATTTTGTCTATCTGAAGGTCACGTTGCTGAATCCTCGCACCACGATCGCCCATCTCAAAAGCTTGTTAGAAGAAATAAAGACGATCGGGCAGGCGTTGGAAACCTCCCTGCTGTCTCCTACTAACGAGTGCTGAGGCTCGTGAATTACAGTTGTTTGCAAATGGATACTTAATTTTGTCCAAACGCCAGCATTTGAGCAGCGCTCAGCTTAAAACCAGGAATGACTGTTGAAGCCAGAGGCGTATCGCCCGTATAAACTGTGTCTTCGTATTGCCCCTTCACCCACAGGCACAGGGTTACTTGCTGCTGTTCGGGGTCAATAATCCAGTATTCCGCAATCCCTCGTGCGGCATATTCTGTGTGTTTGAAGCGGTAGTCTCCGTCCCGATTTTCTGTACCAGGTGACACGACCTCAACCACTAAAGCGAGTGGAGGCATATCCTTTGTGATCACATTACGAGTTGTTTCAGCTAAAGCGGCAGCAGATTCTTCCGTATGTAACAAAAGGTCGGGAATACGACAGGTCGCCCTTCTGCCCGAAACTTCCACCTCGGTATTGTAAGCAACCAACAATAGCGGTACATATTTAGCTAACTCAAACAGCAAAAACTTGGCAATATTACTATTTCCAAAAGATTCTGTAGGCATCTCGACTAATGCTCCATCCACCAATTCGTAGCGCGTGTCGGTGCCATCGTCATAGGCAAGATATTCCGTCATGGTCATTAACTTGGGGGCACTGGGTGCAGTTTGAGTCATGGCAGGAAGCTCCAGAAACGCTGCTGTAACGCTGTCAGGGTGGAAAACTGGGTGCGTCAATCTTAGCAAATCCTGGCACGATCGCCCCTCTACCCCACTACTCGTCCGTCCCGCACACCGATCGCTCTCCCTTCAATTGCAGCGTCACAGCAGGGGCGATCGCCCTTCATCCCGCACCGCTTGGCACCCTATTCCCTATTCCCTACTCCCCCGACCCTTCAAGCCGATCGAGATTCCGCTGAACGATCGCTGCACGGTATTCATCGCCAAATTCCACAAAGAGTTCCAACGCCTGCTGTAACCAGGTTCTCGCGTCTGCCGGGTCGCCTTCTGCCTCTGTCAACAACCCTAGCTGATTAAACGTACTTGCTTGGCTGTAGCGATCGTTGAACTCGACGTAGAGTTGCAGTGCCTGCTGGTAGTGGCGGCGTGCCTCCTCAAACTCGCGCAACTCCTGCGCCACAATGCCTAGTTGGTGGTAGGTGCTGGCTTGGGAGTAGCGATCGTTGAACTCGATTTTGAGTTGCAATGCCTGCTGGTAGTGGCGGCGTGCCTCCTCAAACTCGCGCAACTCCTGTGCCACGCTGCCTAAGTTGTGGTAAGTGCCTGCTTGTTCGTAGCGATCGTTGAACTCGATTTTGAGTTGCAATGCCTGCTGGTAGTGGCGGCGTGCCTCCTCAAACTCGCGCAACTCCTGTGCCACGCTGCCTAAGTTGTGGTAAGTGCCTGCTTGTTCGTAGCGATCGTTGAACTCGGCGTAGAGTTGCAGTGCCTGCTGGTAGTGGCGGCGTGCCTCCTCAAACTCGCGCAGTTCCTCTGCCACGATGCCTAATTGGTGGTAGGTACCCGCTTGCTCGTAGCGATCGTTGAACTCGGCGTAGAGTTGCAGTGCCTGCTGGTAGTGGCGGCGTGCCTCCTCAAACTCGCGCAGTTCCTGTGCCACGATGCCTAATTGGTGGTAGGTGCTGGCTTGGCGGTAGCGATCGTTGAACTCGGCGTAGAGTTGCAGTGCCTGCTGGTAGTGGCGGCGTGCCTCCTCAAACTCGCGCAGTTCCTGTGCCACGATGCCTAATTGGTGGTAGGTGCTGGCTTGGCGGTAGCGATCGTTGAACTCGGCGTAGAGTTGCAGTGCCTGCTGGTAGTGGCGGCGTGCCTCCTCAAACTCGCGCAGTTCCTGTGCCACGATGCCTAATTGGTGGTAGGTGCTGGCTTGGGAGTAGCGATCGCCCAGGCTTTCATTGATGGCTAAGCTTTGGTGATAGAACGCTCTCGCCTGCTCAAATTGCCGCTGCTCTAGTGCGATATCCCCCAGATCGGCAAAGCCGATTGAAATCCGTTCAGATTGATTTAGCGCTTGAGCAAGCTTCAGCGCTGTTTCGTAGGTGGCAACAGCCTTCTCAAATTGCCGCATCTGCTTGTATGCATTGCCTAGCCTACGGTGCAGACTTTGAATCAGTACTGGATCAGGATGCTTGTCCATCACCTTCAAACCTTCTAGAAAATAATCTTTTGCCTTCTCTGGCTGTTGCTGCGTCAGGTATGCCGACCCAATCTTGTAATAAACCTCGCTACAGAGGTGTACGTCCTGGGTTGCGATCGCTTTCCCAGACGGACGAAGCTCCATCAACAGCGTCTGTAGCTGCTGAATCTGGGCTTGATTCTCACTCGATGCTATTCTGCGTAACGGCTGCTCAACTGCCTCAACCCGCAACTGCTCAATATTCTGCGTTGAGGTCTTAAACCGAAAGGTGCCCGACTGCCAGGCATAAAAATCAGGCGCGTACTGGCTAATCCGGGTAATGGCATAATCGGGCAGCACAAACAGCAGGGGATGCGGCACACTCTGGCGATAGGCATCCCGCACAAAGTTCAAATCTTGTAAAAGCGGCGGATATGCCCCCACGCCATCCATGCCGATCGCCACTTCCAACCCTTGAATCAGCAGCACCAACTTTTTACCCGTTTCGGTGCGCGTCAGCCGCTGGATCAAGGCATCGCGCAAAAATCGCAAGTCCCGCTCCTGAGAAAAATTCAACACCTCTAAACGAATCGCTGTATCGGCAAGATGCTCCCGCAACGCCTCGACTAAAATACCTTTCTCCTGCTCTTGATTCACCTCGACGAAGCCGATCGTCAGTCCCTCAGCAAAATCAATAAACGTCAGCAGTTCAGCAAACTCCTGCTGATTCTGCTCCAGAAATGAACGACGATCGATCGTGGAAAGCTCAGGCATTTGATGGCAAGATGTCCCTCAGTGCTCGTTGAAACAGTTCGCTGCGGCGCACGGCTGGATTGGGAAAATTCCAGCGATCCAGCCCGTTGTATTCCAAAACAGACGTGTTGAACAGCATTAACTGACCCGTCTCATCTTTGGTAATATTCTTCGTCAAACAAACCTTTGCCAGCAGCGGATAGTGGTCGTCGGGAATAAACCGCTCAAAGTTAAACTGCTGCTGCTTGGCAGCATACTCCACATCCTCTGCCTGAATTTTGGCGTGTTTACGAGTGCTGGCTGTTTGACACGCGCTCCGCATCATTTGCATCAACTGCCTCACGTGCCCCCCGCTTGCCTGCACCAGGCTCATCATCTCAATTTCTGACTCAAATACCTGGGCAGCATCCACCCGCTTCTCAATAATCCGTGCTAGGCACGTCAGTCCATCAAGCTTGTCGTCAAGCTCATAGCGATCGCGCACCAACTGATAGACATTCACCATCGAAACGATATGGGGTTCACCAAAGGTATTGAAGATGTTTTTAGGCGAACACAACACGGAAATTGGCACTGTGTAAATAATGGTGCAATTTAACTCTTGAAGCTGAGCCGCGTAGTCAAAAAATAAATGATTACCAACCTGAGGCGGAACGCGATCGAGGTTATCAAAAATAACGAGAAACCCTTTGGGATAGCGATCTTTAATTTTTTGATACGCATCTCGTAGCAGCAGGTTGACATCCGCTTTTAATCGCGAAATATCCTGTTGCAAAACTTGCCGAATCACCGTTTTTCGCTTATCCGATCCCTTGATTTGCGCCAGCAGCTTAACGAGTAGCTTGGCAATCAGAGGAGCGCCACCTGCTAAACTCGCCTCAGCCTGAACATTAATGGAACTCTCAATCGTTTGTTCATTTTCTTGAGTCACGTCCATAAACCACTTTTCAAAGCTTGTGAGCAACCCCGCATCAAAACTCAGCCCCATCTCTCGCAGGGCAAATTCGACTTGCTTAATCACAATCAAATAAAAGTCGGTATATTCGGCATCGTTGATATCGGTTTCTTCATTCGCTTCCAGGTAAATCACCCGGTAATTTTGTTCCCATTGGCGGCGAATGCGTTGAAGCTCGGTACTTTTGCCGCAGCCTCGATGTCCCGTGAAGAGAAGCGTGCAAAAATCTCCTGCTTCTTGAAACTCTAAATTCGTGTTGATCCCTTCGATCGCTTCAGTTTTACGCACGGGTGCCAGATCGACGTAGTACCGCTCTAACCCTGCACCCACCAGGGGATCGACATCGCAGAGTTGAAAGGCTTCCTTCAACGTTTTGGCACGATAATCAGTCATAGAGTTCCAATCGAGATCAGGCTCAGCCGATCAAGTACGCTTCCTCTATCCTACAGGGTACGGTTCCCTTGCCAACCGCAACCGTGGCTGTGAGAGAACGTCAGTCGTCTTGCCCTTTCCTATCGCTCCAAGCCCAGCCCTGGCAACCTTAGCTGTCCTGTACATCTCCAAGGTGTCCCTCGAATCACCCAGACCTCGGAGGTTTTCAAAACCTCCGAGGTCTAAGAGAACGAATTGCCCTGTCGATCGCACCAATCGGCTCGTCGATCGCACCAATCGGCTCGTCGATTGAACGAATTGACTCGTCGATCAATTGAATTGCCCCGACGATCGCACGAATCGACCCGTCGAGATGAAGTACTGGTAAATCTCGTGACTCGATCGCCCCTCTTTCTGGCACTTGCTTGAAGAGTCCTTAAAGCCAGCGCCACAGTGATGCGTTCGAGAGTGCGATCAGGGCACCTTCAGCCTATCGCGACCAACTTAACGCCAGCCCACTGCGGGCAGAAGGGAGCCAGAAGCCAAAAGTCGCCATCCTTCTAACTCCTGACTTCTAACTCCTGGCTCCCCTACCCAATTTGTCTGGGGTTAAGGGAAGCTTGACCCTCTCCACGTCCATCATCAGGGAATCCCAATTATGTTCACGCAAAACACCAATAATCGTCTCAGCCTCAGCATCCTGAACGCCGATCAAGACATCTTTCAGGGCTTGCAGACCATCACAGACTATACCCCTCAGCGCCAGGAAGCCTCTATCCCACAGATTGAGCAGGCTCAGGCAGAGATGCGGCAATCACAACAGCTTGAAGCTCAGCTCAAGGCTCAGTATCGTGCAGCGCTGGATGCCGCTCGTTTAGCTGAGTGGGCGTTTCATAACACCATTTTGGAAGCCAAAAATGCCGTCATTGCCCAGTTTGGAGCCGATAGCAGCGAAGCCCAAACGGTCGGACGCAAGAAAAAATCCGCCTACAAGCGCCCCATGCGCCAGAAGAAAGCCGCGTAGTCTTCGTAATTGCGCGATCGTCTTTCTAATCGGGAGGCGATCGCTGCTCTTTGAAGCAGATGAGTTAGCTGAAGAAATCCGCCTTGTCTAGCTTCGGTGCTCATACCGATTTAAAGAATGACGGCTACAGATCAATCGGTGGGTAGGGGCAAGGCATTGCCTTGCCCCTACAGGATGTGTCGCATTTTCAATTCAAATTGGTATCAGCTCTATCCTTAATAGACGAGAACCTAGAAGCGATTCAAGCAGTGATGTCTCGCCCTTTTGTTTGCACTAGTACTGTCTATAAGCTATATTGAATGGGCCGAGGTATTCAACTGCACATCGTTTAATGAATCTCACTGAAAAGCATGTTTTTAGAGGTGACCAGTGACGCAGACAGACGTTCAAGACACAGCAGCGCGACAATCAGCCACCCGACAAGCTGCACAGGAACCCTTTCTGCCAGTCATGCGGGAGCTTGCCCGGACGTTTCAAGCCTTTAGCGCTTATGACGAAGATCATATTCGTCAGCTAAACTTAACGTCTCCTCAGTTTGACGTGATCTGTACACTGGGCAACACAGCAGGCATGACGATGGGGCAGCTTGCCGAAAAAACGCTCGTCACCAAAGGAACGTTAACGGGCATCATTGATCGCCTGGAGCGCAAAGGACTGGTACGCCGCGAAGTGCCACCCGAAAACCGACGCTGCTTCATGATTGTGCTGACGACCGAGGGCGATCGCGTGTTTGAAAAGGTTTTTCCGGCTCACATTGCCTACTTGAAAGAACGCTTTGGCAAGCTAAACGAGCAAGAGTTAACGGAGATTGAACAGGCGCTCAAAAAGCTACGCAAACTGTTTTCGTGATCTGGTTGATACTGTAAGTGGCACAAATTAGGGCGGGTAGTCTGAGCGATCGGTTGCATAACTGACTCAACATACTACACTTGTATTACGAACTGTCCACCATTAGAAGGAGTCCCGTAATGCATACACTTACCCGCACCGCCACCACTGACATGGAAGTCACCAGTATTCGTCTGGAGCGGGAGTTAAAAGAAAAACTCAAAGAACTCTCCGGCAATCAAGGCTACCAGGCACTTATTCGTGATGTCCTCTGGCAGTACGTACAGCAAAAATCGGGAGACTACCCGCTGCAAGCTCTGCCCGAAATTCGCGTCACGGTTCCTGCCACCGCACGTCAAGAAGAACGCTGTATGCTCACAGGCAAACTCATCCAACCCAATGAACCGATGCTGTTAGGGCTGACGACGACGGGAGGCATGGTGCCCCTCAGTGCTACCAGTTTGCAGGACGCTTAAGCATGAGAACTGATCAAATCTGGCAAAACCGCGCCGTGGCAGAAAGCTTTTTGACGGGTGTACGCGGTGCTATTCCGTTTGCAACGGAGCAGATCAACATTGCTCTGCGTGTACTCGATCAGCTGCATATGCCCATCACACAGGTTGCCGATTTGGGCTGCGGTGATGGGGCGATCGCCCAGGCTGTTCTCACCCGCTACCCCACAGCACACATCACCGCGATCGACTTTTCAGAGCCAATGCTGGAACAGGCAAAGCAGCGCTTGCAGCCCTTTGGCGATCGAGTAACCCTGATGCAGGCCGACTTGTACACGCCTGACTGGCAAACGGGTCTAGGGAGCTTTGACGCGATCGTGTCCGGCTACTGCATTCACCATTTGCCGGACGATCGCAAGCAGTCTCTATACCGCGAGATCTTTCACCACTTGCGCTCAGGCGGCAGCTTCCTCAATCTCGAACACGTGGCCTCAGCAGACCCCTGGGTTGAGGCGTTGTTTAACGACACGCTGGTTGATGCGATTTACCAATGGCATCAAACGCAGGGCGATCGACGATCGCGCGAGGAAATTGGGCAAACGTTTGTCTATCGAGAAGATAAAAAGGCGAATATCCTTGCCCCTGTTGAGGTGCAGTGCGAATGGCTGCGAACGATCGGCTTTCAACAAGTAGACTGTTTCTTCAAGTTTTTTGAACTTGCAGTCTTTGGCGGAGTCCGTTGACCGGAATGTGGCGATCGTTGTTGTAGAGATTGATAGAAATACTTCTAGCAAAGAATAGACTGCTGTCAAGGGTTGCGCAACCGCTAGCCTCACAGCAGTCTGCTCTCTACAGCCCACTACACAAGGTCTATCGTATGCCTTCAGATCAAAAACCATTGGAACAAGTGCCCGCTGCTCCTGCCAGCGCTTCTGCTAGCACCACCACAGCTGGAGCAAGGTCTTCTACGAGCGCGTCCAGTGCAGCCACACCAACACGACCAGCCAACGCCACGAGCACTGCGACTGTGCCGTTGCGAGAGCCAAAAGCGATCGACATCAGCCGCTTCAACGCGCTCACAGGTGATTGGAAGGGCAAGCCCGTCGAAGATTTGAAGCGACTGTTTACCAAGCAAGTCATCCTCGACGACACGACCACCATTGACGTGCCAACGATCGCGGTTCCTGGTTATATCGGCATTACAGATGCCGTGAGCGTGACTGATCCAGCAGGCAATACCGTCTCTGGTCACGCCGATATTGCTAAATTTTTAGCAAGAGATGGGTTGTTGATCTGTACTTATCAGTGGCACAAAGAGCGCTACGGCACCCCGATCGACACCCGCAGCCCGCTAAGTGCAGAACTTTTTCAAGAAGCATTTATGAAAAATGAAGGCCATCATGCTGGCGCGATTGTTCCCGCTCAGCGGTTGGATAAGACCGGCAAGCTGATTGATTCGTTTGGCACCTTCAATGAACCAAATGACTACCATCGCGGCCTGTACGGTAAAGATGGGTATGTGGCAGTGGCACAGCGCCTCGTCTTCCCAGCCTTTGTCACGCCAGAACAAGCACGCGGTTACACCAACTCCATCATCAACTGGTTTGCACTGCTTAATCCCTTTGCTCAGTTTCCAAAAGACTATAACGGTGGTGATCCCACACGGGTGTCCGATCGCGCCACTCTGAAGGAATTTTTGAAGAATGGTTTACTTGCGGCTGTCGGCGATCCACGCGCACTAACCTTTTTCAACGATCCAGCCAATAAGACCTATTGTGCCGAGTTCATGTTTATTGGCTTGAATACGCCAGTCTACCCCTTCAACTTAAAGACCATTACCAGTTTGCTGGATGGCGATAGCTTTAAGGCGAAGCAAATTTTGGAACTCAAGGAACTGCAAAATAACAAGAAGGCAAACCTACTGAGCACGAAAACTGGAAATCCCGAGTTCAAAGCCTTCAGCATCTCCATGCCGCCAGTCCCAGAAGATTTACCCCCACTGGATGAGCTAATGACGCGAAATGGACAGACGATCGCACCCAATAGCTTACCCTTCCCACCCTTTAAGATTTCGCAGGTGATCCGTCGTGCATACCACACACTTTTACCCCGCGATAAGTTTGGGAATGAAAAGTTAATTGACGCACAGGCAAGGCTCTTTAAGTTTATGGAGCCTGCCCTTCTGCAACAATTAGGGCTGCAAGATTTACCGTCAAGCGACCCAAAAGTGATTGGGGTAAGTCAGTTCGTTGCTCTGGTGAGCCAGCAGCTTGATCAGTCCTACAGCTCAGCAGCAGCGTTCGACGCCGCCATCGACGCCGTGATGCAAAAAGCCGATGAAATGCTGGTTGGCGCGGGCGATCGCGCATATTTTGTACCACCTCGCATCTACGTCGATTTGGGCCAAAACGACGGCGACAATAATTTGCCGCAAGGGTGGGGCTTTAAGCTGGAAACAGTGGGTGCTCTTGTCGCTCGCGGTGTGATCCGAGGCAACCCATAGCGCATTGGCCGCGTCAAACAACTGAAAGTCAAACAACTGACACCGTAGACGGAAAGGCAGGAGGCGTTAAATCTCTCCTGCCTTTTGTCTTGAAATTGCCACTACTGGACGTGTTCGGACTCTCTAGGGACATTGCATGTGATACCAATTTGAATTGAAAATGCGACACATCCTTTAGGGGCAAGGCAATGCCTTGCCCCTACCCACCGATTGATCTGTAGCCGTCATTCTTTAAATCGGTATGACGTTCTTGCAGAGTGCTTTAGTCATCTAAATTCTTAGTGCGGCGGCTGTTGCCATTCAGTCAAAGTGGGGATGAATAGACAGAGGTCTTCATCAGTAGGGTGTGGTAAATATGGGCTGTGACATGCCCCGGCATACTGTTCGATTCAAACAAGGTTGACCGAGATGGAGCAGCAGAAGACTGCATTGGAGCACCTGGAGATCGGCCTGCCGACTTCAACGGCAGAATTTCAGGCACTCTTTGCAGCGATCGACGATTTTCTCTTTGTCTTCGACGCACAAGGTCACCCTTTGCGAATCTTGCCAACGCGCCTCGTCCTTTCACAGCAGTCAAACTCAAGCGTAGAAGACCGCTCTCACTACAGGTTTTTGCCGCCCGCGCATACCGCTCCGTTTCTCGATGCTATCCGTCAGGTGTTAAGGACAGGTGAAACGGTTAGTTTGATCTACAGCCTGCCGTTTGACACAGCAGAGCTTTTTTTTGAAGCGCACATTACGCCCTACGCAAACAACTCTGTCCTCTGGAGAGGGCGCAACATTACTGAACGTAAGCAGACTCAAGACGTGCTGCAACGGGGGGAAGAACGCTATCGATCGCTGCTTGAGGCAACGTCTCAAATCATTTGGGACACGAAAGCAGAGGGTGAGTTTGTTACAGAACAACCCGGTTGGAGTGCTTTTACAGGGCAGTCGTTCGAGGAACTTCAAGGATGGGGCTGGCTGAGCGCAATTCACCCAGACGATCGCGCCCAAATTGCTCACGCCTGGACGCGGGCTATTGCGACTCGATCGCTGTACAGAGCTGAATATCGCCTCCGTCGATATGACGGTGAGTACCGAGAGATGAGCGTTTGCGCGTTAGCCGTCCTGGAGCCAGATGGCCGTATTCGAGAGTGGATTGGTGTTCACACAGATATCACGGAGCGTCAGCAAGCAGCAGACTTACTGAAAAAGAGCGAAGAACGCTTTCGCAGCTATTTCAACCTGCCGCTACTGGGCATTGCCATCACGTCACCAGAAAAAGGTTGGCTGGATGTCAACGATAAAGCGTGTGCAATGCTGGGCTACTCGCGCGACGAACTGATTCGCTTAACCTGGGCTGAGTTAACGAATGCAGAAGATCTCGTGCTTGACAGTAAGTTGTTCAACGAGATGCTCTCCGGGCAGATTGAGCAATACGACATGGATAAGCGTTACATCTGCAAGGATGGCACGACACTTTGTACCCACCTGGGAGTGGGTTGTGTGCGTAAACCAGATGGTAGCGTTGACTACACTGTCGCGCTGATGCAGGATATTACCGAGCGCAAACTGGCAGAGGACGCATTGCGTGAATCAGAAGCTCAGTTGAGGGCGCAAACGCAAGCATTGGAGGAAACCCTGCGATCGCTGCGGCGAACCCAGGCACAACTGGTACACAGTGAAAAAATGTCCAGCCTGGGGCAGTTAGTAGCGGGCATTGCTCATGAAGTCAACAACCCCGTCAACTTTATTCACGGCAACCTTAATCATGTCAGCGATTATATTCACGACATCTTAAAACTGATTCAGGTCTATCAGCAGCAGTATCCTCACCCAACGGCGGCAGTGGAAGCAGCGAGCGATGAAATCGATTTGGACTTTTTGATGGAAGATTTGCCCAAAGTGGTATCCTCCATAAGAATGGGGTCTGAGCGGATTCGCCAGATTGTGCTGTCGTTACGCAACTTCTCTCGCCTGGACGAAGCAGAGATGAAATTGGTTGACATTCATGAAGGCATTGACAACACACTCCTAATTTTGCAAAGCCGCTTGAAAGTGAGAGCAGGCAAACCCGGTATTCAGGTCATTAAGGACTATGGCGACCTGCCTCCGATCGCCTGCTATGCTGGTCAACTCAATCAGGTGTTTATGAATATTCTGGCAAACGCGATCGATGCGTTAGATGAGGAGTCAAAACCTCTTGCCTCCGGGATGGCAAACCCATCCTTCGCAACCTGTCATCTATCGCCAAACATTCATCTACAGACGACAATGGCAGACCCGGACTGGGTTGAAATTCACATTGCCGATAATGGTGTGGGTATGACTGAGACGATACGATCGCGACTTTTCGACCCCTTTTTCACGACAAAACCGATTGGCAAAGGCACGGGGATGGGTTTAGCCATTAGCTATCAAATTGTGGTGGACAAACACTGTGGTCAACTGGAGTGCAGTTCCACACCCGGACAAGGCACAAAATTTACCATCAGAATTCCAGTGCGGCAGAAGGAGTAAGCTCCAGTGCCAGTTTGTTAGTACCGAATCATAAGAGAGCGCTTTGATGAAGACTGAAATGTATTGCTATACCCACAATCGCGATCGCACACCGTTGACCTCTGCCTTTGACTCATGGCTCAACCCAGAGCGGACAGCCGTGCTCTGTATCGACATGCATCGGGGTCATTTAGAGTTAGAGTCTACCTGTCCAGCCCCACGCGCGATCGCCAAAATCGAAGCACACAACGCGTTTCATCGCCGCGTCCGTGACCTCAACATTCCATTAATCATGGTGCAGCACTGGCAGCGACACGGCGGCATTGATGACGTCGCTTCGCGCAAAAAAACGGGCAAAGCAAACTGGCGCTACCTCTATGAACTGTATCTACCGCCTAATCCGTTGATGGATCAGCACAGTTGGGAAGGTACCCCCTGGTTGGATTTGATGGTAGAAACTGCGCCAACTGATTACTACATTCGGACTAAAAAACGGCTCAGTGGCTTCTACCCTACCGATTTGGAGTTTCTACTTCGCAATTTAGATGTCGATAATGTCGTGCTAACGGGCACCTTCACGGATGCTTGTGTCTTGAGCACCGCTTTTGATGCTGCCAATCGAGATTTTCGTGTGCTGGTGCCTCGTGACATCGTGGCAGGCTTTTCCGAGGAGGCGGAACACGGTGCGCTACTGGTTATTTCGTTGCATTTAGGGCTGGTGGTTGATTCAGAGGCGCTACTACAGGAGTGGCACACCCGCCAAAAATTGGAGATGACGACTGTTGGCTAACGTCAGAAGCATGACGTGGGCCTGTCCGCTTTGAACCTATTGTTGTGAGAAAACGTGTTGTGAGCAAACAAATGCAGTACCGCTTGAAGACGGCACTTTTGAAGACGGCACTTCCTGTTGCCCTGGTGAGTACGCTCCTGGCGGCAGGTTGTACTCAAAAACCGTCTGCCACGACGACAGACGCCACTAAAACAGACCGGTCGATCGCCTCACCCAGCGCCGAAACGGTCGATCGCCTGCGTGGAGTCGTCGAACCCGCAACGGCAAAGAAACCCTACCGCATCGGTATCGCTGTGGTGCAACTGGCAGACGACTACTGGAAAGGCATGGTCTATGGGCTAGTTGATGAAGCTAAACAGTCTAAAGTCGAGATTGTACGAGTTTTAGCGGCTGGTGGCTATGGCAAAACGTCGGAGCAAATCGCTCAACTGGAGGCACTGGAAGCGCTGAAGGTGGATGCCATTATTTTGGGTGCTGCTGATTTTGATGGCTACGATCAGGTGGTCAAACGGCTGACGGATAAGGGTATTAAAGTCATTGCTGCTGGGGTGCCAGTGAACAGCAAGCTGGTTTCGCTGGGTGTCACGATGGACGAGATTGAGATTGGCAAAACGATCGCCAGCTATATCTGCAAGCAAGATGCCAAAGCAGAAGTGATTGCACTGCCCGGCCCCAAAGGCCCTGCCTGGAACAAACTGCGCTTTGATGGCGTGCAGGCTGGTGCGAAGGACTGTCCCGGTATGAAGCTTGTGGGCAATACTTTCGCAGGCGACATCACTATTGAAGATGGGCAATCCCAAGCATCGGACATGATGATCAAATATCCCGAAGCCAAGTACATCTACGCCGCAGCAGGCGGATTGGGCACAGGAGCAGGGCTGGCAACCAAGCGCATGAATCGCGAAACAAAAGTTGTCACCTCTGCGGTAACGGCTAAAACCGTTGACTTGATTAAGGATGGGCACATTGCAATGGTGGTTTCAGAGCCAGGCATTTTGATTGGACGATCGCTCGTTCAATACACGATCCGGCTACTCAATGGCGACCCCATGCCCAATCTAAAAAAAGGCGACCCCATCCCCTACCCGCAGTTCTTGATTCCCATGTTTGAACTCACGGCAGACAAACTGCCCTCCTATAACCTGAGCACCTACGACCAGCCGCCTACAGGATGGCAACCTCCTGCCTCTGCCCAAGCCGCCGCCCAATGACGATCGCCCCAGACCATCCATCAAAACCCGCACTCCTCCAGGTTGAAGGGGTTTCAAAATGGTTTGGCACCACGCAGGCGCTCAACGGCGCAACACTCACCCTTCAGGCTGGCGAAATTCACGTCCTGCTGGGTGAGAACGGCGCTGGAAAATCCACCCTAGCAAAAATCATCGCGGGTGTGCATAGATTGGATGCAGGCACAATGCAGCTAAATGGCAAACCAATCCACAGCCGCACTGTGCAAGCCGCTCGACATCTGGGCATCGCAATGGTGTTTCAGGAATTGTCGCTAGCACCTGATCTTACCGTCCTCGACAACCTGTTTTTAGGGCAGGAAGGCAGCCATCCCCTAGCGTGGCTCCGTCGATCGCAGGAACGGCAGCGCTGTCAGGCAGTGTTTGAAACGCTGGCGCTTGATCTGCCGCTAGAGGCACCCGTGCGATCGCTCACTATTGCCCAAAAGCAATTGCTGGAAATTGCCAAAGCGCTGGTACAGCAACCGCGTCTGGTCATTATGGACGAACCCACTGCTACGCTAACCGATCGCGAAAAACGCTTTCTATTCCAAACGCTGCAAACTCTGAAACAGCGCGGGGTGTCTATCCTCTATGTCACTCACCATCTGCGCGAAGTGTTGGAAATCGGCACCCGTGTGAGCGCCATGCTCGATGGTGCCGTTAAAACCACAGCTGCTGTCACTCCAGCTTTAACAGAGTCCGTCTTGCTGGAAATGCTGACAGGACGACAGTTGTCAATGGTGGTGGCGCGAGCGTCCTACGCAGCAGATCAACCGCTTTTAACGGTCGAAAATTTAGCAACCAAAACCTGTCAGAACATTCACCTGCAAATCGCACCAGGCGAAATTGCCGGCATCTACGGCATCGTGGGCTGCGGACGAGAAAGTGTAGGACGCACGATCGCCGGACTAGCTAAACCTTTGCACGGCACCATGACGCTAGCAGGGCAACACTACGCACCTCGCCATCCGGGAGCCGCTTTAGCTCAAGGCGTGGGCTTTCTACCCGCCGATCGTAAAGAAGCAGGCATCCTCGCAGAACGTTCCATCTGCGAAAACCTCAACCTTTCTAATCTAGAAGCCTTTGCCAAACGGGGGCTTTTGTCTACCGCTCAAGAGCGCTTGCATACGACCCAACAGCTAGAGCAGCTACAGGTTCGCTACACTTCGATCGAAGAGCCAATTACCCATCTCAGCGGTGGCAATCAGCAAAAAATCTTGTTTGGACGCGCGATCGTCCGCGCCTCACGTCTTCTGGTGATGGAAGATCCCACCGCAGGCATTGATATGGGCACCCGCCTTGAACTGTATCGCCAGATGAAAGATCTTGCCGATCGTGGTGCCAGTTTCCTGCTTCTCTCCAGCGATCTCGTCGAAACCCTCCTGCTCTGCAACCGTGTGTATTCGATGTATGAAGGGGCGATCGTCGATGAAGTCATTAACCCTACCCTTAACGATGAAGAACGAGTCCTAGCCAACGTTTTAGGCAAAAGCATGAAGGAATAAAGCTTCTATGTCTTAGGGTACCTCAAACGCTCTTTCATCGTGCTCACGGCGTGTAGTAACGTATCTGTCCGTTCTGACCATGAATCTTACGCAACGCTTCCGGTTCAAGCTCAACGAATTTGCTTTACCCCTCTTCATTCTTGTTTTGGCGATCGCCACTGGGTTGATTGAACCTCGGTTTTGGTCGAGCGATAACCTGGTGAATTTGAGTCGGCAACTGGCAACGCTGATGGTTATTTCGGTGGGTCAAGCGTTGGCAGTGATAAGCGGCGGGCTGGATCTGTCTTTGGCGGCGGTGCTGGCACTTAGCGGGGTGTATGGGGTCATCGTCATGAACAAAGCAGGTTTAGCGATCGGCGTTCTGATGATGCTGCTCACCGGGGCGGGTTTTGGCTTTATAAATGGCTGTATCATTACTGTCTTTGGCGTGTCTCCCTTCATTGTCACGCTGGGGATGCTGTCGGTGGCTAGAGGGTTGGCGCTCATTGCTACAGGTGGTTTGCCGCTTTATGATGTGCCAAGCGCACTGAGCGATATTTTCGGCTTCAGCAATGTGTTTGGCATCCCTACGCCCGCGCTGATTGCGATCGCAACGCTCCTTCTGGGTCACGTGCTGCTACGGCATACCGTGTTTGGACGCTATGTCTATGCGATCGGCTCCAATACCAGAGCGGCTTTCAACTCCGGCATCAATGTTCGAGTTCAAACGCTGCTGATCTACACCTTCACAGGTACCACAGCAGGTGTTGCTGCCGTTGTGCTGACAGCCTGGGTGAGTGCTGCACAACCCTTAGCGGCAACTGGACTGGAATTACAATCTCTTGCAGCCGTCGTGGTTGGTGGCGTGGCGCTCACAGGAGGCATGGGCAGCATGTTGAATGCGTTTTATGGCGTACTCATTCTAGGAATGCTGTCAAATTCGCTCAATATGGTCGGGGTGTCGTCCTTTATGCAAACGCTGGTGATTGGGCTAGTCATTGTGATTGCTGTAGTGCTGGATAAGGTGCGCCGCAACGGTGTTTAAGCCGTGGGGAGACGGTTTTCCCCCACGATCGCAGCACCCAACTGTAGTGCTTTTTCACTACGATCGTAGTAAGCAAGCGCGGGGGTATGTGATGCAAATTGGTCGTTTCTTTTCCTTGCAGCAGGGTCGAGTGGGGCAGTATTTAGCGCCTAGAGTGCTGGTTGTGCGATCGCCCTTTCGAGCGTTTTCTCCTACAGTCTGCTACTTCGGGTTTGATCACCTCAAGCAAGCGCAAACGTTTGCCCAAAAGCTTGCCAGCATAGGTGCCAGCTTTCAAATCCGTCGCAGCCGTATTATGCCGCAAGCTTACGAAATTCGGTTGCGCGGACACAGTGACCTGGCAAGGACATTAGCGTATTGGGAGCGGCAGAGCGACAGAACTCGGCGTTCATCCAATAGTCAAACGCCTTCCCATCAAAGGATTGAGAGAAGCGCGATCGCCGCTTAGAGGACACTTGCGGCATAGGGATAAACCCACTAAAATAGTACATATATACTATCAACACTTACGCCCATGACTAAGCACTACATTCTCAGCCTTGATCCAAATGCCAAATACGACTGGGATCGACGCACACTGCGTGACCCCATCACGGCTGATCACCCCGCTTTAGCTGATCTCATTGCCCAGGAAGTAGGGGGAGATCCTGGCTCTTACCTCATTGCCGTCAGTATCGAAGTCAAAGTGTTAGAAAAGGTTGCAGCCGAGCCGATGAAGCAGGCTTCTGCTCCAGCCGTATCCCCTCGTACTCAGCTACCCCAGCGTGCAGAACTGGTTGCTTGAGGCATCAAGGTTTACCGTTAAAGCGGTTTGCCTGGGCAGTACGTGCACGCTGAGGAATGAAGTCATAAGCAAGACTGATGACGATGAAACAGGGTGATTAACACCCATTGCTCTTTATGCTTTTTTGAGGATTATTTTATGAAACTTAGTCTCAGTCAATATCCCAGTGCGATCGCACAAGCGGCCCAAGCTGTGAATGAATTTGAATATCAGATTGGCGAGGTTCGTCAGCACCTTGCTCGGCTGGAAGGTAATGCCGAAATGGTGGTCGCTTTTGAAACCGGACTCAAAAATGACAATCAGCGTAAGGCACGCCGTTTTGAAGTGCTGCAAGTGAATCAGGAGTATCAACGCGCCCTGGATGCGCTGAACCGTCTTTCTACCGAAAAGGCAAACGCCCTAGCGCGGCTAGAGCATCTACGCAATGAATTCAGCGTTGCCAAGCTTGAAACCCGGTTGACGATCGCCCAAAAGCTTACTGGCTTAGAGTCGCGTGAACTCGTTGGGTTGTAGTGGTTTGTTGTAGGCGATTTGTTGTAGGCGATCGTGTAAGCGTCTGCAAGGTACACCTAGAAGACTACGAAGTGATACGATCGTGGCTTCTGTACCTTGCTGCTGTATGAGTATTACTGTAACACCCGACGAAATTGAGCAATTCCGGGTAGATTTGGCAGCTTACCCTGATGCGCTGGCTGCTCTTAACGAAATTGAAGACTGCGAAGGTGATTTGGAAGATGCGTCGATCGCGCTAGCAATTCAAGTAGGGCAGGAACCCGACACGAACGATCGTTGGATCGAAGGGGTCGCAAAGCAGTGGCGGCACATTCTTTGTCGTGCTGACCTGAAGGAGAGCCTGGAAGATGGGTTGACGGGTAACTTACTATTAACCCTGACTGAACACACTATGCTGCCACTTAAACTCGCTACGCCTGTGGCAATTTTTGTGGTTAAAACGGGTGTGCAAGATTTCTGTCGATCGTTTGAAGCCAAAATTCGGTAATGCAATCTAGCCAAAGCTTTGTTTGAAAAAAGCTGTCACCTCTGACCAGGCAGCATCAGCCGCAACGGGATCGTAGCGATACCCATCGTCACGCATGAATGTATGCTCGGCTTCGTATAGTCGTGTTGTGTGAGCGATCGTTGTCTGGTTGAGCGCTTCGGCGATCGTCTGTCGCCCGTCTTCTGGCACATGTGAATCCAGCGTCCCAAAGATCAGCAGCACCGACCCACTGATTTCCTTCATGCGTTGAAGGGTATCCGCAACGCCTTTACCCAGTTTGCCGCTGTGAATGCCCGTCGGGTAGCAACACGCCGCTGCTTTGATCTCTGGCTGAAAGGCCGTCCGAAACGCGAGATGTCCCCCAATGCAAAAGCCCATCGTGCCGATGTAGTCTGGCAAAACGGTAGGATCTTGCTTGAGAAAGTCAATCACCGCACACGCATCGGCATCATATTCAGCGATCGCCGTGCGTCGTGCGGCATCGTTCCCGCGCATACGGCCTAAATCATCTGGTTCAATCACTGTTCCTACAGGTTCAAGCCGATGAAAAATTTCGGGGGCCGCCACGACGTACCCATACCCGGCCAAGCGATCGACCAGCCGCGTCATAGCACCACCAAGCTGGTAAATATCGCTATAGAACACAATGCCTGGATAATGACCTGCTGGCTTGGGAGTCGCTATATACAGCCGCATCAGGCTATCGTCTACTCTCAGTTCGGCGTTGCGTTTAATAATTTGCACGCGTAGCTCCCTAGTGGTTCGTCAGTTTTGATTTTGTGCTTTGGGTTTAGTGAAGGTTGTTATTTTGTAAGTGAGAAACTCACAAAATAAGTCTTGACAGACCACTAGCGTAAATAGCAAACAATTATTGTTCAGGTTCGCGTGGTAATAAACGCTCTACAATCTGGGCCTGCCGCTCCACAGTAGCAGCAAGACGTGAAATACTCTCCGCCTGCTGTTTTGCAGCTTCTGACTGTTCTCGAGTAATGGCTTTTAGTTCCGAAAAACCGCTGGTGACAACCTCGGCTAGCGTATCAATCTTTTCCCCCAGATGCTCAATGCGCATGGTGAGCCTATCTAGGCTGTGTTGCTGTTGCTCTCCCTGTTGCTCAATGTGAGTGGTGAGCCTATCCAGGCTGTGTTGCTGTTGTTCCCCCTGTTGCTCGATGCGTGTGGTGAGCCTATCCAGGCTGTGTTGCTGTTGTTCTGTCAGATGTCCGATCTGATCTGTCAAAACTTCAAGACTGTGTTGTTGCTGTACCCCTGATTGCAAGAGGGCCGTAAGCAACTGTTGGGTAGTGGGTTCTGGTTGATGACTCGTCATATTTCAACGCTTGCGCTATGGAAAGTTTACACCAACCGCATATTTCTGCTTTGTATCAGCGATCGCGCCCTACTGAATAGCACTGCGCGATCGCTGACCTCGATTATTCAACCTTAAAGCTGTTGTTTCGAGGGTTGGTAGTAAACCTGCGATCCCGTATTTGGCACAAAGCGGCACATCTGGTAAGACCGGATGAAGCTTTTCCAAATTGGTTCATCTGATGTGCGGTAGTAGGCTCCCAAAACAGGTTTGAGCGCAGTTGTCGCTGCTTTGAGATGGTAATGAGGCATGGAGAGGAAGATGTGGTGAGCTACATGCGTCCCGATATTATGGTGAATGGGATTGAAGAAGCCGTAGTCGCGATCGATGGTCGAAAGCGCACCCTTCAAGAAAAACCAATCCTTCCCGCGATACCAAGGAATCTCCTGCTCTGTATGGTGCAAAAACGTCACCAGATCGAGCCAGACCACAAAGACAAGATAAGGCACGAGATAGTACTGCACCAAAAATAGCCAGCCGTAAACGTAGGCTAGTTCACCCAAGAAGCCGATCATGAGGAGCCAAAGGGCGGTACTGGTCAACACATCCCACTTTTCGGACGGACGAAAAAGCGCGCTGGCTGGGTGAAAGTGCGAACCTTTGCGATCGGTTGAGCGACGGAATAAGTACACCGGATAGGCCAACAACGGCACATAAAAGCGAAAGAGCTTCTCATACCAGGGCATTTGAACATACTTGGACTGCGATACGGGGTACCAGCTTTCGTCTGTGTCCAGATTGCCCGTGTTGCTGTGATGCGTCCGGTGGCTAATGCGCCAGCCGTGGTAAGGCACTAGAATCGGCGTGTGGCAAAGGTGCCCGACGAGACTATTTAACCATCTGTGCCGTGAAAAAGAGCCATGACCACAATCATGCCCAACGACAAAAAGCGCCCAAAACATGGTGCCTTGCATCAGCCAGAAAAGTGGAAAAAACCACCAGGCATTGATGGCGTGAGCGATCGCATAAAGTGCTGCAATAACACCAACATCCCAAAAAAAGTAAGCAAGCGATCGACCAAGAGAGGGTTCAAAACAATAAGCAGGAATACTTGCTTTGAGATCTTGTAAGGTAAATGGCAGATCTGTGACGTGAAGCGTTGAGTCTATCTCAGCAGACTCACTCAGAGCGATGAAAGTATGTGGCACGAAGTTTTCGATTTGACCTGATTTTACACAACGGCAATTATTCTACTGCCATACTGTCTCAACCAGGATAAGCGGGATCACTGATTTGCCGCTGCTTCGATCGCCATATAGAATCAAAATGGTTTCGTTAAAGCCTACCAAATGCTCATCGAAAACACGGTTATGCTTGTGCGATTGATTACACTCTAGCCTTTAGCGACTGCGATCGCCCGCACATCTATCGCGCGATCGAACAGTACTCTTGGCTTCAGCAGAATCCGAAACAGCAGCAGCAACGACTGCAATTCTCCCGGTGTTTTGCGGCGCTTCCATTGCCCCGGACGGCAGTACAGCATCTCCACTAAACAGCGTTGCTGTTGCAGGTTCAACCGCTCAAACAGAATTCTCACGGTTGGAAACTCGTCTCTCACCCCACTGCGCACAGCCACACCTTGCAGCTTTAAGTCAACTTCCATGAACTCCAGCGACACGGGTAATGTTTCCCCTGGAGCCAGTGTGGGAAAGCTCGCCTGTGTAAGCGCTACTTCGGCTCCCCCTTCAGACATCATGGTCGTCACACCCCATAGAGTGAGCGACACGGGCGGCCCCTCTCGCTTTGGTGATGTGCTTAGCAACGCACGGGCAGAGGGTGCAAATAAGGTACTAGCTGTGCTTCGTTCTCGCTGTTGCCACCATGCCTCTGTTGTCTCCCCGGTGATCGCAGCGGAGTTTTTTGCGCTGACATCCTCACTTATAGCGTGATGATTTTGAGGTCGGGGCAGTCGCGTTAGCCCGATCGTGGGGGCAAAACACAAGCGCACGGTGCGTCGAAGGTCAAACCAGTCATTAGCATCGGGTTTGGGAACATCCAATAAAATCAAAAGCGCGATACCAATCATCATCAGGTTGTAGCTGCTCCAGAGCCAGCCAAGCCCCAAGCCTTTCAATTCGGGCGTTAAATCAGCCGACCAGCCCGTGAACATGCATAAACCTAGATTGCGCCATAGGCTGACAGCCGTGAGGATAAACAGCCCAATCAGCGGTAGCGCCAGGTGCCAGTTGAAGGAGTAGCGATCGCTAGCAGTGCCCTTCGGCGTGACGCTAAAGCCCTTGGAAAAGGGACTCAGCATCACTTGAATAACGGTGAACGCTAGCGGAAAAGTCAGCACCAGTGAATAGATATCCGATAGCAGGGCCGATCGAGAATGATGGTTTAGCCAGGAGAAAAACGTCAACTGCACCACGTAGTAAGGCAGGAAGAAATACATCAATTCTTCAGGCGTTGCCCGTATGGGGATGACCCCTAAAAAGGAAAAGGCCAAGGGCGCAATCAAATAACCCACGCGAGAAAGGCTGGTAAACCAGTGCAGCAAGCCTTCCAAATGAGCCAGACGCTGTAATGGGCTAAGTCCGGGAATGGTCAGCGGATTTGCTTCGATAAAAAATGCCTGAAGTGTACCGCGCGCCCACCGTAATCGCTGCGTTGCATGAGCAGACATATTGTCGGCGGCTAAGCCTGCACTCAATTTCTCATCCAAGTACAGCAACTTATAGCCCTGCGCTGCAAGTCGAATGCCCGTAAAGTAATCTTCGCTAAGCGAATCGGTGACAAAACCACCTGTGGCTTCCAGCGCACTCCGCCGCACCACAAACGACGTGCCCGAGCAAATTACGCTCCCAGCCCCGTCTCGAATCGGCTGAATCTGCCGATAAAAAACTTCTTCTTCAGGTGTCAGGATGTCTTCTAAACCCAAATTACGGGCGATCGGATCGGGGTTGTAAAAGCTCTGAGGCGTTTGCACCAGAGCAACCTGCTCATTCTGGAAAAAACCAACAGTGCGCGTTAGGAAGTTGCGAGTAGGCACAAAGTCAGCATCAAACACGACGATCAGGTCACTTTTCGTTGCTTCAGAGCCAGCGGTTAGCGCGATCGCGTGATTCAAATTACCAGCTTTGGCGTAGCGGTTGTCTGGACGCGCAACGTAGTCACAGCCCAACTCTGCTGCCAGCATTTGAACCTCCGGTCGGCAAGTATCATCCAGCAGATAGACTTGCTTATGAGGATAATCCAATGCCTGACAGCCAATAATTGTCCGTCGCAGAATAAAGACAGGTTCATTGTAAGTCGGCACAAAAATAGCTACCGAAGGGATGAATGCCCCTTCCAGCACGGCATCAGCATTACGGTTCGCTTCTCGGCGGCGATCCTTCACCCGCAGCATCAAAAAAAGCTGAATAATCCCGCTGGCGAGCATCAACATTTCCAGCCCAAAAAGTCCCAAGCTGAACACACCGTTCAACGGATCGGCCAAATTCAACGTTGCCAGCGATCGCCAAGCAATATAGCGAATGGTTAACGCCAGCAAAATACCGACCACGATCGTTCGTGACCAGCGACGCGGTTCTGGAGAAACCTTCATCACCACCAGCGCTACCAGCAACAGAATGACCGTTGGTGCTAGGAGATACTGCACAGCCACCATCGGCACGGCCAACCACAGTGGGGGAGACTCTTGCAGCCAGTTAAGGCGAGCAAAAAGATGGTTAATGCTTCCCTCCTGTACAAACCAGGCCGCACAAACGCCAGCCGTACACGCAAGTATTCCTAAAAGCACCAGTGTTGCGACGCGAGGACGAAATGTTTGCCAATTGAAGCCCTTAAGAGTTTGACGCTTGACTTGAGAAATCGCCATCAGTTGGTTCTCCACCAGACTCGAAAGAGTAATGCATCGACACAACACAGGATAAAGAAATTATAAAATTTCGTCTACTCGTGCACTGTCCATAGTAATGCGACCGTTCAGAAACTATATCGCCACGAGGTTCACAATGAGGCATGCCTGTAACAACAAGCGGTTTTCAGTTGCGCTAACTGAGAATACGAGCGAGACCTGTATTTGGATGTTTGGGGTAGGCAGTTCACAAAGTGTCTAACGATGGACCTACCACAACGATCGCCTCACACATCCATTAAAAATGACCAAGCCACTTGGGCTTGGTCATCTTCAAAAGGATTCTAGAAGTGATAGCAGTGCCGTCACTTGCTACTTGCCATCATGGTCTGCATCACCTGGCAAAGCACGCTCGACGCGATCCCACGCATCACGAGTGGCATGCTTAGCTTTCTCCCAAGCCAGACGGCCACCATGCTGCGATTCGTAGCGTTGGCGCAAGGCGGGTTCAGCCTGATCATAGGTCACACCCTGGTCATAATGGGATGAGTAACCCTCATACCCGGTGCGGTAAGCTGGCTCATAATCGGTGTAATCGTAGTCTGGCTCTACATAAGGGCGTGAAGCGTAATTTCCACGCCAGTATTCATCTTCAAACGTAGGGTTCACACGTTCAGCAGCGCTCTTCCCGGCTAAGCCACCGCCAACTGCACCAACGACAGCGCCAACGACAGCACCGACTGGGCCACCAACGGCACCACCGATCGCAGCACCAGCCGCGCCCGCTGCGCCAGCACCAACCCCAGTACCAACAGGATGGGCACCTGGTTGACCTGTAATCGGATCAGGATTTGCGTCGGGATCATGGGTTCGTCTAACATCGTTACTCATTAGCATTACCTCTCAGTTCGTCTTGCACGGCAAGGCTTGTTGACTTACCGATACCTAACAGTACTGAAGGCAACCTAATTAACTCTTGTGCCAAGAGTAAGATTCAGTATTCGGCACAAAGGTACAGATTGAGGGCAAGATGATCAGACGCTCATATTTAGTATTATTGCGTTCTGGTCATTCAGTAAGAATAGCTGTGCCTAGTTAAGGGCTAGTTTTCGGCCCAGAGGAATTAGAGGGAACAACATTAGACGGTTGACCTGATGCTGGTGGAGACTGCAAAAGTCCTGGGTTAGACGTTTGGCTAGGACTGGGTGCACCAAAAATGTTAAAGGGATCGGACGCAGGAGGCATGATCGTGGGGCTAAGCGTGGGGCTAATGGTCGGATTCGGAGCCAAGCCAGGCGTTTGGTTCGTCTCGATTGGTTGAGTTGCCAGCGCCACCCGATCGCCCCCGACCTGCCGCATCACATCCAAAATTTGCACCACATCGTTATAAAACGCGGTCTGTGAAGCATTGAGTACCAGCAAACCATCGGGATTTTTTTGGTGATAATCCTGAAGCTGTTGAAAAAGCTGGGCGCGATCGACAAACTGTTTGTTCACAAACGTCTGACCAGTGGCGCTCACAGTCACAACTAACATTTGCCGCATCTGAGTTGCGCCCGTACTTGCTTTTGGCAGATCGATTTCAATGCCCTGCTGTCGAGTCAGTTGCAGTGCCGCCAGAATAAAAAACGTCAGAATGCAAAAGATGACGTCAATCAGCGGAATGATCTGAATCTGGACATCTTCAGGAGGCGAATCAAGATTAATTTTCATTACTCCAGCCCTCAAAACGCATCAACACTATTCATCACCATCATTAATGTCGTGACATCTTAACCATGACTACGCACGGTGTTGGACTTTATGCCTGGGTGCAGTACTACGCACGATCGCATTAGAGCTGACTACCAGTTTTCTGCGACCAATGCTGCCGATACAGAAGCTCCAGATCATTACCAGCTTTGCGGAAAACTCTAACTTGGTTAAATAGAAAGCCTTGAAACAGTCGATAAAACGCCAAGCTAAAAATCGCCACGACTAATCCACTAGCAGTTGCAATCAGTGCTTCCCCAATCCCAGCTGTCACTCCTGAGGTTGAAGCCGTGCCCAAATCACCCAGGCGGATTGATCCTAGGGAAATAATCAAGCCGATGACTGTGCCCAACAAACCTAACAGCGGGGCCAACGCAATCACAGCCTCCAACACTTTATCGCCTCGACGCATTGCCGCTAATTCGTCATCGGCTGTTGCCTCAAGCGCTAGACGAAACATCTCCGGATCTGCATTCTCAAGCTGCAAGGGGCTGTAAAGAAAGCGACCGATCGGCTGTTCGTGCGCTTGCCGAGCAATTTCTTTAGCGGTGGCCCAGTCTCTTCTGGCTGCATCCAGCACCCGATTGACAATCTCACGCTCCTTAAGCAGCACATTCGTCCAAAACCAAACCCGCTCAATAATGACGCTGAGGGCCAAAATTGAGAGAAAAAGCAAGGGCAAAATCGTTACCCCACCCTTTTGAAAGATTTCCGCAACATTCACAGTGTGTTCTACTCCCCTTACGTTCCCGATCTTAGGATTTCTGCCCAGTCCTGCCTCTTAAGCTAGAGCTACTTAATTTTAGAGATTTAGAACCTCATTCAAGCAGACAGATGAAACTTCAGTCAAAATGATGCGAAATGTTGCACTTTTTGGAGCTACGCTTCAAGTTGACAAAAGGCGATCGAACGAATGCCCCTACTGGCTCTAAAAAGGGTTAGAACTTACGCAAATTCTTGCAAAACTGCCCCCTGGCCCCCAACTTTGAGGGAGCAAGAACTCAAAGTCCCCCAGGATGGGGGGATTTAAGGGGACAACTGCGCGAGCCCTAAAGGGTCAACGATCTTTCGACTCACACAAGCAACTATCTAAAGGTACATTTCTGTCCCTTACCATTCCTTCTTTAAGACACCGTACTGATGCCCTCCCACATACGGGAGGTTATCCACACCGGAACTATCGTGAGCAATCTGCCAAGATTTAAATGTAACGAGAGGAGACACGTTGATGAAAGACTCGATCACAGACTGGTATCGTAATGTTATTCGGAACCCTAAGTACCGCTGGTGGATTATTGGCGGTTCATTGCTTTACCTCATCAGCCCCTTTGATATTTCCCCAGACTTTATTCCCATCATTGGGTGGATTGATGATGGCTTGATTGCCACTCTTTTAGTTGCTGAGTTGTCTACCTGGGCACTAGAGCGGCTAAAAGGTCAAAAAGATGAAGGCCCTGTTCAAACAGCTAGCACAGCAGAGCCAGGGTTCAAACCAGAGGCAAAAACGGTTGATGTCAATGCTGTATCAGCAGACTAAGCAGGCCGGCAATGACGCTCATCAGCGATCGCCTTCTTCTACAAAAACCGCTTCTATTAACACTCAAGAGCAGGGGTTCACATCTGAATCCCTGCTCTTGGTTGTAGGGATGCATTAAACCACTACAGTACTTAAAAATTAACGTGCTAAGTAACCGAACGGCATGAAACTGAGCCTGCTTAATGGGCTAAAAGCTGACCGCTGACTGCTTTGAGAGAGCCTCAGTATGATCAGGAAACCCCTACTGACTGCACCCAAGGTTAAACAGAGACAATAGAGTCCTTTGCTAAGAACTTCTCCAGTTCTGTAAGAGCGTCAGCATCGACCTTTGTCTGCATTGGGCAGAACTTTGGGCCACACATCGAGCAGAACTCAGCCGTTTTATAAATATCGGCTGGCAGAGTTTCGTCGTGATACTCCTTCGCACGCTCAGGATCGAGCGATAGCTCAAACTGGCGATTCCAATCAAAGTTGTAGCGGGCTTGGGAAAGTTCATCATCGCGATCGCGTGCGCCTGGTCGATGTCGTGCAATATCTGCCGCATGAGCCGCAATCTTGTAAGCAATCAAGCCATTGCGAACATCTTCGGCATTGGGCAGACCCAAATGCTCTTTTGGTGTGACGTAGCACAGCATTGCTGTACCGTACCAACCAGCCATTGCTGCACCGATCGCCGACGTAATGTGGTCATACCCAGGCGCAATGTCCGTCACAAGTGGCCCCAGAACGTAAAAGGGCGCTTCTGAGCATTCCTCCATCTGCTTTCGCACATTGAACTCAATCTGATCCATTGGCACGTGACCAGGGCCTTCTACCATTACCTGCACATCATGCTCCCAGGCTTTGCGGGTGAGTTGTCCCAGTGTTTTAAGCTCTGCCAACTGTGCAGCATCAGACGCATCATGCGTGCAACCAGGACGGAGCGAGTCGCCCAGGCTAAAGGAGACATCATAACGCTTGAAAATTTCGATGATGTCCTGGAAGTGGGTATAAAGAGGATTCTGTTTGTGATGGTGCAGCATCCAACGAGCAATAATGCCACCCCCGCGAGACACAATGCCTGTAATGCGATCACGCACTAAGGGTAAGTGCTCAATCAAAATTCCCGCATGAATGGTCATGTAATCAACGCCCTGCTGAGCATGCTTTTCGATGATGTGCAGGAAGTCGTCGGGCGTTAGTTTTTCGATCGTGCCATGTACGCTCTCTAGTGCCTGATAAATAGGCACCGTTCCGATCGGTACCGATGAAGCCCGGATGATGGCTGTGCGAATTTCATCGAGATCGCCGCCACCTGTTGATAAGTCCATCACCGTATCGGCACCATATTTCACGGCTAGAAGCAGTTTGTCTACCTCTTCTTGCAGATTAGACGAATTAGGAGAAGCGCCAATGTTCGCATTGACTTTGCATTTTGAGGCGATGCCGATCGCCATTGGCTCCAAATTAGGATGGTTAATATTGGCAGGGATAATCATACGCCCTCGCGCCACCTCATCTAGAATTAGCGCTGGTGGCAACTGCTCCCGCTGCGTCACGTACTGCATCTCTTCTGTAAGCAAGCCCTGACGAGCAAAGTACATCTGGGACACATTGCTTTGTCCACGACGCTTGGCGACCCATTCTGTCCGCATATTCGATTCCTCAGATAAACAGCTTCCCTCCGCTGGCATTACCCAAGCTCAGGTTCTAAGGGACTATCTCAGCCTGCCGCAGCAAACACCCCTAGCTTGACTGTGATTCTATCACCCTATGCAGATATGAGTCGGCACGTACCAAAAAGTATGCACATGGGCAAAAGCGCTGTATATCTAACAATCTGACTCTCAAAAAGGACAACCGCAGCCCATAGCTGGCTTTAAGCAGCGACCTTCCTTAGAGAAGGGTGAAATAAGGCTGCTGTGAGGGGTTGTCGTTTACACTTTCGTCGTGGCACGCTTTCTCAGCAAACGATTAACAGTGACCTTCACATTCACTGGTACATGCCGTCGATCGAGCGTTTCAAAGCGAGGTGGCGTGTAGAGGCCAAACTTTTGCTGTAACAGTAGCCAGAAAAATGGCAAATCCTCAACAAGATAGCGCTTCCAAAGTCGCTGTGGATCACAATAAATGCGGAACAGCCACTCGATGCCCAAGTCACTCATCCATTTTGGCGAACGCTTAAGAACACCCGCCTCAAAATCGAGCGTCGCTCCGACTGCCATGAAAATTTTGACGTGGGGCAGCTTGTGCTTGTACTTATAAATCCACTTTTCTTGCTTTGGCGCACCGACGCCAACCGCTAAAACGGTCGCTTTAGATTGATTAATCATTTCAACGATTTCCAGGCATTCCTGTTCGTCTTTCTCAAAACCAAAAGACGGCGAATGAGCGCCGATCACGATTTCTCGATCAAGCCTCTCATTAATATTATTCTTCGCCTGTGCTGCAACGCCCTTAGCGCCACCAAGCAAGAAGACGGTTATGCCGTCGTTGTATTGATGAAACTCACAGAATCTTGGGAAGAGATCGGAGCCTGAAACCTTCTCTTTGAATGGAGTGCCTAAGAATTTAGATGCGTACATCAAGACCTGGCTATCACAAACTCTATAGTCAGCAAGGGCATAAGCTCTGAGAAAGTCTGGATCTTTTTGTAGCTTCATAACATGGTCAACGTTTGGGGTTAGTACGACACCGTTATGAAGCTGATCGAGCAGTTCATGCATCGACATATTATCGATCGAAACGTTGAGAATATCAATCTGACTAGGCTCAAAATCAGCCTGCAAACTGTGAACTTCGTTAAGCTGTGCTTGCGTCGCAAGTGCGTTCTCCAAAGCGCGTCTGCTAATGACTCGATCGTCCACGAGAATTTCTCCTAATAACTGCCAGCCGCACGCTTTGGCTTGCTGGCGCTGCTTCCGCAGGGCTTGTTCGAGCTGGCTCTGAGTAATCAAGCGTTTTTTCAGAAGAATAGAGCCTAAAGAATTTCCAGTCATGTTCTTCGGATTTAATAGATGGAGCCTAAGCCTGCTTGTCAGCTTATTGAAATGAAGTTGTTCAACGCGTTCAACTAAATTTCTAAATCAAAAAACATTTACTTTACAGAAACGTTGATGATTAAAAACAGAACATTCTCAAATCTCAAAATGCGCTTGAAGACTGTTAAAAACGTAAAACGTATGTAAAATCCGTAAGACGATTTTGTGTTTGAGACTTTTTCTACCAGTAAGATGCTTGTCTCAGAGTAAGCTGTGACAAATACAATATAGAATGAGGCACCAAGGCTGAACGGTCATCGCTGAACGGCTTTACAGAAAAATCATTTGAAGCAGAGCAATATTAAGCCCTGTACCAATTTTTGATCGTCAGATGAATTAAAAGAGCGATCGGTACATACCGATGTTGCTCCCTGTTTGCTCAGAATGCTTAGCTCCAATAGTAGATTAGCCAATAACGACTATCAGCTCATGTGCTTGTCTTTACAAAAGATTTATTCTTTTCTTTGAAGTCGCCCGTTTGGGTGAGAAATATACACCTTTATGAGGATGCTTTACTCACTTGAAGAGCTAAAGTTTGTGCCTATTGCGACACACTGCTTTGCTGCTTGACTAGATGACCATCTCAGGTAGCTTGAAAAGGTGCTGGGCAAGTAAAGTTGTAGATTGTAAAGAGGGTTTAGAGTACCCTTCATCAGACTGCTCACTGCTATACGTTTTTTCTCTAGCTTCATGCCTATGCCTACCATTACGATCACCGTCAAGCTCTTCGCGGCGTATCAAGAAGCTTGCGGTTCAGAACTGCAAATGGATGTTGATTACGGCGCAACGGTTGCTACAGTGCGCGATCGCCTCATTGCTGAGCATCCACAATTAGCACAATGGCACGACTTAACGCGATTTGGCATTAATTTTCAGTTTGTAGCATCCGATACGGTGATGCATGATGGAGACGAGGTCGTCCTCATTCCCCCAGTAAGCGGTGGTTGAGGACTGAAGTAGAGGGGCGATCCGCCACCATTTTGCTGGTTCAAGCGAGCAAGCTGCAATAGGATACTAGGCGTGGCGATCAAAGGCAAGTTGAACCAGGCGATCGACGAGCGCGGGAAAGGTGATGCCGCTTGCCGCCCAAAGTTGGGGATACATGCTGGTAGCGGTAAATCCTGGCATAGTGTTGATTTCGTTGATAAAGATGTCTCCGGTTGCTTCAACGTAGAAGAAGTCTACTCGTGCAATGCCAGCCGCATCGATCGCGCTAAATGCTTGGACTGCCATTGCTTGTATTTGAGTAGCGATTGACTCTGGTAAGTCGGCAGGGATAATCCAAGCCGCTTTACCTTCGGTGTATTTGGTTTCGTAGTCATAAAAATCGCTTTGGTATGTGATTTCACCCACAACCGAAGCGGCGGGTTGATCGTTACCGAGAACGGCACACTCTAACTCGCGGGCAGCCACACCTGCTTCGACAATGAGGCGGCGATCGTAGCTAGCAGCACTGTCTAGAGCGGCTTCAAGTTGGGCACGCGTTCTCACCTTAGAGATGCCAACGGAGGAGCCTAGATTAGCAGGTTTGACAAAACAGGGGTAAGCGAGTGCGGCTTCAAGCTCATCACACAGCTTTGGATTGATAGAGGCTAACTGCACCTGTGCGCGGCTGACGGCTCTGTAGTTGACCTGAGGTAATCCAGCTTGGGCAAACACCATTTTCATGGCGAGTTTGTCCATCCCAATCGCTGACCCCAGAATGCCAGAACCAACGAAGGGCACCTGCATCAGCTGTAGGAGCCCCTGAACCGTACCATCTTCACCGTTGGGGCCATGCAGGATCGGAAACCAAACGTCTACATCGGCAACCGTTGGAGGCAAAAGCCAGCGCGTAGATGAGGCACCAGGCTGGTGATTTGATAGAAGCGGCTGGCCTGATGACAACACCTGTTGGGCGATCGCGCCATCGCACCACTGACCATTTTTTTGAATATAAAACGATAACAGGGTGTAATCTGTTTCGTTTGGGCTGGTGCTGAATGCCTGAGCGATGGCGCGTGCTGAAGCGATCGAAACCTCATGCTCACCGGAACAGCCCCCAAACAATAGCCCGACGCGTCGTTTTGTCATGAATCTATGCCTTCAATGCTGATAGAAGCTGCCTTTAACGATCGCAGCTCAACGGTTATAGGCTCTCATGGTATACCCTACAAACTTCCCCGCCAAACAGACGCTAAGAATTGCTGGGCCTTTAGTCGTTAAATACTTCTTGAGCGGGAGGTATATCAAGCATGCTCAACAAAACGGTACGTTGCTGCAACCCGACGAGAGCTACTGTGCAGCAATAATGCTAGGACTTACGCATTTGCCCCCAAACCCCCAATCTTGGGGGCTTTGATTGAGACGGTTCCCCCAAAATTGGGGGCTAGGGGGCGAAAGATGACCGCTTTTGCGTAAGTCCTAAATGCTACAAGATGGGCGATCGTATTCATTTAACAGCGGTCGAACTTCGTTGTAGCTGCGCGGAGCTAGCGTGAGCCAGTTTGTCGGGTTAGAACCGCGATCGGACGGCAACTTCGCGCGCTAATAGCAGTCATAAAATCAAGAGGATTGTTCAATTCAATGCTTAAATGAAAGCTGCATTGAGTGCCCCATCTGGATGCAAGCTTGCCACTCTACAGGATTGGCTTTAGGCTCAGTAGGATTGGGTAAACTACCTAAGAGGATGTCTTAAAAGGTATGAATGCCTACCCGAACCGCCCCCCTTGCCCCCAAATTTGAGGGGTTCTGAGGTGGAAGTCCCCCAGAATTGGGGGATTAAGGGGGCGAAGGCAGCGTCTCTGACACTTCTCAGACATCCTCTAAAGCATCTGTCAGCGCTGTCATGTCTCGTTCATCGTCATTTTTGCCATCACGCTGAGTTACCCGCCCCATGATGTCTTCTCTCCGCCCACCTCATATCACTTTAAAGCGACTGAAATTAGCCGCGATCGTTCCATCCATTCTAACGACCCTTCTGCTGTTAGAGGGCCCTGCGTCGTTTCTCCTGTTCCATCGTCCTGCGAATGCCCAAACCGAAGCGGGCCGATCGCTCACTCTGCGATCGGACATCCAGGAAGCAAACTCTAAAACGGGTGTCATTACAGCACGCGGCAATGTGCAAATCAACTACCCCGCTCGCCAAATCCAGGCAACGTCTGCTCAGGCGCAATACTTCAGCCGGGAGCGCCGGATTGTGCTGAGTGGGAATGTGTACGTTTTGCAACAAGGTAATAGTCTCCGAGGCGAAACCGTCACGTATCTGATTGACGAAGGTAAATTTGTGGCACTGCCAGACGCGCCTAAGCAAGTCGAGTCTATCTACCTTGTTCCAGATGCGACGCCAACCCCAACGCCAACCCCTAATGCTGCGCCCTTTAACCCTCAGTCAGAGTTTACGCCTGCGGTTCCTCCGTTGCCGCGCTCGCAGACAGATTTGGCTCCACCGCTTTCTAACCCATCGTCTCCCGGTTCGCGCTGAGACAGCAACTGCTGATACACGATAAGATCGTCGTCAGCTTTGTGTTTTTTGCTCAGCACAGCCAGGAGTGGACGGTTGAAGATCGCGCTTGAAAACGTTCATAAATCCTACGGAGCGCGGGTTGTCGTCAGCCGCGTCAGTCTTTCGGTGTCTCAGGGCGAAGTCGTTGGACTGTTGGGGCCAAATGGCGCTGGCAAAACGACGACGTTTTATATCGCTACAGGGTTAGAGAAACCCAATCAAGGGCGCGTTTGGTTGAACGATAGCGAAATCACAACACTGCCTTTGCATCGACGCGCACGGTTAGGGATTGGCTATTTAGCGCAAGAAGCCAGCATTTTTCGCTATTTGACCGTGCAGGAAAATATTTTGCTGGTCATGGAGCAATCCCACGTGCCTCGGCATGAATGGCGCGATCGCTTGGGCTATTTGCTCAAGGAATTCCGACTCGAAAAAGTTGCTCATACGCTAGGTGCCCAAGTATCGGGGGGTGAGCGGCGGCGGACTGAGCTAGCAAGAGCGCTGGCGGCGGGACGCAATGGCCCAAAGTTTTTGCTCCTGGATGAACCGTTTGCGGGAGTTGACCCGATCGCTGTTGCCGAAATTCAGCAGATTGTTGCTACCTTGCGCGATCGTCAGATTGGCATTCTGATTACCGATCACAACGTCCGGGAAACACTGGCAATCACCGATCGTGCTTACATCATGCGCGATGGACAAATCTTGGCGTCTGGCAGTTCCGAAGAACTCTACAGCAACCCGTTAGTGCGGCAGTATTATCTGGGTGATGCCTTTCAGCCTTAGAGGTGAGGTGTGAGGGGGGAAGGAGAGTTTTGAGTTTTGAGTTGATGAAGCGTTCAGCGTTCAGCCTTTGATTTTCACCCTACTCCCTACTCCCCACTTTTACCTTCTACCTTCAGCCTTCAGCTTTTGATTTTCACTCTCCACTCCACTCCCCACTTTTACCTTTTACCTTCTGCCTTCCCTCTATGGCTTCAATCACTCCAGCAAATCCACCGCCCTTAAAATCTTTTGGTTTGCCCATACCTGGGATTTCGGTGATGGATCGCTATATCGCTAATGAGTTAGTGATGCCCTTTTTGTTTGGGGTGGTGGCGTTTTCGTCAATTGGGGTGGCGATCGGCGTGTTGTTCGATCTAGTGCGACGGGTGACGGAAGCAGGTTTGCCAGTCTCGATCGCGGCTCAGGTCTTTTTCCTCAAGTTGCCCTACTTCGTGGGATTGTCGTTTCCCATGTCGATGTTGCTGTCCTGCTTAACTGTGTATGGACGGCTTTCGAGTGACAGCGAACTTATTGCACTCCGGAGCTGTGGGGTTAGCATTTATCGGCTGATTACTCCGGCGATTCTGATGGGGTTACTGGTCACAGGCATTACCTTTGCGTTTAACGAAGCGATCGTACCTGCTGCCAATCGGCAGGCATCACAAACGCTGGATGCAGCCCTCAACAAAAAAGAGCCATCGTTTCGAGAAAAGAATATCCTGTATCAGGAATTTCGGGATTTCAAGCAGCCAGACGGCAGCCGCGATAAAGCCCTCTCTCGCATTTTTTATGCCAAACAGTTCGATGGCAAGCGGATGAAAGGGCTGACCATTCTTGATTTCTCACAGGATGGCTTAAACCAGATCGTGGCATCCGAAGCAGCGCTCTGGAACACCGACCAAAAGACCTGGGATTTCTTCAACGGCACCATCTACGTCGTTGCACCGGACGGCTCCTATCGTAATATCATCCGCTTTGAGCAGCAACAGATTCAACTGCCACGTACTCCCCTCGACATTGCTCAAACCTCTCTCGATCCTGGCGAAATGAATATCGCCCAAATTCAGGAATACTTGAGCCTCATTAACCAGACAGGGAATCAGAAGGAAATTCGCAAACTCACTCTGCGCGTTGATCAAAAAATGGCGTTTCCCTTCGCCTGTCTGGTGTTTGGGCTAGTGGGAGCAACATTAGGCACCCAGCCCCGTCGCGGGGTTGGCAGGGGCACCAGCTTTGGCATCAGTCTGGTGCTGATTGTGTCCTACTACCTCTTTATCAGCATTTGCGAAGCGCTCTACCAATTCGATATCCTGTCGTCTTTTTTGGCAGGCTGGCTACCAACACTCATCGGTTTGGTGTTTGGCGGTATTTTGCTAGTACGAATCAGTCGATAGGGGAAGTGAGAAGGAGTATCAGCCATGTCGTCTTGAGGATTCCTGTTCTATTTTTTGTTGACGTCCTGTTCTATTTTTTATTGAGCGGGGAATTCTTTAGAAAACGGCATCCTTGGGAGAGAAATATGTCGAGTGTGGGCTTAAACAAATGGATTGTTAGTGGTAATTTAGCAGCAGACGCAGAGATTAAGACGGTTGATCTGCGCAATGGCGAAAAGGCAAAGGTTGCTAAAGCAACGCTGTATATCCGCAAAACACGGAATCGTGATGATTCGTTTACAGTTTCGTTAAACATCTGGGAAAGCTCCGCTGCCTGGCGGAAGCTGTCATTTCTTAAAAAAGGATCGCTGATCATCTGCACAGGAAGCGTTGAGCCGACACCCTACATTTCTAACAGCGACAACAAGCCCCGCGCTGGCCTGGAAATGTCTGTTCTGGATATTGATTTGGATATTGTCCGTGGTCTTGATGATGAAGAGGGGCCGTCTGAGGACAGTGCCTCTGCCTCTGAACCGGGTACAACGGAGACCACAACCCAGAAGCGAAAAGGTAAAACACCTGTTACAGCTTAGGTATCGGAATATTGCATCTGTCGGGACGTTCAAGGGAAGATCCCGACGGTCACGCAATTGACTAAAATGGATGTAGTTGCGTTTGGCTAGTTGCCTCTATCGAAACGGTTTACGGAAATCTCCAGGGCTTAAAAGCCAGTCAGATCAAGCAGTTGCAGCGGTTATATCACCAGCGGTTGCCAGGCGATCGCATTACAACGCCCGAATTTGCTCAGCGTTTAGCAGCGGTTAGCACTGAGTTAAGTCAGCCTGTTTGCGCCTACATCAACCGACGTGGTCAAGTGATGCGGGTTGGGGTGGGTACTCCACGTCAAACCCAAATTCCGCCACTAGAACTACCTCGCTATGGTGCTGAGCGGCTTTGTGGAATTCGCTGTCTTTCAACCCAGCTAAAATTCGAACCGCCGAGTGATTCTGCGTTGACCGCGATGGCAATGCAACGGCTAGATGCTTTAGTAACTTTGACCCTAACTGGTGGTGGTTTTGAGCGTCGTGGGGGGGGCGCAACCGGGTATGTGAAAGAAACTTACCTGGCGCATTTGGTGCCGCATCCTGAAACTGCGTGGACAGTAACGCCGCCACTAAGCCTGGATGTGCTGACTAATCAGGACTTCCTGAATCTTGTCGAAGGACTTGAAGAGGAGTTCCGACGAGACTATACCGCGCGGCAGGTCGATCGCGACCATGATCAAGTGTTATTGGTCGGCTTGATTACGGATAACCGAGCCTCTCAACACTTCCAAGATGGATTAACGGAATTAGAGCGACTGGTTGAGGCAGCAGGTGGTACCGTGCTGCAAACGCTTCAGCAAAAGCGTCCCCAGCCTCACCATCAAACCGTAGTTGGCGAAGGGAAAGTGCAAGAAATTGCGCTGGCGGCACAGTCGGTGGGAGCGAATCTGGTTGTGTTTGATCGCGACCTTTCGCCAGCCCAGGTGAGAAATTTGGAGACGCTGATTGGCATTCGAGTTGTTGATCGCACCGAGGTGATTCTCGATATCTTTGCTCAGCGCGCGCAATCAGGAGCTGGGAAGCTTCAAGTCGAACTGGCTCAGTTGGAATACATGCTGCCGCGACTGGCAGGACGTGGACAGGCCATGTCTCGGTTAGGGGGTGGTATTGGAACGCGGGGCCCAGGGGAAACAAAGCTAGAAACCGAGCGGCGAGCCATTCAGCGACGCATTACGCGCTTGCAGCAGGAAGTAGATCAACTCCAAGCCCACCGATCGCGGATGCGGCAACGGCGACAGCATGAAGAGGTGCCGTCGGTCGCCGTGGTGGGGTACACGAATGCAGGTAAGTCTACGTTACTGAACGTTTTGACGAGTGCCGAAGTCTATGCCGCCGACCAACTGTTTGCCACGCTAGACCCAACCACACGACGTTTGGTGGTGCCAGATGCCGTGACCGAAGAACCAATTACCCTTCTGCTGACTGACACCGTAGGCTTTATCCACGATTTGCCGCCTTCGTTGATGGATGCCTTTCGCGCCACGCTTGAAGAAGTCACGGAAGCTGAAGCGCTATTGCATGTGGTGGATCTTTCCCATCCTGCATGGCAAAGCCAGATTCGATCGGTAATGAAGATTTTGTCGGCGATGCCTGTTTCGCCGGGGCCAGCACTGCTGGCGTTTAACAAGATTGATCAGGTGGACGGCGATCGCCTGGAACTGGCGCGAGAAGAGTATCCCCAGGCAATCTTTATTTCTGCCAGCGAGGGGTTAGGGCTGGAAACGATGCGCCGCAAGCTGGCTCAATTAGTGCATTACGCGGTTTCGTCTTAGCCTCAATGAGTGATGTAGCCTGTTTGAGCGGAGTTAGGGTGTAGGGTTTGGGGTGTAGGAAGACGTTAGACCCTTTATCCTAGACCGTTTCCTCATAAAGCGGCGCACTGTATGGGAAAAGTAAGCTGTCGCTAACGTACAGAGGAGAGCTGTTGTTCTTGCTGACGATCGACAGCAAAGGCTGCCACGATCGCGCGGTTAAATGCTGGAATATCCTGGGGTTTGCGGCTAGTAACCAACCCGTTGTCTGTCACGACTTCTTGATCCACCCATTGGGCACCTGCATTTCTCAAGTCAGTTTGGAGCGAGGGCCAGGATGTGATTTGGCGACCTTTCACGATTTCCGCCTCAATCAACGTCCAGGGCGCGTGACAGATAGCGGCGACTGGCTTACCAGCCTTAAAGAAGGACTGGATAAACTGAACGGCTTTCTCATTCACGCGAAGCTGGTCAGGATTTGCAACACCGCCTGGTAGCAGCAGCGCATCATACTCAGCCGGATTGGCACTGTTTACTGGTACATCTACAGGGAATGTGTCGCCCTTATCGAAGTGATTCCAGCCCTGAACAGTGTCGTCGTTAGGTGAGATGATGAAAGTCTGTGCGCCTGCTTCATCCAGCGCTTTCCTGGGTTCAGTCATTTCCACTTGCTCAAAGCCATCAGCAATGAGGATGGCAATTTTCTTATGGTTGAGTGCTTGAGTCATGTTAATGCTCCTTCTTACAGGCGTAGTCTACTGACGCAGTGCCATTGGCGATCGCTGCAGTAGCCAGCCCTCATTCATGACTCACGTTAAAAAATCAAGCGTCTAGTTATCTCTATTAGAAGGGCGATTCCCATCAGCGTCATAGTCTAACTGTGGGAAGACACCGCTTGTCCTTTCCCACGTTCCATGCTTAAAACAACTCCTCCTATGCGCGAGACATGAGAGAAGCCGTTGTTCAACCTTGCTAATGAGGCTACGTGCCGTTATGGTGCCGAGACTGCAACCCGATTTCCGGGAACAATCTGAGGCTGATACGAAAACACTTCGCGACTGTTGAAAACTCATCCCTCGCCGCTCCCCCTTTTCAACCCTGCTTCTTCAGAGATTGTGAGCGCAAGCCCTGTCCAGTCAATGTCGCCTTTGCCGTTTGCCACTGCGGCAATTAAGCGATCGTGCAACAGGCTGGCAAGGGGCAGGGGCATTTGGCTAGCGTTGGCAGTCTGCAATGCCAGGGTGACATCTTTTAAACCTAAAGCGAGTTTGAAGCCTGCGGGTTCGTATTGCTGCTGGGCAATCATGCGTCCGTAGTTTTGGTAGATGGGGCAGGCGAAGAGGGTTTGCCCAAAAAGATTAGCGATCTGAGTGCGATCGACCCCATTCTTTTCTGCCAGGGTAAAGGCTTCTGCCATTGCTTCGATCGCTGAAATGATGAGAAAGTTGCCTGCCAGCTTGACCACATTGGCAGCACCCGCCTCGTTTCCAAAGTCAAAAACCCCTTGCCCCACCGTTTCTAGCAGCGGACGGACTCGCGCTTTGGCAACGTCGTTTCCTGCTAAGGTGATCCACAGTTTTCTAGCAGCGACCGCATCGGGGCGACCAAAGACGGGTGCTGCGAGGTAATGTGCACCTTGCTGAGTGTGCTGTGCCGCCAGCTTCTGCGCCGTTGTGGGTGCCACTGTACTCATAGAAAGGTGGATACTGTCGGCTGCCAAACGGCTTAAAAGTCCCTGTTCACCCAGTACAACCTCTTCTAACGCCTGGTCATTTGACAGAATGCTGATGACAACGCCTCCAGGTTCTACTACATCGGCTGGAGCATCAACCGCGATCGCGCCCTTCTCCACTAGCGACTGTGCTTTGGCTGCTGTGCGGTTGTAAACCCGTAGCTCATAGCCTGATTCCAGCAAGTTGATCGCCAGAGGCAAGCCCATGCTGCCTAATCCTACAAAGCCAATCGTGTCACTCATCGATCGATCTCCTTTTGCTTGCTAGATTCATCAAACCCAGATTCATCAAAGTCAGTTTTGTAAAAAAGCCAGTTTCGTAAAAGCATCTTTGTGGGTGTTCACTTTGTTGGCTGCGTGCGAAGGCGGCGTTACTATTGCCCTTTCCAAGACACGGCTAGAGCACCTGTTAGTAACAGTAAACTAACGGCACAAACGCCCTGCCATTGCCCGTAACTCCAACTGTAAGCACCCAAAAGCGATCCGATCGCCCCTCCAACGAAGTAAAACATGATGTAAAGGGCATTTAAGCGACTGTGAATGTCTTCTGGCAGGCTGTAAACTTGGGCCTGATTAGAAATTTGAGTCGTTTGCACGCCCAAATCTAGCAGTATGACCCCCACAATCAAGCCCCAAAGCACGTGCCCCCATACCCAAAAGAGCACAAAAGATAATGTTGTGATGATTACGCCAATGGTTGCTGTGAGCTTCGGACTTTTGCGATCGGCCATTCGACCAACAACAGGTGCAGCAGCAGCTCCAACGATCCCCACTAGCCCAAAGAGTCCTGTAAGCGCGCTGCCGTAATGGTAAGGCGGCTGCTCCAGCAGGAAGACCAGGGTACTCCAAAAGGCGCTGAAGGCACCAAATGACAAGGCTCCGATCGCGGCTACGTCTCGCAAAACAGGTTGCTCTCGCACAATGTGGAATAGAGACTGCATCAACTTTGCATACGAGAGATGCAACGCGGGTTGACTTTGAGGTAACACCCGCCAGAGCAGAACCGCTAGCGCCAGGGTCAGTCCACTGGCGATCCAGTACATCGCTCTCCAATCCAGAGCCGCACCGATGAAGCCGCTCACCACTCGCGCTGCTAAAATGCCAATCAGCAGACCGCCCATGATTGTGCCAATGACTCTGCCGCGCTCCTTAGGATCGGTTAGTTGAGCCGCGAAGGGAATCATGACGTGAGACGCGATCGTACTCATTCCGATTGCAAAGCTTGCTATAGTCAGCGACGTTAAATTGAGCGATATTGCCGCCAGTCCCAACGCTAATGCCGTGAGGCCCAGCATGGTAACAATGAGTTTGCGCCGCTCCAGGAGATCACCCAGCGGTACAAACAGCAAAATACCCAGTGCGTAACCCACCTGCGTTGCCATAGGAATAAATCCTGCGGCTTGATCCGTAACTTGAAAGTTGCGGGCAATTAACGCGAGCAAGGGCTGGTTATAGTAAAGGTTGGCAACCGTCGTACCACACGCGATCGCCAAAAGCCAAACAAGATAAGGGCGCATACCAATCCTCAGACCCGATCTAATATCCTGGTTTCACCGTCGAATAGAGATTAGCAAAGCGCATCTTAAACATCAAAGACTTGTTGTCGTATCTGTCCCCTGAGCTAAATCGAACGCGACTCTTTGAGCTGACAAAAGAATAGCGCCTAAATTAATGACCAAACCCGATGCTATTTACTCAAAGTCAGGCCAAATCGTACAGACCTTCAGAGGATTTGCCGCATTGACTCAACTCGAACGAGGCTTGCCATCTGTAGCGAGCGCAGCAGTCCAGCCCGCAGAGAAACGTTAGAACTGAAAAGAGGCTTGCGCAATCGCCTGACTGTTACAAGAGGCTCATCTTGTGGCGAAGCGAAAGAGCTGTATGCGCTCTACAACTAACTACGACAGGTACGCTTCCTTTATCAAAGTATCTCTGGATACATTCTTGCGATGTATCGATACATAAAGTTTGAGGAAAGAAGCAGGCGCAAGCCAAAAAACCATGTAAATATAAAGAAAAGCTTAAGAGGTTCACGGTGATGGTCACTCCCAACATGATGCGACAGCTTTGGGCTTTAGTGGAGTCAACTCAAGTCAGCACATTGCTGCAATTTGAAGACTCTGACCTCGTGCAGTTTCTCCTTAAGCGGTTCAAAGCCCAGCAGTTGATCGATGCTCAAGACACCAGCAGCCTCGACACCTACATTCAATCTAAACTGCCGCTCATTCGTGATCTTGCTGAAGACAGAAACTCTGTTAATCAGGGTAGCCATTAACTCTAAGTATCAGTTCAGCCCTCCTAACACGCTTCACACATTGCAGCTTAAGGGCACAACACTATGCATCACTGGTTAGGCATTGCCGCGGCGGCTTATGCGATCGGAGCCGCAATCGAAGGAGTGCATGCAGCCAGTCAACTCTCGCACTCGTCGTTAAACTCGACTGATCGCACCGAATCCTGCACTCCAGATGCAACCGATCAACCGGGAGAACAGTGGCAAACATTTACCGCGATCGCTGCCGTCAGCCTTTGCGGGGCCTGTCTCTGGCCCTGTCGCCTCATCCATCGTTCAATGAAGGCGATGCAGCCATGCCGTGACGACTGAGTCACGCTTTATTAAGCAATGCGTTGCTCTAGATGCTGCTCGTGTAAGACCCGATCAATCGCTCCCACACGATCTCGACGCAAGGTTGTCAGCGCGTGAGACAGCTTTGTAAAGCTTTCCAGGCTTATGGTGCTCTGCTCTAACGCTGGATGCGCTTGACGGGCAATACCGACAAAGCGCTCTTCAAACAGTGGCTTGTACTGAGTTTGCTGGGGTGGATGCGGAAACACACCCACCGCAACCTCGATCGCACCCTGTTGCCTGCGCTGTTTCAGTGTTTCAGCAACACGCTTTCTGTTTGTACTCACGCCAAACGGGCTAGCAAATTTTTGTCAACAGGCTGAGATAGGGCAGTCACAAGTCTGTCAAATCCTGCCGATAATGTGATAGCTAGTTGCAACACCGTAATTCGCTATGCTTTCTTTACCGCTGGCACTGTTCGTGATTGCTGCTCTCGTTGGATCAGGCGTTTTGACCCTGAGCTATCTCTTTCCTCGCAGCAAGTCTTAAGCCCGTGGACATCTCAATTGATGACGGTTGCTATCAGACTAGCTTTCGCTCTGTCACTAGAGTGAGGCTGCTCCAAGCTCCCTGCTGGTCGTAGCGGCGAATCATGCGTTGACGGAGACCCGGCTGGAGGAGCCATCCAACCTCCAGAAAAAAGGGCTGCTTGGTTTGAATGCGAACAGGGCTGGTTGCAGACGCTCCGTCTGGTAGAAGCAGCACTTGCACAGGTAAAGTCCCTTGCTCAAATTGGAGGCGAGAACCATTCACGATCGCGGTCGATCGCAGGGTCGTTCCTGCACCCTCACCAAAAGTTAATTGTTGCTCTACCTGGTTTTCATCGCTGCGGCTGAGCTTTAAGTGCGTCAGATAGGTTGTGGGCGATTGCCAATCAGGATACAGCGTTACAGCTTCTCCCTGCCATTCACCAAGAAGATCATCCAGCGTTAAGGGCGGACGTTCGGCTGCATCGCTTCCGGCCCGCTGCTCCCGAATGAGCGTTAGTTGATGAAGGGTGCTCTCGCGATCGAACAGTTGCACTAGCCGCAAACGGCGGTCGCCTGCAATTAGCCCCAACTCAGCACCAAAGTCTGAAAAAGGCGCGAACTGGATAGACCCTTGAGAAAAGGCTCCATCGTCAAAAAACAGTGTCCCTCGCCCTAGCGAACTGTAAATCAGAACTTTTTCGTCGATTGGGTCACTAGTTTGAAGAGACGCATCTTCCTTCGTGTTGACGTTCGCAGCATAGCGCCGGATAATTTGGCGAATGGTTTGATTGTCGTTTAAGCCCTCTAACGACACGATCGTGGGTATTTCTTCCCGTAGCTCTCCAGTGAAGGAAAGGCGAGTAAATGACCCTCGCCAATCGCCCAAGTTTTGCAAAAGAAACTGCCATTGGGTTTGCATGATGGGGAGTAGGGCTAAAGGATGAGGGATAAGAAGAAAGGCTGGCCACTGCCTGCTAAGGATGGTGGATTTAATAACTCCGATTGCTTAAGTAGGATGTGTTAGCGCAGCGTAACCATCGTTTCAGGGATTGATGCGTTACGGCTATCGCTTAACACATCCTACAAAATGCGGTTTTATTAAATCCACGATCCTTAGTACAACTCGTTGTTGAAGGGGGTCGGAAATCGATAGGATCATCCTAAAGA
>NZ_JCACKR010000079.1:0-2390 GCF_059505485.1 Stenomitos rutilans
TGAAAGCTCGTAGCCAAGCAGGTGATTACACCCTGGAGCGTTTTATATTTAATTATACCTAGCTACTTATCACTCGCAATTTTGGCCACCCTTACTACTAGACCTCTTCAAAAATAAGGAAAATGAGCAGGTTGAACTGCTGAAGCCCTGATTTTAGGCATACTGCACCCGCAAACGAACTAAACCGCACACACAGGCAATCACTATCTCGTACCTGCGTGAACGCATCCGAAACTCCTCTTTCGCAACTCGGAAAATCTTAATCACTCGAATGACATGCTCGACAAACACTCGTTTCTGACTCAGCTGGCAATTAAACTCCTTTTGCTCTTGAGTCAGTGTCCCCTTGGGCGATTTCTTATGCGGAGTGGTGGTATTGCGCCGACCGACATAGGCTTTATCTCCACTAAACGATAGTTCCTCTGGCAATTGAGCCTGCGTTTGCTCAAACAGTTTGCTGTCGCTACGCGGGCCTTTCTCACCAATGACGGCATCGACTAAGTCAACTCCGTTGGGCAAAGCAATCAGTTGGTTCTTGCGGGTGTGGTCTTTCTGTTTGCCGGAGTAACACGCCTCCTGCTCTTGATCATCACCCGGTCGAGGAATCGGTTGCTCCCACGTAGCGACGAGCAAGGCTCCGTCTGGCAGTTCGGCCAACCACTGCTCTCACTCAGCTCGTTCAACGCTGGGACACTCTTGCTGCCATTGTTCGAGCAGACTGGCGGACAATTGGCTGCGAAGATACGGTAGCATCTCATGGATGTAGTTCCACACCGTTGATTCTGCACACTCGATAGTCTCTGCGATCACTTGCATCGTCCAGTGTTGCCGCAGGTAGATGAGGGTCACCAGCAACCGACACAGCACTTGAGCATCCTTCTTGCGTCCCCCACCAATTTGTCGTTTCCGCCCAACTCGTTGAGCTTGGTTCTGTCGTTCGGCACGCTCCGCTGCCGCAATCCGCTGCCAGAGTTCCCACAAAGCATCCACTCCCATCCCCACCATGCGTTTGCCTCGTTGAGGATGCTCATTGACCAAGTGCCATAGATGGTTGAAGAACGCCTGATTCATTCGTTATCTCGGCAGGGTTGACCTCTCTATTTTGACCTCTCGGCTTCTTCTTGAAGAAGTCTACTGGACAACTAAGTTAGTCGCAAAAATAATGGCAAAATGTGATCCTAAACCAGTTCATGCCACGGCAGCTTGAATTCCGTACCCCTTTTGTGGTGACGTGTACTAAGGGAGTGGAGAAAGGGATTCTGCGGCTGTCAGCGCGGGATAAATTGGAGGCGCAGGGGACGCTTCAACTTACAGGTGCAGCCAACGTTGTACCAGGAGACGTATTGCAGGAGCAGATCCGCGCCATTCCCAAAGATGTGACGCTGCGAGTGGGACTCGATCGCTCCCTTGGCTCAGAGATGGAAAGCGCGAAGCGATCGCTGCAAGCCATCCCTCGTATGGAAGCGCTACCGCTGTTGCAGCAGGAAGTCCACATCATCCTGGGTCGTCAAGACGGCAGGGTGGGGCTATTCACTCCTGGCTTCGATTTGCTGCCAGAGTCTCCTGGGATGCCTGGAGAGGCGGTAACAGCGGCAGTCACACGGTTGCGAACGAAATTCAATCTGCTGCTGGCGGCGCAAATTTTGAAACTGATGTTAAATACCAGTGCCTCTCGCTTGAAGGTGAGCGCAGCCGTAAGAGTGGCAGATTCGCAGGATCTTCTGGCTCAGGCGTTTACCGTGCGAGGCGGCGGGCAGCCGCTACAAACGCTTCAGACTCGTTCTGATGGCTCGATGCAGTTGCTTGCCCAATTAAAGGTGGGAAAAAAGCTGCAAATTGTGGTGCAAAACCAGGAAGCGCATGAGCTTTACGTTGGCATTGTGTTCTTCAGCCCCAATGGATCGGTATTGCCGTTGCCGACGGAGCAGCTTTTGCAATCCGGTCAAGAAGTCCAGATTCCCGCGCAGGATGGCATCGAGCTACAGCCGCCGTTGGGCGTTGCCGAAATTTTGATCGTTGCGAGTACGGTTTCACTGGAGAAGGCGTTGTCTGCCCTGACTGCTTTAAGCAACCCACAAATGGATTCCCGTGGAGGTGCAGCAACGGTTGATGCCGTGTCTCAACTGCTAGATGACCTAGATGCAGGCACTCGTGGAGCCTCTAAACCTGCGTCAGACCCAACAGTGCGTCTGGTGGATACGCGCCAGATGGCAGCACTGTCGATCGCCTTTGAAATTGTGGCTTAACTATTAACCCGGCAATGATTGAGATTGCATTTCATGATGCAGCATAGGCAAGCTCAGGATGTCGAAAATAGCTTCTCACTCGTGCTGGCTGTTGAGTGACGATTAGATAGACCACCAAGACAATTACATAGACTGCTCCAGAGA
>NZ_JCACKR010000080.1:0-2366 GCF_059505485.1 Stenomitos rutilans
GTACTGTACCTTGCTCAAGCTAGAGATTCGCCATCCTTACACCTTTAGGACTACCAAATTTTGCCTCCCATTCGTGAGGGATAGAGGCAGGGAGGGTTTGGCGATCGATAGCGGATGGGTTGTCGAGGGTCATTGCCAAAGACGAAAAACATTGAGGCGATCGCGGAGTTGCTGCGCCAACCGAACTGTATGCAGTCTATGATGCAGTGGCAATAGTGTAGCGCAAGGATTGCAACGGGCGATTTTAATCTGCTGTGTCCTCTCGCAACGCTGGGTCTGCAAATAAATCAAGCTGTTCGATTTCCTGGGATGCCAAGGCTTGCTCCACTTCAGCCGCGACGGTTTCAATTTCCTCTTCCAGCGCTTCGATCGTCGGCAAACTGGTTTGGAACAAAGTCGGTAACGGTGTGCCCATGTGATACGTCGAAATGCCGATCGGTTTGTGGACATCGCGTAGCGCATACTCGGCGATCGTTTTGCTTTTGGTGCGACAGAGGATAATGCCGATCGTCGGGTTATCATCCGCGCCGCGCAGCAGATCATCCACGGCTGAGACGTAAAAATTCATCTTCCCAGAAAATTCTGGCTCAAAACCGACTACCTTCAGATCAATCACCACAAAGCAGTGCAGGCGAAAGTGATAGAACAAAAGGTCGATTCTATATTCTTTGCCATCTACTACCAGCGGATACTGACTGCCAACGAAGGAAAAGCCAACGCCCAGTTCCAGCAAGAAGGCTCGGATGTGCGTGATCAGCGCACTCTCTAGCTCCCGCTCTAATGCTTCCTTGCCTAAACTGAGGAAGTCGAATGAATAGGGATTTTTAATGACCTGCTGTGCAAGTTCCGATTGCGGGTCGGGTAGAACACGGCTAAAGTTGGTGATGGCGCTACCCTGTCGGCGATGAAGTTGGCTATCCATCTGGTGCACCAGGACATTACGACTCCAGCCATACTGAATGGTCTGCTGGATGTACCACAGCCGTTCCTCTGAAGTCTTTACCGCATCTAAAATCCGCACATTGTGACCCCAGGGAATTAGTGCAACAACCTGTTGCACAATTGCCTCGTCCGGATACGCTTCGGCAAACGCGCGCATGTAGTTAAGGTTGCGAGCCGAGAACCCTTTGATATCGGGAAACGCTTTGCGAAGGTCGGTGGCTAAGCGATTGATGACTTTTGATCCCCATCCCTGCTGCTGCTGTCGGTACAGGATTTCCTTGCCAATCTGCCAGTAGAGCAACACCAGTTCCCGGTTGACTGCCAGCGCTGCTCGCACCTGAGCATTGCGGATGCGCTCCTTCAGTTCCCGCAAGAACTCGTCGTAGCCTAATTTTGACAGCCCACTATCCATTGCTCATCCCATGTTTGGGTATCTCTGTACTATACAGGCTGGCAAGGGTTGCCAACGTCTAAGCCCACAAAATTGCAGCTACCGCTCCAACGGGTCTGAGTTTCAGGAACACCCAGACCACTTGCTCTCATGAGGGTGAGTGGTCTTTTCGATGCGGACCCTTACCCTATGACCATATCAACCCTTGATCAGCCCATCCAGCAATTGATAGACCATATCAACCCTTGATCAGCCCATCCAGCAATTGATAAAGCAACTCGATCGCCAACTTGGCAAAGGCACCCTCATGCGTCTGGGCGATGCCAAACACCTGCAAATTGCCACTCTCTCAACCACCATCCCAGACCTGGACGCCGTTTTGGGTGGTGGCTTACCCAAAGGACGCATTATTGAAATCTTTGGACCTGAAAGTGCGGGCAAGACGACGCTGGCACTCCACGCGATTGCCCAAGCTCAACGAGCGGGTGGCGCAGCTGCTTTCATTGACGCAGAACACGCTCTTGATCCGGTCTATGCCAAAGCGTTAGGCGTAGACATCGATAAGCTGCTGGTCTCTCAACCAAATTCTGGTGAAATGGCGCTATCGGTGGTTGAATCGCTGGTGGAGTCAGGGGCGATCGCGCTGATCGTGGTGGATTCGGTTGCAGCACTCACGCCTCAAGACGAACTCAATGGCGAGATGGGTGACTACATGACAGGTCTGCACTCCAAGCTGATGAGCAAAGCCCTCGGACGAATTACAGCTCGACTCAATGCCAACCCATCCGACTGCATTTTGGTTTTCACCAACCAACTGCGCTATCAAATCGGCGTGACTTACGGTTCGCCCGAAACGACTACTGGCGGGAGGGCGCTGCGGTTCTATGCCTCCATGCGTCTGGAAGTGCGCCGTATCCAAACGCTCAAGCGTGGTTTGCAGGAATATGGAATCAAGATCAAAGTCAAGGCAGCCAAGAATGGGATTGCGACAGGATACGTGTAAAAACCTGTAAGATAGCCCTCTAATCCTTGC
>NZ_JCACKR010000081.1:0-65583 GCF_059505485.1 Stenomitos rutilans
GCTTTACCCTGCTCAAGCTAGAGGTTAGCTATCCTTACACCTTTAGGACTACCAATTGATGCTAATCACGCCCAGGTTTCCCAGCGCAGCGGCTTCACCCGCGCGATCGTGGCTTTTTTGTGCCAGTGCAAGACTTTGCTGATAGTACGCAGTGGCCTGACTGTAATTCGCCATCACATAGTAGGCATTGCCTAAATTGCGGAGGGTTTTGACAGTTTTGGGTTGATCAGCCAGTGCCTGATAAAGAGTCAATGCCTGCTGAAGGGTGGCGATCGCCTGCGTGGGTTGCCCAGTGCGATATTGCTGCGTTCCTTGCTCTAGCAGGCGATCGGCTTGGGACTGGCGCGAATCTGTTTGGGCAAAGCGTGTGGCGAGTGGCGCATTAGCGTTGACAGGCAGCACGACTGGCTGGCAAAGCGCCATCATGATCAGCATCAGAGACATTCGATACATTGACATCACTCACCTAACCAAGGCTCAAGAAATTTGAACGCCAGATCAAACGATTTGCGTCAAAACAAGACGACATTATGTTGATTGCACTCGTTTCAAAGCGATCCTGAACCATCATAAACGCCTCGATCGCAAGCGTTTCCGCTACCTTTATGAAGGAACATCCCCTCGCGATCGCTCGATCGATGCTTTAGGGCACTCTGAAGCAAGCCTCATGCCTTAGCAGTCATGGCTGTTCTGATGACTGCCCTCGCCCCCATGAACCAAGCCTGGATTCAGTTTTTGCCGCCATTCCTCCGTTCTAAGCTGGACGGGCGCTATACGCTACAAAAAATTCTGAGCAATACAGGATGGCTGTTTGCCGATCGCCTCCTTCGCATGGGTGCTGGGCTGGTCGTTGGGGTTTGGATTGCCCGCTATTTGGGACCAGAGCAGTACGGTTTATTTAATTACGTTGTGGCGTTTGTGGCGCTATGGACGCCGCTGGCTGGGTTGGGCTTAGAAGGCATTGTGGTGCGGGATCTGGTGCGCGAGCCTGACTGCCAAAACGAAACCCTTGGCACAGCCTTTGTCCTCAAGCTTTTTGCTGGAACGATCACGTTTTTTGCGGCATTGGGCGCGATCGTCTGCTTGCGTCCGGGCGATCAACTCGACCAGTGGCTTGTGGGCATCGTTGCAGGCGGAATGGTGCTGCAAGCGGTGGATACGATCGACTTTTGGTTTCAGTCGCAGGTGCAGTCAAAGTATGTGGTCTACGCCCGTAACCTATCCTTTGTGCTGGCTACCTTGATGCGATTGATGCTGATTCAACAACATGCACCGTTGATTGCGTTTGCCTGGACTGGTCTGTTGGAAGGCGCGATCGCGTGTATTGGCTTGATTGTTGCCTACCAGACAACGGGTCAGCGCTTAACAGCCTGGAAGGTCAGCCTTGCGCGTGCAAAAACACTCCTTGCCGATAGCTGGGCGCTTATTCTATCGGGCCTTGCCATCATGATTTACATGAAAATTGACCAGTTCATGTTGGGTGAAATGGCAGGCAATCACGCCGTTGGTATCTACTCTGCGGCCACCCGCATTTCAGAAGTCTGGTACTTTATCCCCACCGCGATCGTTGCTTCAGCTTCGCCTGCCATTATTGAAGCGAAAGCAATCAATGAAGCGCTTTATTATCAGCGATTGCAGCAGTTATTCAATCTGATGGCGGTCATCGCTATAGCAATTTCTCTCCCAATTGCCTTTCTAGCAGATCCTCTTATAACGCTCTTGTTTGGTAAAAACTATTCTGAAGCTGGAGTGGTGTTAGCAGTACATATATGGTCATCACTGTTCGTCTTTCTGGGTGTTGCTCAATCTCCTTGGGATCTAGCTGAGAATTTACAGAAAATAGCGTTTCTTAAAGTTCTGCTGGGTGCCGCTATCAATGTCCTGCTTAACCTCTTGCTTATTCCGAAATATGGAGCGCTGGGAGCGGCTGTAGCAACTTGTATCTCCTACGCGATTGTAAACTATATTTCTAATCTCTTTATATCCAGAATGTCTGTTATATTTCGCCTTCAAACCAAAGCTATATTAATGGATTTCTTTAGAGCAGATAAAAATACTTAAGAAATTAGCTTTAGACATGATCCTGATTCGTTTAAAGGCAAAACTAGTGTTTTTTGCTTCTAAATCTAAAAGAATGAGACAAATCTTTCGATGACAAATACCAGTAAGTCAAGCTTAAACTTAGAGAGCAAGCCAAATGAAAGTTCTATTTAGTAATCCTCCGTGGTGGGAAAGTAAAGAAGGCAAATTTTTCCATAAGAAATGGCGTGCAGGGGTTCGTGCTGGTTCGCGTTGGCCTTTTACCTACTTAGTGAGCTCTAGCCCCGATCGCTTCAAATTTGGCGACTACTTGCCGTATCCATTCTTCATGGGGTATGCCACAACCTATGTCCAAAAAGAAACGGGAGCAGAGGTTCATTTTCGTGACAGTATTGCATTGCGGGAGTCCTACGATCGCTACTTTCAGCACTTAGAGGCCGAGCAGTACGACTACATTTTCATCGAAATTGCCACACCCAGTTGGGAACACGATTCTAAGCTCATTGGTGACATTCATACACAGCTTCCCAAGGCCAAAATCGTCGTTACAGGCCCGATTACCACCACCAAATCGGAGGAAATTCTCGCGCACTATCCGGTTCACGCGTGCATTAAAGGGGAATACGAAAAAGGTAGTGTGCGCGTTCTCAACGGTGCCTCTGGCGTGATTGAACACGACCTGCTAACGCTCGAAGAAATGAATGCTGCGCCCTTTCCCTACTTCGACGAGCAGTACGCCCATCGCTACTGGGATGCCAACCCGATCGGGCAACAAACCCCTCAAGCCCAAATCTGGAGCAGTCGAGGTTGTCCGTTTAAGTGCATTTTTTGCGTTTGGCCTGCCACGATGACAGGCAACGACCCCGAAGGCACAACAACGCGCACGGTGCGCCAGTATTCACCTGCCTACATGGAAGCGTTTATTAAGGAACTGGGCGATCGCTATCACTTCAAATCAATCTACTTTGATGACGATACGTTCAATCTGGGCAATAAGCATGTGGTGGAGATGTGTGCCGTCATGAAGCGGATCGGGCTACCCTGGTCTGCCATGTGCCGCGCTGACACCATCAAGCTCGAAACCTGGCAACTGATGAAAGAGAGCGGTTGCTTTGGCGTGAAGTTGGGCTTTGAAAGCGGCAATCAATGGGTGGTCGATAAAATCGTCAACAAGCACCTCAATCTGGACTATGCTGCCGAAGTTGTACGTGAGTTGAAGCGTCTGGGCATGACGGTACACGGCACGTTTACCTACGGCTTACCAGGCGAAACTCGTGAACAAATGCTCGATACCAAGCGCTTTATTCATGGCTTGCCCTTTGACACCTTTCAGGAATCTGGTACTGCTGAAATTGAAGGCACTCCTCTGCATACGCTGCGACAAAAAGGCAAATTGGAGCAGTATGAAGGCGCACAAATGGACGACCACTATCACCAAAACACGGACGGCAGCAAGAAGTGGCAGCAGGTTGTGGTGGAGCTACAGGAGAATTAATGTCTATGCCAAAAATCTCCCTCTACATTCCCTGCTACAACGTGGAGGCGTATATCGCGTCCTGCATTGAAGGGGTGTTGAAGCAAACCTATCCAGTTGATGAGATTTTGCTGATTGATGATGGCTGTCGCGATCGCACCCTCGACATTGCTAGCCGCTACCCAGTACGAGTCATTCGACATGAGGTCAACAAAGGCTTGGCAGCCGCACGCAATACAGCGTTCCATCATGCTCGCAACGAACTTGTCGCCTCACTGGATGCAGATTGTGTGCCTGATCCACACTGGTTAGAACGTCTGGTACCGCTGTTTGAGGATGAAACGGTGGCGATCGTAGGCGGGCGGCTGGTGGAAACAGTCCTCGATTCTGTGGCTGATCGCTGGCGTAAGGCACACATGACTCAGGACTGGGGCGAACTGCGGGTAAAAAATCCGAGCTTCATGTTTGGCAACAACAACCTTATTCGCAAATCCTTTCTAGAGCAGGTCGGCGGCTATAACGAGCAGCTTCGCACGAATGGAGAGGATGCCGACTTATCGCGTCGTTTGATGACAGCAGGCTGTACCGCTATTTATGAACCGGGAGCGATCGTCAGCCATCTGCGCCGCGACACAGTGCCCTCGATTCTGGACAACTACTGGCGCTACTGGTGCTTTGGTTCGCGTGTAGACTTCGGCCATTTTCAACCCAAAACCTTTCTCCGCCACCAGCAGCACCACTTCCAACGGCAGCTGGTAGATGTTGTTAAGCACGATTGGCAGCAGCGAGACTATGAACTTCTCTGGCTGGACATACTTTTGCCGTTCTATATGCTCTACCGCGATAGCCAGGCAGTGCTAAAACGCAACCCTTGCTCTGCCCTATTGCCAACCCTGGAAACGGCTCCATGACCCTTGTAACTCCAGTAGCGTTCTTCATTTTTAACCGTCCTCAGCTTACGCAGCGGGTATTTGATGCGATTCGTCAAGCGAAACCCGCGAGGCTGCTTGTGGTGGCAGATGGCCCCCGGCGCGATCGCTCTGGCGAAGCAGAACTTTGTGCCCAAACTCGCGCTGTGATTCAACAGGTGGATTGGCCTTGTCAGGTTTTGACCAATTTTTCGGACACCAACCTTGGCTGCAAACGACGAGTCTCCAGTGGGCTAGATTGGGTTTTTGACACGGTAGAAGAAGCGATCATCTTAGAAGACGACTGCTTGCCACACCCAACTTTCTTCCCCTTCTGCGAGACGTTATTAGAGCACTATCGCAATGACACACGGGTGATGGTAATTTCAGGCAATAACTTTCAGTTTGGGCACCAGCGCACATCAGATAGCTACTACTTCTCACGCTATAACCACATCTGGGGTTGGGCAACTTGGCGACGAGCATGGCGCTACTACGATGTGGAAATGACGCTCTGGTCGGTGATTAAACAAGGCCATTGGCTTCATGATTTGCTAGGAGAGGATCGCGCTGTCCGCTATTGGACTGATAGCTTTGAAGCTGTAGCGAACGATCGTTTAGATACCTGGGATTTCCAGTGGACATTTGCTTGCTGGATTCAACACGGTTTAAGTATTCTTCCGAATATCAATTTGGTGTCTAATATTGGGTTCCATCCAGAGGCGACGCATACAAAAGATGCTAATAGTCGAGTATCTAATCTTCCAAGTGAAGCCATCAAACTTCCACTCAAGCATCCTCAATTTATCATACGTGATACATTTGCTGATCAATCCACGCAGAGACTATTATTTCCTTACTTACGCTTTGTCAGCTTAAAGCAAGATGTCAAAAAAGCTTTGAAGTTTTTGAGAGTAGAACTATGAAGCCATACTGTCCGATTAGTCATAGCCATAACGTAGTTTTACTTGATAAAATTCAATCGAAAGAATTGGCTCAGTTATATCGTCGAGTATTAAATATCGATGTGGAATTAGAATTTAGTCAAATCAGTGAGTTAGGACTATATTACTGCCCTGATTCAGATTTAAAGTTCTTTTATCCTCCAGTAACTGGTTCGGAATTTTTTTATGAGAAGCTTCAGGCATTTCCCTGGTACTACACCAACTATAGGTATGAGTACGATTACACAAAGCAATTCTTGAGAGAATCAGATTCAATTCTTGAGATTGGTTGTGGTAAAGGAGTCTTCGCGGAACAGGCTTCTGTGGAGCATTACATAGGCCTTGAATATAATCAGAAAGCTATTGAGTTAGCCTCCAGTAGAAGTATTACAGTTCTGAATGAATCTGTGCAAACACATGCTGTTAATAACAGCTTAAAATATGATGTTGTTTGTGCTTTTCAAGTGCTGGAACATGTAGCAGATATCTTATCTTTTATTACAGCCAGCATTGATTGTCTAAAACCAGGTGGTTTTATTATTTATTCTGTTCCTAGCTCTGACTCCTTTTTATCTGTTGCTGTCAATAATATTCTCAATATGCCACCCCACCATGTTAGCTGCTGGTCCGACAAGTGCCTAAGATTTATTGGTCATAAATTTGGATTAGAAATCATTGACATTAAACATGAGAAGTTGGCAGAAGAGCATAAAAACTGGTATCTCTCTACTGTAATTATGGAGAGTTTACGGCAGAGATTTGGTCTTAAACACTCTTTAATTGAGCGATCGCTAAAACATAAATTGCTAGCAACAATTGCAGCTTTTGGAGGAAGCTTTCTGGTTGAAGGATTAAAAAATCCGAACCTACTTCCTAATGGACACTCTGCTATTGCTGTTTATCAAAAACCGAAAGGAGAGCCTTTTGAACGTTTTACTCCTTAATGCTAATGATATTCATGGCGGTGCAGCACGAGCAGCCTATCGATTACACCAAGGGTTAACAAGGCTTGATGTTACTACTCAGATGCTGGTGCAGGTGAAGTCAAGTGGTGATGCTACTGTTGTTGCACCACACACGAGGTTGGGCAAAAACGCGGCTAAGCTACGGCCATTGCTTGATCCTTTACCCTCTAAGCTGTATCTACAGCGTGAGCAAACAGCGTTCTCGACTCAATGGGTTCCAGACTCTATTGCACCCAAAATTGAACAGCTTGCACCCGACCTCGTGAACTTGCATTGGGTCTGTGATGGTTTTTTGCAAATTGAAACACTGGCAACGCTAAAGCGACCGATCGTGTGGACACTACACGATATGTGGGCGTTTACAGGTGGTTGTCATTACAGCCAGGAGTGCGATCGCTACATGGCATCCTGTGGAAGTTGTCCAGAACTGCATAGCCATCAAACGTATGACTTGTCTCGCTGGATCTGGACTCGTAAAGCCAGAGCTTGGAAAGACTTAAATTTGACAATTGTCACTCCCAGCCATTGGTTAGCAAAGTGTGCTTCTACCAGCAGTCTTTTGCAGGAGGTGCCAGTCGAGGTCATTCCCTACGGTATTGATTTAGAGCAATACAAACCCATTGAGCGTTCACTGGCACGTCACATCTTGAACCTGCCACAAGACAAACAACTGATTCTCTTTACCGCTGCCCGTGCCACCACCGATCGCCGTAAAGGTTTTCATCTGCTTCGTGAGGCACTAGAGCACTTTAAGCAATCTGATTGGGCAAAAAAGACAGAATTGTTAGTTGTTGGTGCTTCTCAATCAACTGACTCGATTGCATTAGGGCTACCAACGCGTTATTTAGGTAGGCTAATTGATGATGTTGCTCTAGCGCTGACGTATGCTGCTGCCGATGTCTTCGTCGCTCCCTCAATGCAGGACAATTTGCCCAATACAGTGATGGAAGCGATCGCCTGCGGCACTCCCTGTGTTGCATTCAACATCGGTGGTATGCCTGACTTGATTGAACATCAGCGTAACGGCTACCTGGCTCAACCCTTTCACACGGAGGAACTCGCTCATGGCATCGCCTGGATACTGGCAGATCCAGAGCGGCATCACCAGTTAGCAGAGGCCGCTCGTCAAAAGGCAGAGCAAGAATTTGCACTCAAGACGCAGGCAAGCCGTTACGTCACGTTATTCCACCAATTGCTGACTGGCACGCGCCCCTCCTCCCACCATTGAAGTAAGTCTTAACTTGGTTGTATCAATGTTTTCGAAAGAACCTATTTATATTCTTATTCCTGTTCACAACCGTAGACGAATTACTTTGAAGTGCCTGACAACGCTCAGCCAAAACGGTGACGTGGAGCGGTATCACGTTGTTGTGATCGATGATGGTTCCACAGATGGCACTGGGCAGGCAATCTGCGAGCAATATCCAGAGGTTGAAGTGCTAACAGGCGATGGCAAATTATGGTGGACGGGGGCGATCGCGACAGGCATGAAGTATGCACTTTCTCAGGGTGCTCACTATATCATCTGGTTAAATGATGACTGTTTGCCCCAACCAGGCGCGATCACAAAACTGTTAAAGATTTGTCAGACGACTCCACGAACGGTCGTCGGTGGTCAGGCGTTTGATCCAGAGACTCACCAACCTAGTTACGGTGGGTTAGTAAACCACAGGTTCAACAGTACGCCGATCCATGCGACCTCGCTCCAGCTTATAGAGTGTGATGGTTTAAACGGTAATCTCGTCTGTCTACCTTGCAGTCTTGTAAAGGCTATTGGTTATCCAAACCATCAGCGTTTTCCCCATTATCACGGCGATACAGCATATACCCATCTTGCCAAACGCAATGGTTATACCCTATTGCTTGATGGTGGCGCAGTTTCATTTTGCAAGAATACCAATACACCGATTTCCTGGTTGGTTACAGACCGTTCGATCGATCAGCTTTGGCAAGACCGTTTTACTATTAAATCACCGCATTATTGGAAAGCTCATTTAGGTTTTTACCAGGAAATGTTTGGATGGTTTGGCACGGGAGTTTACTTGTACGAGCTGCTAATCAAATTTTTTATCATTGCTGCGATCGCAAGGCTTATTCCTTACCACTACCGCGTGCAATTAAAACAGTTTCTTAGTCGTTCCCAAGCTACTTAAATATCCAGGAATGCTGCTTTAATGATACGAGTTGCTTACGATGCATCTGTGCTGGGAATGGGTTATCTTAACCCAAAGGCTCGAACGGGCATTTTTCGTATGGTTGAGGCATTGTTATTGGAATTAGTTGCTCATTCTAATTTAGAGATAAAGGTCATTTCTTTTGACTCAGAATCAACCTTTTGGGATAATATTGGGACATCTTTATATATCAAAAATCTATACCCCTCTCTTGCAAAGAATTTTCAGTCTGTTTATTCGAGTCGCTTCAACCTGTACGCTTTATACACTCACGTTGTAACGTGGCAGCGATCGTTGATTAAAGCGTCTACTCCAGACCGAATCTGGCTTTATAAATCTGCCAGAGCAATGCAGATTCTTTTTGAGAAAGTAGCCAGGCTTGATATGGAAGCTCAGTTTCACTCAGCTTCTTTTGATCTATATCATTCACTTTACTATCCACTTCCGTCGCGTGCCATTACTGGAAATATCTCTCGCATTTTGACGGTGCATGATTTAATTCCAGTTCTATTTCCGCAGTTTGTAATTCCCAGAGTTTATCAGCGTTGCGTGGCGACATTAAATAGCATTGATCGCGATCGTGACTGGATTATTTGCAACTCTCAGTACACTAAACAAGATTTTTGTGAGTATACCGGGATGGATGGCGATCGAGTCTTTGTCACTCCTTTAGCCGCTGCTGACTTTTTCCAGCCTGTAACCGATACAGCGCTCATTGCATCAACCCTGCAACGCCACCAGATTCCCAACTATCCTTACTTACTTAGCTTGGCGACATTGGAACCCCGTAAGAATTTGGGCTTCCTGATTCGCTGCTTCTCACAAATTATTCAGGATGCCCCAGCACTTGATCTAAACCTGGTACTGGTAGGCGTGAGCGGTTGGCAGACAGCAGAAATTTTTCAGGCAGCCAGACACAATCCCCAACTTCGTTCGCGCATCATCTTCACAGGATACCTGCCCGATCGTGACTTGAGTGCCATTTATAGCGGAGCCACTGCGTTCGTCTATCCTTCTTTATACGAGGGGTTTGGCTTGCCGCCCTTAGAAGCGATGCAGTGTGGCACCCCTGTCATTACGGCCAGCACTAGTTCTCTACCTGAAGTGGTTGGTGATGCTGGTATATTGATCGATCCCACCCAGGAAGACGATCTTTGTCAGGCAATCCTCAACGTTATGCATGACGCTCAACGGCGAGCAGACTTGTCGCAACGGGCTACACAAAGAGCCAGTCAATTTAGTTGGGCAAGCTGTGCGCAGCAAACCGCCGAAATCTACCAAACTGCGGCCGCTAATTCATCTCAGTGACGTTCTTCATGCAACTGCTTTACACACTCACAGCCTATCCTCCCTACATTGGTGGCGCACAGCTTCATCAGCATATTCTGGCGCAGCAGTTGAAAACGCGGCATTCTGTGCAGGTGGTCAGCCATTGGGATCGCAACCGCACAGACTGGCTCTTAGGTACGACGCTACGGGCACCTTCAATCTGTAAGGATTACGTCGTCGATGATATTCCCGTTCATCGGCTCGGCCTCTCGCTCTGGGAGAAATGCAAGCTAGCTCCCTTTGTGCCGCTGTATTACCCGCTAATGCAGGTGGCACTGCCGCCGACCGCCAACCTGCTAGAAACCCATATCACGCCCTATGCTGCTAAGGCAGATGTGGTGCATAACATCCGCATTGGGCGCGAAGGCTTGAGCTATGCCTCCTACCAGGCTGCCCGACGACACGATCGTCCCTTTGTGTTCACTCCAGTCCATCATCCTCGTTGGGTGGGCTGGCGCTATCGAGCCTACCTGCGGTTATATCAGATGGCCGATGCTGTGATTGCCCTGACGCAAGCAGAAAAGCGTATTTTAGTAGGGTTAGGTGTGCGTGAGGAACGCATTACGGTCACAGGCGTTGGCCCGGTATTAGCCCCCACTGCTGATCCAACCGCCTTTCTAAAGCAGTATGGGCTAGAAGGGCCGATCGTCCTGTTTCTAGGACAACACTATCCCTACAAGGGCTATCAGCAGATGTTGCAAGCGGCTCCTATCGTGTGGCAGAAGGTGCCAGACGCGCAGTTTGTCTTCATGGGGCCACCCGTCGCTGATTCGGAAAAAGCGTTTGCTCAGGTGAGCGATCGTCGCCTTCGTCGTCTAGGCAATGTTGATCTGCAAACCAAAACGGATGCACTCGCTGCCTGCACACTGCTCTGCGTTCCTTCCAGCCAGGAAAGCTTTGGCGGCGTGTATACCGAAGCCTGGAGTTTTGGGAAACCTGTGATTGGCTGCAACATTCCAGCCGTAGCGGAAGTGATCAGCGATCGCGTGGATGGATTACTCACAGCCCAAGAGCCGAACCAAATTGCCGATCGCATCCTGCATCTATTAACCCACCCAGTCGAAGCTGCCGCAATGGGAACCTCTGGAAAACAAAAAGTTGAATCTCGCTTTACGTGGGAAAAAATTGCTGAACAGATGGAGGGCGTTTATCGAGGGTTAGTGAGTGGCTAGGATTGAGAAAGGGAGGCCGAGGGCAGAAGGTAAAAGGCTAAAGAAGTTGTTAGTTGTTGGTTTTGAGAAGATAGCTGATAGCTGACCGCTAAACGCTGACGGCTAATTCAAAACTCTCCTGACTCCTGACTCCTTAACTCTAAACTCTAAACTCTCCTGACTGCTGGCTCCTGACTCCTGACTTCTTAACTCAAAACTCCCCATGCCCGCCCTTCCTTCTCAATTCATTTTGTATACTCGCGTTGATGCGACGAGTTACACAGATGCTTGCGATCGCATTCAAGTCTGGGCCACTGCAAAACAATCCTGTTACATCGTGGCGGCAAATGTGCATGTAGTGATGACGGGCTACTGGCATCGATCGTTTCAGAAGGTGGTTAACGGTGCTACGCTAGTCACGCCGGATGGGATGCCGTTAGTTGTGGGAATGCGACTATTGGGAGTGAAACAGCAACAGCGAGTCTACGGCCCTGACTTAATGCTGGCATGGTGCGATCGAGCGGCGCAGACAGGGATGCCAATCTACCTTTATGGCGGCACACAAACCATGCTAGAAACACTTCAGCATAAACTTCAAGCACGTTTTCCAGAACTGGCGATCGCGGGAAGCTATGCCCCACCGTTTCGTCCACTGACTCTGGAGGAAGAGAAAGCGGATTGCGATCGCATTCACGCGTCCGGTGCGGCTGTCGTCTTCGTTGGGTTAGGGTGTCCCAAGCAGGAAGAATGGATGGCGCGGCAGCAGGGACTTTTGCAGGTTGTGATGATCGGTGTGGGGGCGGCGTTTAGCTTTCACAGTGGTGAGGTATCGCAAGCACCCCGCTGGATGATGGCGTGGGGCTTGGAGTGGCTGTACCGCTTTGCGATGGAGCCAGGACGGTTATGGCAGCGCTATCTGGTGAACAATCCTGCTTTTTTAATCCTGTTTGGCTGGCAATTATTGTGCGATCGACGATCAGGCAAACCCAATCGCAACCGTTAGAAACCGCCGTCACTAGAAACCTGAGCGCTAGCGATAACTTTTGGTGCGGTTTGCGGAATACTCAACCTATTGCCCCACAAGCCTGAAGCCGAAACCATTCAGCATCAGGACTTGCCTTCTCGTGAGCCTCACCGCAATGGATCATCCTGGTGCTGCCTACCCAAAAGCAACGGATATTCGTGCCCCGCACAGTATAGAGTGGCATCGACTCTTTCGCTGGCCGTGGCATCGAGCGATCGCCTTGCTTTTGTGTGATATTGCCGCCGTGGTGATCGCGGGTCGAGTTGCGGCTCACCTCAACCAGTTTTATGCACCGTTACCGCCGCCGCTCATCCTGGGTACCTGGTTGGGACTGCCAGGACTGTTCTGGATTTTGATGATCGTGACGCTGCTGCTGTTTGCCCGCAGTGGACTGTACAGCGCTTCGAGCCAGTGGAAATACGTGCGATCGGGCAAGCTGGTGAGTGTTGTTTACCTCTCGGCGCTGCTGCTAGGTTACTTTTATGATCCCAAATTGGCACCCCCGCGATCGCTGTTTATCACGGCTTGGGTGGGCAGCGTGGTGCTGGTGATTGGCTTTCGGCTGTTGGCAAGTCTGGTGCTGAAGCAATTTGAACACGTTCAAACCAGAGTCTTTTTGCTGGCACGGGCAGAACGTCTACCCTCGTTGGCACAGATGCTGAAGCGGCGATCGCACTACAATGTCGTCGGGGCAGTTGCGTCTACCACCAGCATTTCTGCAACGATTCAAGCCATCTTGAGTTCTGGTGCACAGGAAGTGTTTGCCGAAAATCTGCCGCAAACCGAACTGGCATCGGGCTTGTACTGGCAACTCCGTCGCGCTGGCATCACGCTCCGGCTGATTCCCTCCAGCGTGGAATTATTACATCGTCGTGGCGTACCCGAAGTCATAGCGGGCATTCCCACACTGCGAATGGAAGCCACCCTGCTGGGCGGTTGGGATTATCGGCTCAAGCGCTGGCTCGATTTTGTGGGTGCTTTGGTTGGCCTATTGCTGCTGTCACCGCTGTTTCTGGTTGTGGCGATCGCCATCAAACTATCGTCTCCCGGTGCCGTTTTCTTCTGTCAGGAGCGGATGGGACTGCACGGGCGCGTCTTTCAGATGTGGAAATTTCGCACCATGCTTCCTCATGCTGAAGCGTTGCAGGCAGAGCTAGAACAGCAGAATGAAGCCAGCGATGGCGTGATGTTTAAAATTCGGCGTGATCCTCGGATTACGGCGATCGGGCATTTTCTGCGGCGCACCAGCATTGATGAACTACCGCAATTGTTCAACGTCTTGTTAGGACAGATGAGCCTGGTTGGGCCACGTCCCCTCCCCTTGCGCGATGTGGAACGGTTTGACCCTTGGCACCACACCCGCCATCAAGTGCTGCCTGGTATAACAGGTCTGTGGCAAGTCTCCGGGCGATCGTCTTTGGATGCGTTCAACGATGCGGCCCGGCTCGACCTGTACTATATTGACCACTGGTCGCTCAACCTCGACCTCGAAATCTTGCTGGAAACTGTCAAAATTGTCCTTTGTGGCAAGGGCGCTTACTGAACGTTGGCTGAATTGGCAAAAAAATCACTGCTAGAGAACCGTTCTTTCTAGCAGTGACACGTTTAGGCTGTGTTTCTTAACTATGGGCGGAGCGAGACTCGAACTCGCAAGCCTTTCAGCGCCGCATTTTGAGTGCGGTGCGTCTACCAATTCCGCCATCCGCCCGTGGCTTTAGCTTTCCTACTATACCGGATGAGGCGACGTTAGGGCAACAAGCGAATTTTTGATCACTAACGCCAGAACGCCTGCATCGCAACCGCGAGTGTACCACTGTTGAGACGCTAGCTGAACGATGCGATCGCCCCTGCTCAGGCCATTGCCACGTCAAGAGCATTCGCTAAGCCCTGCCGCAAAAGCTTGTTGCGTGCGCAGGCAGGGCGATGGCGCTTACTCTCTAGTTGCCAAAAGCATCTTTGATGTTATCAACTGCGCTTTCAACGGCATTCTTCGTTTTGTCGATCGCGTTCTGAGTCCGGGCGGAGTCTTTATCCGCTTTGCGCTCAATGCGAGCGGCATCTTTCTTGGCCTTGCGTGCAATTGCGCTATCGTTATCCGTTGCACGGTCAACCTTTGCCGCATTGGTTTTTGCCGTTTTCTTCAGCTTATCGGTTGTATCGCGCACAAACCCTTTGGTACGACCAGCATCTTTACCGGCTTTCCCTTGCACTTCACTACCTGCATCTGCGGCAGCGATTAAGTGTGCGTTAGGGCTAGCCAGCGCTGCGGTGTCTGTGAAAAAGGAACCTTGCCAGACGAAGGCAATCGCCGATACACAGAGAATCGCTGCTGTCAGCAAGCGTCCCAGAACAGGTAGCTGTTTTGCAAAGTAATTCAGTTTCATAGAATACAAGCTCCGGTCAATTTTGTACTCTATTTCTACTTCACTGGGCAGATCGGTCATATCGTTCCTCAGACAGAAGTTCCTTATTGTGCTAAATCCATCCAGGTGAACAGTGCTTTTATCAGAACGGCTGTCCATCTACGTCTTCGCAAGGTTCCTGCTGCCATCATACGAGTCAGACACAATGCCCTTAATGGCGATTCTCGATCGAGTCAGCCATAGCTGAATGGTACTGAAATAAGCAGAAACTAGCCCCTAAATCCACCAAGTCTGGGAGACTTTATGGTTCGGCTCCCCCAGATTTGGGGGCTGGGGGCGGTTTGGATCATTAAGTCAGTGCCATTCAGCTATGACTAGACCAAGCCGGATGCGGTGTGTTGGATGTGGTGAATTCAAACGCAAGCGGTTGTAGAAGCTTCTATGCTGCCATGTTAAGTGTAAAGCTTGGGGCGATGGCAGCGAAGGATGATCAGAAGGCATCCATAAGTAAATCTTTGCCTTTGCATGTTAAGTCTCAATGCCTCATTGATTGATCTTTCAGATCTGTGACGGTAAAGTAATTTCAAGATAGATTTTTGATTATCTAAAAACAAAAATAGATAGATAAAAATCGATGACAAAGGATGAAAGTCTTCATGATGCTTTGAGCCACACCTATGATTCTTGGGTTCCTACCAATGTTTGAGCGCGTTTAGCCAGGTAGAACCAGTCATGAATGGTTCATTTTGAACCTGAACGGTGTGTCACAAGCCGCTCAGGCACATACTCACGGCCTGTTTTGATTGCAATTTTTACTGGGAGGTTAGAATCCTATGTCTGTGTTTTCAATGCTTTCACGTCGTCGCTTTATCGCGATCGCGGGTGCGTCTACCGCAACAACGCTGCTGCACGGCTGTTTGGGAAATCCACCTGAAACGACCAGTGCGGGTCAAGGCTTGATCGCGGCAAGTCCAGTTGCGGATATCAAGCCAGACGCAATGCCAGAGGTCAAAGTCGCCAAACTGGGGTATCTGCCCATTGTGGAAGCTGCGCCGCTGATTGTGGCTAAAGAGAAAGGGCTGTTTGCAAAATACGGCATGCCTGATGTTGAAATTGCTAAACAGGCCAACTGGGGTTCGGCGCGGGATAACGTCAAAATTGGCTCGGCTGGTGGTGGCATTGATGGTGGACAGTGGCAAATGCCGATGCCTTACCTGATTTCGGAAGGCATTATTACAGACAACACAAAGGTACCGATGTATGTGCTGGCGCAACTGAATACGCAGGGAAATGGCATTGCAATCGCCAGTAAGCATCTGAGTAAAGGCTTATCCCTCAAGATTTCTGAGCAAGTTGCTTTCTTTGACAAATTGAAGTCAGGAGGTTCAAAATTTAAGGCGGCTTACACGTTTCCTAAAGCCAACCAGGAATTTTGGATCCGGTATTGGTTGGCTGGGAACGGCGTTGATCCTGACAAAGAAGTGGAACTGCTGACGGTGCCAACGGCTCAAACGGTTGCCGATATGAAGCGAGGCGCAATGGATGCGTTTAGCACGGGTGATCCCTGGCCTTACCGAATTGTGGCAGATAAGATTGGGTTCATTTCAGCGCTGACGGCAGAGATTTGGAAAAATCACCCAGAAGAATATCTGGCGATTCGGAAGGACTGGGTTGATCAATACCCCAAGGCGACGAAAGCCATTCTTAAAGCGCTGATGGAAGCCCAGCAGTGGTGCGATAACTTTGACAATCGCAAGGAATTGGCTTCTATTCTGGCAAGGCGTGAATACTTTGGTGTGTCAGAAGCAATTTTGATTGACCCGTTGATGGGCAAATATAATCTGGGTGAGCGATCGATTGACGACAAATCAATGGCTCCGTTGTACTGGAAGGATGAAAAGGGCAGCGTGTCCTATCCTTACCAGAGTCATGATTTGTGGTTTTTGACGGAAAGCGTCCGCTGGGGCTTTTTGCCGAAGGATACGCTGGCGAAGGCAAAGGATTTGATTAAGCAGGTGAACCGCGAAGATCTTTGGCGGGAAGCTGCGAAGGAACTGGGGGTTGCAGCAGCGGATATTCCCACCAGTACGTCGCGCGGGGTTGAAACGTTTTTTGATGGTGCAACGTTTGACCCTGAGAAGCCACAGGCATATTTGGATAGCTTGAAAATTAAGCGAGTCTAGAGGCTTGTTGGCTGGGTTAAGAGGCTGTTTGAAAAATCCTTGCCATCGTGTTTTTAAAGCGTGAGCGGGATTGATTTGAGATTGCAACGATTTCTGGCAAACCCGGAATCAGGGGACTTCCCCCCGAACCCCCGCTGCTTGGGAGCCTAACTCCCCCAAACCCCCCGAAAGGGTTGTCTGTGAGTGCTGTTGACACAACGATGACTTACTTGTGTGAGTTTGAGAGTCGTTACACCAGGGTTTCACAGGCTCTCTAGGCAGCGTTCACACACTGACAAAGAAGTTGACCATTCACCATTGCATTTGAAGGAGATAGACTATGACGATCGCCCGTAAGCAACCAACTGCGAAAACGTTTGATTTTCCCTTGCTGACTCGTTTTAAGGTGAAAGAACGGTTGGGTGATTTATTTCCACCTGCGATTGCGATCGCCATCTTTCTGGTCATTTGGCAGCTCTTTTCCTGGATTCCTGGAGCTACGTTGCCGGGGCCGATCAGGGTTGTACAAGAAACATGGACGCTGATCCTCTATCCCTTTTATGACAAAGGCGGCACGGATAAGGGCCTGTTCTGGCAGGTGTTTGCGAGTTTGCAACGAGTGGCGATCGGCTATACCTTTGCGGCTCTTGTTGGCATCAGTTTGGGCATTTGGGTCGGGTTGAATAAAACCTTATCCAAAGCGCTCGATCCCATCTTTCAGTTGTTGCGAACCGTTCCACCGCTGGCATGGGTGCCGATCGCCCTGGCTGCATTGCAACAAAACCAACCTGCGGCGTTGTTTGTGATTTTCATTACGGCGGTGTGGCCTATCCTCATCAACACAGCCGTTGGGGTACGACAAATTCCACAGGATTACAACAATGTGGCACGGGTATTACGGCTATCGCGCAAAAAGTATTTCTTTAAAGTCCTCTTTCCCGCTGCCTTACCCTACATCTTCACAGGTTTACGTATTTCCATCGGTCTGGCATGGCTAGCCATTATTGCCGCCGAAATTGTGATGTCGGGCATTGTGGGGATTGGCTTCTTTATCTGGAATGCCTACCAAAACAGCCAGGTGAGTGAAATTATTCTGGCACTGTTTTACATCGGCATCGTAGGGCTGTTGCTGGATAAATTGATGGCTTGGCTTCAAACCAGAATTCTGCCAGAAGAACAGCGGTAATGGAAAGTTTTGAGTGCCAAGTTCTGAGTTTTGAGTTAGCCATCAGCGTTCAGCTATCAGCTTTTTAACCTTTAGCCTCCATCCTTCATCCCTCTGCCTTTAACCGACTCCCCACTCTCTACTCCCCCTCCCATGACTACCTTCGTTACTGTTGAAAAAATTGAGAAAACCTTTCCCTTGTCTAATGGCGATCGCTATGTGGCATTGAAAGGCATTGATCTAGACATTCAAAAAGGTGAATTTATTTCACTCATTGGTCACTCTGGTTGTGGTAAATCAACCCTGCTGAATCTGATTGCAGGGTTGGATTTGCCTTCTGATGGCATGGTGATTCTGGATGGTGAAACTATTCGCCGACCAGGCCCAGACAAAATGGTGGTATTTCAAAATTATTCTTTGCTGCCCTGGCTGACGGTGCGAGAGAATATTGCGCTGGCAGTGGATGAGGTCTTGTCTCATGTCAGTGCCAAAGAACGAGATGACGTGATCGAACATCACATTGATTTGGTGGGTTTGCGCCATGCGGCTGATAAGCCACCGGCTCAGTTGTCGGGTGGCATGAAGCAGCGAGTGGCAATCGCCCGTGCCCTCGCAATTCGTCCCAAACTGCTATTGCTGGATGAACCGTTTGGCGCACTGGATGCGTTGACTCGCGGCAATTTGCAGGAACGCTTGATGCAAATCTGTGAAGAAAGCCACGTGACGGCGATCATGGTCACTCATGATGTGGACGAGGCACTGCTTTTGAGCGATCGTGTGGTGATGCTGACGAACGGGCCTGAATCGAAGATTGGGCAAGTTTTAGACGTAGATTTACCTCGTCCCCGCAAACGGTTAGAAGTGGTGAACCACCCCAGCTATTATTCAATGCGGAGTGAAATCATTTATTTTCTAAACCAGCAAAAGCGGATTAAACAACTGCGATCGCGCAAAAAAAGTGCGATCGCCCGTCATGGTTTAGAGAAAGTAAACCTGGAAATTGGCTTTGTGCCGCTGACGGCCTGTGCACCCCTGGCGATCGCGAAGGAGAAAGGGTTTTTTGCCCATCATGGCTTGGATGACGTGAATCTGGTGCGTGAATCGAGTTGGCGCGGCATTCAAGATGGGATTGCTGGAGATTATCTAGATGTGGCTCAAATGCCATCTGGCATGCCAATCTGGCTAACCCTGGGAGGCATGGATGGACGTTCCTTGCCGACGGTCACTGCCCTCACGCTCACCCGCAACGGCAATGCCATTACCCTCGACAAACGCTTCTATGAACAGGGCATTCATACCCTGCCAGATCTCAAGCGGATGCTGCTAGAAACTCGAACGAAACAGCATGTCTTTGGTATGGTTCATCCTGCTTCTATGCACAATCTGCTGCTACGCTATTGGTTAGCCGCAGGAGGCATTCATCCTGATCACGATATTCAACTCAATACCATCCCACCGGCCCAAATGATTGCCAACCTGCAAGCAGGCAATATTGATGGTTTTTGTGTGGGTGAACCCTGGAATGTCCGTGCAGCCGTTGAAGGCATCGGCTATACGATCGCCACCGATCTGGAAGTGTGGAATGGACATCCTGGTAAAGTGCTGGGTGTGCGGGAAGAGTGGGCACTGGCCTACCCCAATACTCACATTGCATTGGTGAAAGCACTGCTAGAAGCCTGTCGCTACTGTACCGATGAGGCAAACCATGAAGAGATTCGTGAAATCTTATCGCGTCGTGAATATCTGGGCACTGATCTGCAATACATCTATTTGGGCGATCCCAATCCCCAGGTTTGTAGTATCCATCCCTCACCGAAAGAGTATGCCCATCACCAGTTCTACGGGCAGGGGGTTAACCGTCCCAGTCGCACTGAGCATCTCTGGATGATGACGCAAATGGCCCGTTGGGGCGATATTCCCTTTCCCCGTAACTGGGTGGAAATTCTAGAGCGCGTTTGTCGGGTCAGCGCCTTCAGTACGGCAGCACGGGAATTAGGCTTATCTGATCTCACCTACAGTCGAGGTGCTATTCAACTCTTTGATGGCACGACCTTTAATGCAGATGATCCGATCGCCTATCTCAACAGCTTAGAGATCAAGCATGACATTTACATGGCTGAAGTGCCCTTGACGCATGCTTTGAGAACCGCCTGATATTCCAATTAAAGCAGGGGCGCACGGCTCGTCCTTACAAAAAATCTACAGCCGTTTTCCTTTAGATTCACCACACCCTAAACCCCACACCCCTCTTACCATTCTCACTTCCCCCTTAACCCTGATATCCATTCACCCTTTCTACCTATGCAAACTCTAGCAACTCCACTCTCAGCTCATTCCCAGTCCAACCAGGAACCGTTTCTCATCATTGACAATGTTTCTAAAGTCTACCCAACGCCTAAAGGTGACTATGTTGTGCTTGAGGAGGTTAATTTACAAGTTCAAGAAGGTGAATTTGTCTGTGTGATTGGTCATTCTGGCTGTGGCAAATCAACCTTGTTGAATATGGTTTCTGGCTTCTCAAAGCCTACAGATGGTTTGGTTACATTGCACGGTAAACGGATTGTTGAACCAGGCCCCGATCGCATGGTGGTTTTCCAGGGCTATGCGCTCTTACCCTGGCTCACCGCGTATGAAAACATCTACCTGGCAGTGGATTCGGTCTACCCTCAAAAATCTGAAGCTGAAAAGAAGCAGATTGTTCGGGAACATTTGGCGATGGTTGGGCTAACAGAAGCTGCGCACAAGCAACCGGGTCAACTTTCGGGCGGGATGCGTCAACGGGTGTCGATCGCCCGTGCTCTGGCAATTCGCCCAGAAGTCTTGATTCTTGATGAACCGTTTGGTGCTTTGGATGCAATTACCAAAGAGGAATTGCAGGTTGAACTGTTGAAAATCTGGAATGATCATCGCTGTACCGTCTTGATGATTACCCATGACATCGATGAAGCGCTCTTTCTCGCTGATCGCCTTGTGATGATGACCAATGGCCCAGCGGCAAAGATTGGCGAAATTTTAGAGATTCCGTTTCCACGACCCCGCGATCGCGATCGCATTATGGAAGATCCTGAATTCTATAAACTCCGAAACTACATCCTGGATTATCTCTACAATCGCTTTGCTCACGACGATGAATGAGTGTTGCTTGGAGTTTCTAGACCTTGTTCACGACAACAGCTTTACACTAATTCTACATAACTTGCAGACAAACGGTAGGTTGGGTTGAGTCTAACGAAACCCAACAGGATTCGGTCATTGTTGGGTTTCACGCTGTTCTACCCAACCTACAATTCTGTGTATCTTCAAAAGGACTTGGTATTAGTGCAGCCAGGGCAGTGCTTCAAATTCAGCAAAGTCAGCTTCCAGTTGCCATTGAGCACGGGCGCGATCGCTCCCTTGAAGCAAGGCCGCACAGCCTTTCGATGGGGAAATAGAACCGGGGCGATCGTCTGCACAAGCGGTTTGCATCGTCTCAAACTTAGAGGATTGCCAGAGGCTCTGCCCTGCCAAAAAGCTGTACTCCAGGCTATTTCGAGCCAGTCGCTTGAGGTCTCCATACTTCAAGCCGTACCGAAGCGTGGCGAGCTGGTATTCGTGGCTCAAATCCACACGAGCAATGCCTTCATCATCAGAGGCTAGCGTCACGGGCACACCCGCCGCCCAATAGGTTAGAAAGGGATGATTCTGCCCTTGCACATTCAAAATGGTTTCATTGCTAGAAAGGCAGATTTCCACCAGTACCTCCCGTTGTCGCATGCGTTCCATCAAGGCAAAGGGATCATCTTCATAGAGAAGATCCACACCGTGTCCAATGCGATCGGCTTGAGCCAGTTCCACTGCTTGGCGGATGTGGAAGCGCAAATCCTCCAGCGGCACCAGTCTCAGGGTTAATTCTCCGGCATGAAGTGATACCTTCACCTCCGGGAATTGACGGTGCAGAAATTGCAGCATTTCCATTTGCAAGGTGTAGTCGCGCAACGCAATGGGATGGTCTTCTGGTGCGACTAAGTTAATGCCCACTACTCGGCGATCGGTCTTGGCTAATTCAAACGCATAAACAAATTGAGCAAAAACCTCGTTCGGTGCTTTCAGTCGCGTGGTTTGCTGCAAAAAGCGGATTGTAACATTGCATCCAGCTTGCGCTTTCACTGTGCCACATTTCAGGGCAGTTGCCGTTTGGCGCTCGATTCGATCCAGTTCTTGCTTGCCATCCGCCACGATCGACATCAGTCCCTTTGCCAGCAGTTGACGACGCTGCTCCGCAAAATTGTTGGGATTCCACCCGATCGATCGCGCCAACTGTTGCATCGCGCTGCCCTGGGTGGTTAACAACAGTTCCAAATACGACACATGCTGGGATGCCGCACGCTTTGCCACTTCGGCTACCATGTCGCCTTTTCGGGTCGGGGAGGAAGAAATTAAATCAAAGCCATCGAATGCCTGAAAAAACTGGTCGTGCCCTGATTTTCCAGTAAACAATGAATTTCGCAGCGACCACCGATCGATCAACGCATTGTAAATGCCACTGCGCTTAAAAAGTTCCGTTGCTGGGAAAGCGTTTGGAGTTTTGCTGCAATCTTGCGGCAGCACCAGTTTAATGGCGACAGCATCTACACAGTAGCCGTCCGCTGCTCCCCACGCTAGATAGTGTTCGGCGTAGACTGCTCCGCTCAAATGGGTGTGAATGTCGCCACCTTTTGGCATGCGTTGCACAAAGGCCCGAACAACAGGTGGACGATCGCGGTGTCGCTCTAGCCACGCAGAAACTTGCTCTTCCGATCGGGTTTGAGCGAGTTGTGCCGTTTCTGCATCCTGTGCTGCAACCCGTGAAACCACCAATGCAGAACCAACCAGCAAGCCGAAGCACAACGGCAGATTAACGCCTTTTGACATCCGCTTTGACATCCGCAGCATCCCATCTGTACACAAAACTGAGTCAGACTATACTGCCGTTCTGGGTGTCAGGATATTAAATTTTGACCACGATTAACGAAACATACTGCTTACAGAGGTGTCTTCATGGATGCGCCAAATCGTTTCACCCAGCAGGTTGGCAACCGAAAGCACCGTCAACTGTGGAAACCGATCGCCCTCAGGAATGGGAATTGTATTGGTCACGATCACTTCTTCAAACAAACCGCTGGAGAGACGCTCGATCGCCGGGGGCGAGAAGACTGCATGGGTGGCGCAAGCATACACCTGACGCGCCCCTTCCTGCTTCAACAACCGTGCTCCTTCAATAATCGTGCCTGCGGTGTCGATCATGTCATCGACCAGCACTGCCGTTTTGCCAGAGACATCGCCAATCAAATTCATGACTTCTGCCACGTTATGCGCCTGCCGCCGTTTGTCAATAATGGCTAGTGGTGCATCATGCAGCTTCTTTGCAAACGCCCTTGCCCGCGCCACACCGCCGACATCAGGCGAAACGACAACCAGGTCAGACAACTGCTTGCTAGAAAGGTAGTCAATCAACGTTGGCGAGCCATACACATGATCCAGCGGAATATCGAAATAGCCCTGAATCTGTGCTGAGTGCAGATCCATCGCCAACACTCGATGTGCACCTGCCTGCGTAATCAAGTTTGCTACCAGTTTGGCGCTAATGGATTCTCGCCCTGCCGTTTTGCGGTCTGCTCTGGCGTAGCCGTAGTAAGGCATGACGGCTGTAATCTGTCGTGCAGAAGCCCGTCGGCAGGCATCAATCATAATCAGCAACTCCATCATGTTGTCGTTGACTGGACGACAGGTGGGCTGGAGCAAATAAACATCGCAGCCCCGGATGGACTCTTGAATTTGAATGTAAAGCTCACCATCAGCAAACCGCTTCCGTACCATCGGGCTAAGATCCATGCCCAGGTAGCGCGCTACTTCCCGAGACAGTGGCATATTGGCTGAACCAGAGAGCAGCCGTAACCGATTGTGGTCACTTAAAGACGGCAGGCTTGCTTGAGGTGTAAGAGTTGCAGAGCGGATCACGGTGTGCCCTCGAACGTAGTCATCGCAATATTACCATTCAGATTCAAAAACATTCCTCAGGATATACCCTTGAGAACGATTACATACGACCTGCCACGGCGCTTCTCAAGGCTCCGTTAAAAACCGGGTACTGAGAAGTATTCGCCCGATCGCACCGAAAGCTTTTGAAAGCTATGGAACGGCCTGCTAAGCCAGAAACTGCTAGCAGGATTACCGTACCCTTCGCTTCTTATTCTCCTTTGATCCTTAAAAAACAAATCAGTGAATCTACAGAAACCACTATTACAATTTTATTCAATTCAAGCATCCCTTTTACCAGGGTCGATCGCCTTCACCCCCACAAAGCACCCCTCTGGTCAAAACTTAATGCGCTTAAATGGGTGTGGCTGTTCTCCTAAAAGCAACTCAATTGTCAACCGCCTTTAACAACATGGGTCATACAAGCAAAATAGTTAATGTAAGTAGATTAAGCGTCGAGGATTTAAGGCCATGAGTTTAAAGGATCGCGTTAGTGAAGAGATTAAAACGGCGATGAAAGCGAAAGATAAAATTCGGCTGGAAACCGTTCGTAGCATCAAAAAGCTCATCCTGGAGAAAGAATCAAGCGTGCGTGCTTCTGGTCAAGAAGAGTTAACGGAAGCCCAAGAAATTGAACTCTTGGTGCAACTTGCAAAGCAGCGACGCGATTCGATCACTCAATACCAGCAGGCCAACCGCTCCGATTTAGCCGATCAAGAAGCTCAGGAATTAGCCATCTTAGAAGAGTATCTACCCAGGCAACTCTCAGATGAGGAAATTGGGGCTGCGATCGACCAAATTATGGCGCAAGTCGGTGCCACCTCTGCCAAGGACATGGGTAAAGTGATGGGATCAGCCATGCAGCAGCTTAAAGGCAAAGCAGACGGCAAAAAAGTGCAGGATCTGGTGAAGGCAAAATTAGGCGGGTAGTGAAAGAAGGCTGAAAGCAGACGGCTGACTGCTGTAGCTTGCTTTCCACGAAGTTGGCTCGCTAAAAGCGCTTCTCTATCTTCATCTCAAATGAATCGCCGCCCCTCTGTCAGAATAAGAGAGACTGAGGGAGCGGGATCAGACAAATCAGAAAACCAAGGTTTTAAAGCCGTCTTCAATCCTTTCTCCGCCATCCATCCCCCAAGCTTCATTCCCAACCATTTGCGCCCGTTATCCAGTTAGTCATTTCTTTCCTATGCGACCACCGATTCCCGCTAGCTCTACCTTGCAGAACCGTTACCGTATCCTTAGTGTTTTGGGGCAGGGAGGGTTCGGTCGCACTTACCTGGCAGAGGACCAGGGACGCTTTAACGAACGCTGCGCACTCAAAGAACTAATTCCCGCCCAGGGTGGAGCTTATGCGCTGGATAAATCGAAAGAGCTCTTTCAGCGGGAGGCACAGACCTTGTACCAGATTCAGCATCCGCAGATTCCCCAGTTCCGGGCGACGTTTGAGGAAGATCAGCGCCTGTTTTTAGTGCAGGATTATGTGGAAGGACAAACCTATCGGGCGTTGCTGGAACAACGCCAGGTGCAAGGGCTGGCCTTTTCGGAAGCAGAGGTGTTGCAGCTCATTCGACAGTTGTTGCCTGTGCTGGCACACATTCATAGTAAGGGCATCATTCACCGTGATATTGCACCAGACAATATTATGCTGCGGCAGCAAGATGGAAAGCCCGTCTTGATTGATTTTGGTGTCGTGAAAGAATTGGCAACGCGGTTTCAATCGCCAAATCTGACGGCGCAAAACACGACGGTTGGTAAGCCTGGGTTTGCGCCAAGCGAACAAATGCAATCGGGACGTGCCTATCCTAGCAGTGACCTCTATTCGCTGGCAGTGACAGCCGTCGTGTTGCTCACTGGGCGAGAACCACAGACGTTGTTTGATGATACCACGTTGACCTGGTACTGGCAGCGATGGGTAACGGTCAGCCCCGGTTTCGCCCAGGTATTGAACAAAATGCTGAGCTATCGTCCGGGCGATCGCTTTCAGTCGGTTGCCGAAGTGGTGCAAGCGCTTCAGTCTCCTATTCCCGCTACTTACACCCAGCCTCCCTATCAGCCGCCCCCTGTTCAAACGGTGCCACCGCCGACATCCGATGTCTCTCAAATGGCAACGATGGCAGTCGGGCGACAACCCGATCCGCTACCAGTCACGACCAGCCCGAATCGATCTGCCCCAGTCGTGCCAGCGGCTCGCAGCTCGGTTTGGGATGATCCGTTAGCCGTGATTGCGATCGGGCTGGGGCTGGTGGTATTGACTGGTGTTGGCACCTGGGCTGTGGTACGTGCTGTGCTGAACAATCAGCCCACACCGACTCCTACACCCACAATCACTACCTCATTCAGCCCATCTCCCACTGTTTCGCTCACCCCGACGCCGAAACCAACCAATACCCCCATCACTTACAGCCAGGATCTAGCTATCAACCCGGATACGAAGGTCACGAAGACTGGCTCGTTGCGATCAAACGAAACCGTAAACTATACTCTGGCTGGCGTGCAGGGACAACAATTAAACGCGGTAATTTCGGGTGAAGGGGTCTTGATGTCGATGCTGGGACCCGATCGACAACCGCTTCCAGGACAATCGAATCGCGTGTCGCTTTGGCAAGGAACGTTACCTTACACAGGCAGCTACTACATTCAACTCAGCCCCGTCAAAGGCCTGGACAAGAGCGACTATCGACTGGATGTTAGCTTGAGAAGTGCAGTAGCACCTAGCCCAACCCCAACCCAAACAACGCCTCCACCTAGCCCATCACCATCAACGCCAACTGTGGAACCGCATCGCGTCAGGTTTGAAGCGGGGCAAACGTCAACAACCGTAGGCGATCGCGCCAATCCATTGCTGATTCACCGCTATCTAGTGAGAGCGACCGAAGGGCAGATCTTCAAAGCGGCCGTGCGTGATGGTACAGTAACACTCAACATTACGGCTCCTGATGGACAACCAATTCAGGCTGCAACCAACGTCTTATCATGGGAAGATCAACTACCTTTGAGCGGTACCTATCAAATTGACGTGATTGCGACCCAAGACACCACGTTCAGCCTAGATATCAGCGTGCGAAATTAGACAATAGTTGTTGATTGTTAGTTTTTAGTGGTTAGATACAATGACTCACCAGGTTAGCCTGCGACGTGATTCTCAAACATTTCTGGTTCAAAAGCAAAGTTCGGTTAATATTCCGAATCACTACACTCAACAACTAACAACCAACTACTCCTAACTCTCTTGAACGCTCTACTTATTACTGGAACAGATACCGACGCGGGTAAAACAGTCCTCACGACAGCGCTAGCCGCTTACTGGAAAACTTATTGTGTGACACAAACATTAGGCATTTTAAAACCCATTCAAACGGGTGGAAGTAGCCTGGATGGAGCGCAAACTGGGAGCGATCGAGCGCTCTACAGCCGCCTGTTTAACCTGGCTGAAGATGAAGTCACACCGCTGCACTTTGCGGCACCCCTGGCCCCCCCCTTAGCCGCTACCCGTGAAGGTCGTCGGGTAGAGTTAGATAAACTGTGGCAAGCCTTTGAAGCCATGCGCCAGCAATACGACTGGATGCTGGTAGAAGCCTTGGGTGGACTCGGTTCTCCCATCACCTATGAAACAACCGTGGCCGATCTCGCGTGGGATTGGCACCTACCAGCCGTTCTCGTTGTGCCTGTAAAATTGGGCGCGATCGGTCAAACCGTTGCCAATGTTGCCCTTGCCCGTCAGACCCGCGTTCACCTCAAAGGCATTGTCCTGAACTGTGTACAGCCCTGCACAGAGCAAGAAATCGCGGATTGGGCACCCGCTGATTTGATTCGATCGCTCACCAACATTCCCATTCTGGGACTCATTCCCCACTTGTCAGACCCTTCAGATTTGAACGAACTCGCTCAAGCTGCCGCCAACCTGGACTTAGAATGCTTACTGCCGCTGGTAAACTTGCGTTTGGTGGGGTAGAAGAAGGCAGAGAGCAGAGGGTGGAGAGTAGGGAGTTGGAAGTAGGGGAAGCAGAGGGGGCAGGGGAAGCGGAGGGGGCAGAGGGAGCAGGGGAAGCAAGGGAATGGGAGTGGAGAGTTGGGGAAACTCAAACCTCTTACATCTCTCACCTCTCTTCCAACTCAAAACTCTTCATCCTTCATCCCTTATCCTTCACGCTGCTGCGATCACCTAAACACCATCGCTACAATACCGTAGCCATAAAAGCGATCGATCCCTAAGCAGTTCCGCATCATCATTGGTACCGCATCGGGCGGCAGTGGCACAAAGCTTAACCGCGTATAGAATTGCAGCCGATGTGGTTGGCTTGCTAGATAAAGGGGTAAGGTGGCTTCGTCGGTTAACCGCTGCACTAAGTGTGATCCAACCTCTTGCCCACGCCATGCCGAATCGACACAAACTAAATACGCCTCAGAGTGAGTGTGATAGCAAAACAGCTTGACGCAACCGATGACCTTGCCGTCACATTCTGCGACCCAAAAATTTGTTAAAGCTCCAAGCGTATACTGATTAGCTTGCAGTATCAGCAGGCTGAGGAAGAGCGATAGACCAAAGACCTGTGAGTAAGACCTGTGTAGCGCCAGCACAACCATCAGTGCCCCAACTCCAAGCGCGTCGCCCACAAGACTTCATGCGGAAGCTGCTTGATCCACTTGATCTGAGAGATTTGCAGCGACTGATGAAACTGACGCACGAGCCGCTCAATGGCTTTGCGATCGCACGCTTGAGCAGGACGAATCAGGCAAGGTGACGAATCGGGCGATTGTGAAGGTCGTGTCATAGAAAGATCAAAATCGCAAGCCAAAGCACTGGCGCAAAGTCGCTAAAGTAGACATATTGCAAGCGGTAGTCCCTTTCAGGATGCCCAGGGTTTTATTGAGAGGCACAGTGAACACTATGGTTTCGATTTCCCTGTCCCCCCATCCTGTCGATACAACTCGTATCCGTGCAGCGATCCAGGCATTGCAGCCAGACCTAGTGGCATGGCGACGGCAACTGCACCAAAAACCAGAACTGGGGTTTCGAGAGCAACTCACGGCTGCCTTTATTGCGCAGAAGCTAGAAGCATGGGGCATTGAACACCAGACAGGCATCGCGCAAACGGGCGTTGTAGCGGTGATTCAGGGCGATCGTCCCGGTGCTGTTCTGGGTATTCGTGCGGATATGGATGCCTTACCCATTCAGGAAGAAAACGATGTGCCCTATAAATCTCAGCACGATGGCATGATGCACGCTTGCGGCCACGATGGTCACGTGACGATCGCCCTCGGCACGGCCTACTACCTCTCTCAGCACAGAGACTTTGCAGGCACCGTCAAAATCATCTTCCAGCCTGCTGAAGAAGGCCCCGGCGGCGCGAAACCGATGATTGAGGCAGGGGTTCTCAATCATCCAGATGTGGATGCTATCGTCGGGCTACACCTGTGGAACAATCTGCCGCTGGGCATGGTTGGGGTGCGAAGTGGTGCGCTCATGGCGGCTGTAGAACTTTTTAACTGCACTATTTTGGGCAAGGGCGGTCATGGCGCGATTCCGCAACAGACGATCGACTCCATTGTGGTGGCCTCTCAAGTGGTGACGGCGCTACAGACGATCGTGGCACGCAACGTCGATCCGCTAGAATCTGCTGTGGTTACAGTGGGCAAATTCAATGCGGGTACAGCACACAACGTCATTGCAGCAACGGCTCAGATGAGTGGCACCGTGCGGTACTTCAATCCTCAATTTGATGGCTACTTTGAGCAACGCATCAAACAAGTGGTGAGTGGTATCTGCCAGAGCTACGGCGCTGACTACAAGCTGGAGTATTACAGCCTCTATCCACCCGTCATTAATGATGAACGGATGGCAAACCTGGTGCGATCAGTCGCCGAAACCGTCATCGAATCCCCGATTGGCATAGTGCCCCAATGCCAAACAATGGGCGGCGAAGACATGTCCTTTTTCCTTCAAGAAGTGCCCGGTTGCTATTTTTTCCTCGGTTCTGCCAACGCCGACAAAGACCTGGCGTATCCACACCACCATCCCCGCTTCAACTTTGACGAAACAGCCCTGGGTATGGGTGTGGAAATCTTTGCTCGTTGCGTGGAGCAGTACTGCCATTAAGGTTCAGCCCATACGACTATTTCTACTTTTTATCGTTTGGAGGTATTTGAAACGGAGGTATTATCGGTATTGCGAATCGCTTGAATGCGATCGCGCACCCGCCGCTCTTCCTTCAGGTGTCCGCTGGTTCGATAGAGGTCAGCCGCTCGCAGCAACGAAATCAGACCACTGCGGATTTCTCCTTTAGCAATCTGTTTAGTGGCGATCGCCTCATAGGTTTCAGGCGTTTGCAGAGGTGCCGATTGCACCATCGGTTGTCCTTGTGTCATGGGTGCATCTACCGTCAAAGAGGTCTCTGCTGTCGAAGGGACATCCGCGATGTATAAGCGACTGGGAAAGGTGGTAAACGTATGCCCATCCCAGGTAGCAACCCGTCCCACAATGCAAATAGGCCCTTCATCGACCTGAATACCCCAATCACTACTATAGCTATCGGTACCCAGCAGATAACTTTGTCCTGGTTCAGCGTACCAATACTTAAAGATGCGCTTTGGCGCGTCGGGATGGTAGAGCGAAATAATGGTGGCGGTGGCGGTGTTATTGACCAGCTTAATCGGGCCAACTCTGCTATCCAGTAAGCCAACTTTTGTGCGCTGCTGGATGGTACCAGGACTATACGATGAGTTGCAGGTTGGTGTTTGTGCGCTTGCCTGATCGACAGAAACGAGCACGATCGAGGCGGTTGGCACCAGCGCAGATAAAACCGTGAGTGTGAGAATCTTCGCAACAGGAAGACGTTCCTGCAATAGGCAGCTTGCCTGAAGAAAATTCTGTTTGTCAATCATTTTGCACTCATGAACGCAATTAACCGTGCAGCGTTGACAGGTGCGGCAATAGTGGGTGTCTTCAAAGGGTTACCCCTGCACCTGTTTCAGGCTGCCTCTCCTTTCTACAGAAAAAGCGATCGCCATCAGGATTTTGACGCTCAACTTCAAGATAGCTTTGCGTTCAACGTCACTACACGGTCTTTAGCTTTGCGATGTCTTTACTTAGCCACAAATACCACTTTGGTTTTCAAAAGCAACACACGGCACGCTTGGGAAGTCAGGAGTCAGAATGCATACTGCTCCTGGCTTCTAACTCCGTGCTGACGTTATTCTGAAGCCTCTCGTGGATCAAAAGTTGGTAGTCAACGATTCGATGTCACTTCTTGGCTCGTCCGCGTTTTGCCATCGGGGTCTGTATCGGGTGCATCAGCAAGCGCAGGCTTGTAAGGGCCACGTCGATAGCGCACTTCTGCCGTTTTGATAACAATGTACAGAATGGGCACAACAAACAGACTGAGAACTGTTGCAACGCACATCCCGCCGACGATCGCCGTGCCTAGCGATTGACGAGCTGCGGCCCCTGCACCCGTTGCTACAAAGAGGGGAATGGCCCCCACGATCGTCGCGATCGCGGTCATCAAAATAGGGCGTAACCGTTCTTGCGATGCCTCTAGAGCCGCTTTGACGATGCTCCACCCCTGCTCGTGAAGCTGGTTTGCAAATTCTACAATCAGAATCCCGTTCTTGCTTGCCATCCCAATCAGCATGACAAAGCCAATCTGGGTATAAACATCGTTTGCCGTGCCTCGCAGCAAGAGCGCAATCAGCGCACCGAGAATCGCCAATGGTACGGTCAGCAGAATGATCAGTGGATCGACGTAGCTTTCATACTGCGCCGCTAGCGTGAGATAGACAAAGATAATCCCCAGCGCGAAGATGAAGACCGCACTACCACCCGCCTGAATCTCCTCCAGCGATAACCCAGACCATTCATAGCCAAAGCCTCTAGGCAGGGTTTCTTGGGCCGCTGCTTCCATTGCTTTCAAGGCTTGACCAGAACTAACACCCGGTGCCGCCGCACCTGTGATTTCAACGGAGCGAAACAGGTTGTAGTGGGTAATGATCGAAGGCCCAATCGTCTGCTTAACCGTGATCAGGTTACTGAGGGGAATCATCCGACCCGTTTGCGATCGCACATACAGCCGCTTAATGTCTTCTGGATTAGAGCGAAACTGTTGATCGGCCTGCACATAGACGCGATAAGTGCGTTCAAACTGGTTGAAATCATTCACATAGGTTGAACCTAGTGACGTTTGCAGCGTGTTGAAAATATCTTGCAATGGCACCTGGAGTTGATTGGCCCGCGTGCGATCGACCTCCACCGAAATTTGTGGCGTATTTGCATTAAACGTTGGACGCAAGCCCGTCACTTGAGGGTTATTGGGCGATGGATACGTGGCAGCACGACCCAGCAACTTATTGAGATTTTCACCAATGACATCAAAGCCCAGACCTGTACGATCTTGCAATTGAAAATCGAAGCCTCCAAAGTTGCCCACGCCCTGTAGCGCGGGGGGAGATACAGGAATGACCGTGGCTTCTTTAATGCCCAGCATCTGAGGGAAAAGACCGGACGGCTTTGGAAAGAAGCCCCCAATAATAGATTTGACCGACTGTTCAGCCTTTTTGCGTTCTCCCCAGGGCTTGAGTGTGGTGAAGATGAGGCCGTTGTTGGGGGTTGAGCCACTAAAACTAAAGCCGCCGACCGCAAAAATGTTTTCAATTTCTGGCTGCTGCTTCAGAATCTCTTCGGCTTGCTCCAGCACACCGCGCGTGTAGTTGAGCGAAACGCCCTCTGGTGCCTGGACGATCGTAATGAAATACCCCTGATCTTCTTCTGGTAGAAACCCGCCCGGCACGATCGTGTAAACCCAGTAGGTTAGCCCCAAAGCAGCGGCGAACAGCCCAACTACCAATCCTTTGCGGCGTGTCAAGCTTCCAAGGGTATGACCGTAACTCTGTCGGGTTTTGTCAATTGCGATGTTAATGCGGTTGAAAAACCAGTTGTTGGGCACCTGTCCCCGGCGCAGCAGCAGTGCTGATAGGGTGGGTGTGAGGGTAATGGCGTTAAAGGTGGAAACAACAATGGAAAAGGCGATCGTCAGAGCAAACTGCTTGTAAAGCTGCCCTGTAGTGCCAGGGAAAAAGGCAACAGGCACAAACACGGTCACGAGCACAATGGAGGTGGCAACCACCGCACCGATGAGTGCATTCATAGACGCGATCGCGGCCTCTAAGGGTCGCATCCCATCTTCTTGAATCCGTCGGGTAATATCCTCTACCACCACAATGGCATCGTCTACCACCAAACCTGTTGCTAAGGTTAAGCCAAACAGGGTAAGAGTATTAATCGAAAAGCCCAGCAGCTTCACAAAGATGAAGGTGCCCAGCAGCGCGACTGGAATAGCAATCGAGGCAATTAGCGCTGATCGCCAATTCTGCAAAAAGAGAAAGATAATGAGGACAACCAGGGCGATCGCCAGAGCCAGTGAGAAGATGACTTCCTCTGCACCCGCTTCAATAAAGGTTGTCGTATCAAACGCAACGGCATAGCGCATTCCCGGCGGAAAGCTTTCTGCCAGTTTCTTCATTTCCTCCTTCACGTCGTGGGCTGTATCCAGCGCGTTGCTGCCAAACTGTTGCGTAATGCCTAGCCCAATCCCTTGATGGGTAATGCGATCGCTGGGTGTAAAACGCAAGAGTGATCCATAGTTTTCAGCCCCTAGCTCAGCGCGACCCACGTCTCGCAGCTTAACTAACGTACCAGTTTGCGTCGTTTTAACGACCAGATCGTTGAACTCTTCCGCATTTTTGAGCCGCCCTTGCGCCGTCACAGCGTATTGATACTGCTGCCCGTCATTGACAGGAGGTTGCCCGATTTGTCCCGCACCCACCTGAAGGTTCTGCTGTTGCAGCGCTGTGACGACATCTTGCGGGGTTAATCCACGACTGGCCAGGCGTTCGGGGTCAACCCAAAGCCGCATGGCGTATTTGCGTTCGCCGAAGGTTTGTACGCCACCAACCCCTTTGATCCGCTTCAGCGCATCTGCCACGTACAAGTCGGCATAGTTACTGAGGTAGGTACTGTCGTAAACATCCTGTCTCGTTTTTTCATCACGATCGGAATATAGACCGACTGCCAACAAGAAATTACTGTTTGCCTTTGTTACCTGCACGCCCGTCTGCGTCACAGGCCCCGGCAAACGCGATTGCACCGTGGATACCTTGTTCTGCACGTCTACCGCTGCCAGATCCTGATCGCGCCCCAGCTCAAACGTCAGGTTAATGCTGCTGGAACCATCATTGGCGCTGGTCGATTTGATATAGCGCACGTCGTTGATGCCATTTAGCTCTCGTTCCAAAAGATTGGTCACGGTTGATTCCACCGTTTCCGCACTCGCGCCAATGTAGTTGGATGTCACCGTGACCTGCGGTGGTGCAATGTCAGGATATTGGGCGATCGGCAAGGTGGGGATACACGCAATCCCTAGCAGCGTCACCACAATTGAACAAACCGTCGCAAAGATTGGGCGCTGAATAAAAAAGTTGGAGATGGAGAGAATCATAAAGCACAGGTGCCGTGAAAGAACTGCCCGCTGTCAGTGGTCATAAGCAATGGACGGCGGACGATCGACCAACAGTCCAATTCAGGTTTATGAGAGGGTGCTTATTTGGGGGGTGGCGCTGCCTGTTGAATTAGTAGACAGTTTTGCAGGTTAAGGATTCCAGAGGTTGCAATGCGATCGCTGCCGCTGAGTCCTGTCTGCACCTCCTGATTGTTGTCGACAATCCTGCCGAGCTTGACGGCTTTTTGCACGGTTACCAGCTGGTCAGGGGCAACATCTTTGGGTGGCGGCGCACCCTGACCTGCTGCCGGGGCTTTACAGCCTGAAGCGTTGTAGGTTGTAGCAACAAAGACAAAATCCCTGCCGCCCAGACGTGAGATGGCAGTTATGGGTACCAGCACCCCCGGCTTTGTGGCCCAAATCACTCGAACACGGGCAAATTGAGAGGTACGCAACTGGTTCCCAGGATTATTAAACACGGCTTTTGCCTGCACAGACTGGGTAGACGAGTCCACATCTGGCGCAATGAAAGAAAGCCTGCCTGTTTGGATCACCTTACCTTGCTCATTCAATAGCTGCACGGGCAAACCTAACCGTAGCGCCCCCGTTCTATCGAGAGGAATTTGCATTTGCACTTCTAAGCGATCGTTCTGGGTGATGCGCAGCATTTGGCTCGTGTTATCCACAAAATCGCCGACCTTAATCGGAATGTTGCCAACTACCCCCGCAAAGGGCGCTTTGATGGTGTAGTACTGAAGCGCAGCCTCCCCTTCCGAAACATTAGCCTCCGCCTGTTGCAGGGTGCGCTGATTTTTGGCAACCGTTGCCTGCGATCGTGCAATGGTTCCTTGTTGGGCCTGCATATCAGCCTCTGTTTGCCGGAGAATAGCGCGTGCCGTTTGCACCGCATTTAATTTCTGATCCAACACCTGCTTACTGCTGGCTCCCTGGGCATACAAATCCTGGTAGCGCTTGTATTCACCCTCATTGAACTGTACGTCAGACTGATTGGCCGTCCGCTTTGCCTGGAGCGATCGCAAGGTCTCTCTGGCGCTTGCCACATCTGATTGAGCGACCGAAATATCAGCCGCCGCAGATTCTACTGCCGCACCCCGGCTGGCAACCTGTGCCCGCTGTTGCTCGGCATCAATTTGCACAATGGGTGCTCCTGCCTCTACCCGCTCACCCGCCTTTACATAAATGGCTGAAACCTGACCAGAAACGCGCGGTTGTAGCGTCACAGATTGCCGCGAGTCTAAATTGGCTGCATAGTCTGAACTATCGGCGATGGATGCGACTTTAGGGTTCGCTAAATCAACCTGAGTGAACTGCGGCTTCATTCCGCTGAAAATGATAATCGGTAAAATGATGCGGTTGAACACCACCCAACCCACGCCGCCCAACACCGCTAAACTAATCAACGCTGGTACAAGAAAGCGCCGCCACCCTTTGCGGGGTGGTTGAGGATCATGATCAGAATCGCCTTTGCGAGGTGGGTCGATCGGCTCATGAAAAGGAGGAGTATCGCGGTTCTTGCTTGTCCCTTCGAGATTCATAGGGTTAATGCTAAATAAACAAACCTTGCAAAGCGTCACCATGCTTAGAGAAGCCACGCTCTGAGCAGACTAAGCCCTGGAAAACAAAGTAATTCACTTGCCAGAGTCTCAGAAGCGTGCCGTCACGTTTGATCATTGCACCTGATGCTAAGGTTTTGCTAAGTGTACGACTTTACTGTAGTCAGACTACTGCAATCAGTTGAGCGATACTTCACCTAACCAAATCGCCCAATCGGAGGATTGCAAACATTTGGGCTGGAGAATAACTGTCTAAGGCAAACTGGTGCAATTGTATCAGTGAGACTTCATCGACCACAAGTCCTAAGTAGACGCTTCCAGTAATCTGACACGTCCTTAAAGCCGTCAGCTTTCAGCCCATGAATATGTTCAATTTCATTGTTCCGGATGCTTACACTTAATGGATCGTCTTTCATCGTTTGCTTTGGCAACCTTTAGGCTAAACGTGTGGCAACTCCTTGCGGCTGCTTTGAAGACATTGATCGAGGGCGGCTTGGGCGTGACTCTGAATAGTTGGATTATCATCTGATGGACTTGATCATAAACGGTAAAGCAGATTTCAATTCTCAAAGCCTGCGAAGCTCTCTGAAGATCTGTCAAGTTATACGGTGAGACTCTCAAAACGTGGCAGGCGGCGATCGCTAATGCCTTTGAGCTTTGCTGAATCAAGCATTCAGGCGTTAGTTGGATAACCTTCTGACTCCTGAATGCGAGCTTCTGGCTTCTAGCGGCTTTACGCTTGATCGCTTAAGTTGTCTCGGAAGGAACCGCAGCGGTGGGTTGCACCTGTGGCTGGAACTGGAAGACGGAGTAGACAACATCCCGGCGAATTTCTGTCATCATTTCCAGGAAGATTTCGTACCCTTCGCTCTTGTATTCAATCAGTGGGTCTTTCTGACCGTAGCCGCGTAGCCCAACCGATTCACGCAACGCATCCATCTGTTGCAGGTGTTCGCGCCAGAGGGTATCAATGCGTTGAAGGATGAAAAACCGTTCTGCCTGACGCATGAGACCGGGTTGAATCTGATCGATTTGAGCTTCCTTCAGGTCATAGGCAATGCGAACTTGCTCGTGGAGGAAGGTTTTAATTTCACCGATCGTCATATCCGCGAGGTGGTCCGGCTCCAAATCGGATAGCAGGTAGACAAATTCTTGCACCTTGCTCACCAGACTCTTGAGATCCCATTCTTCAGGGGGCAGGTCGGGGTTTACTTTGGCTTCAACGATGTCATCCATCGTGCGCTCAGCATACTTAATGACCTGCTCTTTCAGGTCTTGCCCTTCGAGAACGCGGCGACGCTCGGCGTAAATGGCACGACGCTGATTATTCATCACTTCATCGTATTCAAAGACCTGTTTGCGGATGTCGTAGTAGTAGGTTTCCACCTTACGCTGGGCACCTTCCAGCGATCGCGTGAGCATTCCTGACTCGATCGGCATATCTTCTTCCACACGGAAGGCATTCATCAAGCCTGCGACCCGATCGCCGCCAAAAATGCGCAGCAGGTTGTCTTGCAAACTCAGGAAGAACTTGGTCGAACCAGGGTCACCTTGCCGTCCGGCTCGACCACGGAGTTGGTTATCAATGCGGCGCGATTCGTGCCGTTCTGTCCCAATCACATGCAAGCCACCTAACTGAACGACTTCATCGTGTTCGCGGGTCGTAAACGCTTCGTATTCTTTGCGAATGAGGTTGTAAACCTCGCGCAGCTTTTGGATCACCAGATCATCAGTGGGCGCTTTTTCAGAGGCCACCGCGACCCGATCTTCAGCCTCAAGTTCGGGCAGCGATCGCTCCCCGTATTGCTGTACGGCAGTATCAACAGCACCTTTGAGCAAGCGTTCGGCTTCTTTAGAAAGCGGGGTGGGATAAATTTGGGGCGACGCTTTCCAAGACTTCACCTTCTTGCCGGGAACAAAGCCTTGCCCGCCACCGCGACTGCTTGCTACAGCGGGCACATCCGTCACCCCAAAGCTATCTTCGTCTTCGGGTTGCACAATGCGGGGCATGAAGTATTCCCGCACCTTCAGGCGTGCCATGTAGTCGGCGTTACCACCGAGAATGATGTCAGTACCGCGCCCTGCCATGTTCGTGGCGATCGTCACCGCTCCTTTGCGTCCGGCTTGCGCAATAATTTCTGACTCTCGCTCAACGTTCTCTGGTTTAGCATTCAGCAGGTTCAGCGGAATGTTGCGATCGCCCAGCAGCCGCGCGAGCAGTTCCGATTTTTCAACGCTGGTCGTACCAACCAGTACCGGGCGACCCACTTCATGCATCTGAGCGCATTCTTCGGCGATTGCGTTCCACTTCGCGTCTTCCGTTTTGTACACCACATCCGACAGGTCACGCCGTCCCGTGGGACGGTTGGTCGGCACTGTAGCGACTTCCAGGTTGTAGATTTTGCCAAACTCAGCTTCTTCCGTCTTAGCGGTGCCAGTCATGCCCGCCAGCTTAGGGTAGAGCAAGAAGAAGTTTTGGTAAGTAATGGTCGCTAAAGTCTGGGTTTCGGGCTGAATTTCGACGCGCTCTTTGGCTTCGATCGCCTGATGCAATCCATCGCTCCAGCGACGACCGGGCATCACCCGTCCGGTGAACTCATCCACAATTACGATCTCATCATTGCGGACAATGTAGTTCACATCGTCAATAAACAGTTCCTTTGCTTTGATGGCGTTGAAAATGTAGTGTGCCCACGGGTCTTGCGGGTCAAATAGATCGGTCACGCCCAGCAGTCGCTCTGATTCAATAAACCCTTCATCGGCAAGAATCACGTTGCGCTGCTTTTCATCCACTTCGTAGTGACCATTTGGGTCATCTTCGTCGGCTTTACGGATGAGCGCGGCAGCAACTTCTGCGGCTCGCATGTACTTCTCACTTGGCCGCTCTACCTGTCCAGAAATAATCAGCGGCGTGCGGGCTTCATCAATGAGGACGGAGTCTACTTCGTCGATGATGCAGTAGTTAAACGGACGCTGCACTACGTCAACCATTGCGGTCGCCATGTTGTCGCGCAGGTAGTCAAACCCCAGTTCGCTGTTGGTAGCGTAGGTAATGTCGCATTCGTAGTTCCGCTGGCGATCGGTGGCGGTCATGCTCTGCTGAATCAGCCCCACACTCAGGCCCAAAAAGCGATGGACTTGTCCCATCCATTCGGCATCGCGCCGTGCCAGATAATCGTTGACAGTGACGACGTGAACGCCCTTACCTTCGATCGCGTTGAGATAGGCTGGTAGCGTTGAAACCAGAGTTTTCCCTTCTCCCGTTTTCATTTCGGCAAGATGCCCTTTCACGCGACCTGCTTCGTTGTCGTGCAAAAGGATGCCGCCCAATACTTGAACGTCAAAGTGGCGCATGCCCAACACGCGTCGTGCGGCTTCTCTCACAACCGCAAAGGCTTCAGGCAGCAGGTCATCCAGGGTTTCGCCCTTCTCAAGGCGTTGCCTGAACTCTATGGTTTTACCCTGAAGTTCCTGGTCAGAAAGCGGCTGTATCTCCGCTTCTAGCAAAGCAACCTCAGTGACAAGCGGTTGGTACTTCTTGAGTTTACGTGCGTTGGGGTCACCCAGCAGAGTCTTAAACATGGCAGAAAAATATCTAGTTCCTGGTGTTAGAAGTGTGCGAAACGATGTGCATAGAATATGCGCCTTTGAAGGTTGGCGCTGCGATTTCCCTACTTCTTCAACAGAAGAAGCGTTAGAACCCTCGTTTAAAGAGCCTCTGGGAAATCTATATCTGCGATCGTCCTGGCTGAGACGCATCCGATCGTCTCTAGCGCTCAAAGTGCTGAATCCCTCAGAGAGAAGCACAACGCGGTGTCCTTTCATCCTATCACCGCAGTTAAAGGTGAGGGAAAGCAGAATGCCCAAAGCTAAACGCTGAATCGATTTAGCTTTAGCTTTAGCCTTCAGCCTTTCCTACGGCGCGTTCTGCCATTCTGCGGTCAGGCTACGAAAATCATACTTGCCTGCACCTGGGTGGCAAGAAACACAACTGTTAAGCCCAACACGCGTTGGTAGCGTCACTTTGGGATGCAGTGTCTTGAAGTAGCGCGATTGATAAATTCTGTAGGGAATGTCTTCGTCTGCGCCCTGGGGCCGAGAAAAGGCGCGGACATACTGCCAGACAATTTGCAGACTGGGTTCCACAAGCGGCTGTATCTGTGCACCGTAATGCTGTGAATCCTGGATAAGTTGCCGCCACGTTTCCGTCGGCATCACCTGTGGTGGTACTCCAACATGGCAACTCGCACAGTTTTCTAAATAAAGCTCTTGGCCCAGCTTCAAGCCCTTGGGTACGACATCAACGGTGCCAATGGTTGTAGGTTGAGGGGCACTGGTGGCTGGCTGCGGTTGAGCGACAGGTTCGATCGCACGCGGTTCTTTCGCCTGTGCCAAGCCCCATCCCAAGCACAAGCTCCAGGTCAACAGCAGCAGCAGCAAGACGAACAGCGATCGCCCTCGTTTACGCCAAAGCCCGCGATCAATGAGTGATCGGTGAGGAGAGTGACGAGAAGGTAGGCGATCGAGATAGGGCATAAAGAGTCTGGAATGGTTGAGCTATAAGCGCTCTTCTGGAGTGTGGCAGCAAACAAGACAGCAGCACTCAAAACGCAAGGCTTACAACTACTGTGTGTATTCTAGCTGGCAGCGGACAAGCTTTCAGGTGAACGAGTCGAAAAAAAGTGCAATGAGGTTCCTCGTAGGCTGACAATATAACGCTTTGTAACGTTAAATTAGGCAGAAGAAACCAATGTTGTTCTGTCTGGTGTTGGCATGGACTGTTGTCGGATTCAGTTTAGTAACCAGAAGCGGGTTGATTTACTCCAGCTTCAAGCCCTCTTTCAAGTGGGTGCTTTTTGGGCCGCCGATCGACGTGTGGAAGATTTGGCCCTGGCGATCGCCAATAGCGATCCAGTCATTACGGCCTGGGATGATGATTTAATGATTGGCTTTGCCAGAGCCACATCGGATGGTGTTTACCGAGCCACCATATGGGATGTGGTGATTCATCCCGACTACCAGGGCTTAGGTTTAGGGCGACAACTAGTGCAAGCCGTGTTGAGCCATCCCAAAATGAATCGTGTTGAACGCATTTATCTGATGACGACGCATCAACAGCCGTTCTACGAGCGCATTGGGTTTGAGTGCAATAGCAGCACGACGATGGTGCTACACAAGCCGTCCCTCGCCACAGAACGATCGCCTCTCGCGGTTAACCAGCCAGTGTCCTCCACAGCCACGTAACCACAAAGGCGGCGATGACGGCAATCCCCACCAAAAGCAGCACGAGTGCGCAGATGATGAGCACCACGAAGCCACGATCGGCTGCTTTTTTGGGTTCTGGGGTTGCAATGTGAGCCTCTAGCAATGCCAGGTTTCGACTGTTGGCTTTCCAGGTGGCATCAAACACGTCTCCCACCACTGGAAGCGACCCGCCGATCGAATCCAGAACTAGATTCGTCACCATTTGCGTCAGGGCTTGCCGTGGTAGCCCAAAGCGAGCCGCTTCAATCACGATGTAGGCAGAAAGAGCCGCGCCGAGAAAATCGCCTGCACCGGGCAAGAGTCCCAGAACCGGATCTAGCCCCAGCCGAAAGCGCGTACCGGGGATGGGGATGGCATTGTCGAGTAAATGGCTCACCGTGCGAATGCGTTGCAGTGCCGCAGGGTTATGGATGGGTTTGGGAGAGCTAAGAGGCATGGCTTCCTATCAGAACTTTCCTCAGGATACCTGCCTTACGCTAGGGGCTGTCATCAATGACTCATACACATGCTTTACAGCGACGGTTCTAGCCCCTAGCCTCGTTTGTGAGAACGGGCGCGGTAAGGCTGCTCAAGATTCTTGAGCTTAATTGATGACGCGCCCTATAGCGGCTGATAGACCTGTAAAGTAGGGTTAGCAATAGCTTGGAACCCGTCTTGCTCCCTCCCAACCTATGACCCAACCCGTTGAGCCGATCGCGACCAGCAGCATTGTGATTGAGTATGACCGCATCTCTGGCGATCAAGAGTCAGAGTTTAGGAAATGGCAGTCAGAGATCCAGTCGGGTGTGAGCCAGTTTGACGGACATGTGCGCACCGATGTGTTTCCGCCGATTCAGGGGGCACAAGCGCGATGGTATATCGTGGTTCATTTTGATAGCCCTGCGACCTTAAGCCAGTGGCTAGATTCGGACACGCGACACGCGTTGATCAGTCGAGGGAAACGTCGCTTTGGGGCGTACCGTTATCACGTAGGGAATGGCTTGACTGGGCTAGAAGCGTGGTTTTCTAAACGCCTTGATGCGGATGGGAAGCGATCGAACCCACCTGCCTGGAAACAAAACTTTGCGGTGCTCTTTGGGCTGTATCCAACGGTAATGGTGGAAACCTTGCTGTTTGCCAAGTTGGGCTTTATGAAATCCTGGGCACCACCGTATTACATGTTTGTGAGCAATTTAGTCAGTTGCTCTCTGTTGACTTGGGCGGTCATGCCGTTTGTGACCTGGCTGCTTAACTTCTGGTTGAAACCGCAGCAACGGCAACCAAAGCTAAACCTGATTGGTGCCTTACTGGTGTTTGTGGGCTATGGCTTGATGGTCGCTGTTTTTCGCTTTTTCGCTTAGCGTTTGGTCAATCGATCGATGTGATGACTTATACGGATCATTTGCATCAAACCTCTTTACGCCCTTTCAAACTACTTCTTACAATCACATTGGACGCGATCGCGAATGGACGAAGATGAATCAACTTCTGCTGCCACGCAACCATTGCTGTCGGCACTTCAACTCTCCAATCATCGTGTTTGGCTGCTGGCGATCGGTCGCCTGCTGTGTCAGACCGGATCGGGGCTGCTAAATTTCTACATCCCACTGGTCTTTGTGAATCAGGTAGGGCTATCAGCGACAGCGGTTGGCTTCAGTATTGGTATTGGTTCGCTGGCAGAAGTTGCAGGGCACGTTGTAGGCGGCGCACTCGCCGATACACCGCGCTTTGGTCGCAAACTAACGCTGCTGGTGTCGATCGTGCTGGGCGCGATCGTCTCTTTTCTACTGGTGGTCACAAACAGTTTGCCACTGTTGTTCTTTGCCTGTTTGCTATTGGGATTTGGGGTGGGCATTTATTGGACGGCCGCCGATGCTGCCATGATGGATGTGACTGCACCAGAAGACCGATCGCAAGCGTTTGCGATCGCGACCGTGGCAGACAATATCGGGACAGGCATTGGTGTGCTGGGAGGCGGCTTGCTGCTTCTGCGCGTCAGCCAAACGCCTCAGTTGGTGTTTGTTGGGTGTGGGCTGATTTTCCTGGTATTTTTAGGCGCACAGCTTTTTATGCCAGAAACGCGTCAGGCGGATGTAGGCTCCGAAAAAACTGCTGTGCAAGGCATGATGGTAGCGCTAAAAGATAAAGCACTGCTGATTCTGTTTTTGGCTAACGCCTTGCTTACAACCTACATTGCGATCGTAAGCAGCACCGTACCGCTCTACTTCACAAACTTCATCCCCCTCGATCGCACGCCCAATGCGTCAGTAGACAACGTTGCCAACCTCTTTACCTGGTGCTACATCGGTGTGGGAACGGTCGTACAGTTACCGATCGCCCATTTCTTTAGTGGGTTTCAGCATGTGCGCGTGCTGATGCTGTCGATGGTGATGTGGGCTGTGGGCTTCTTGCTGCTGTGGACAACGGGCACTGTGGCAACGGCTCAATTGGGATGGGGCATTGCGGCACTTTGCACGATGTCGATCGCCGCAACCTTACATAAACCCTATGTCGCTGCGATCGTGTCTGAACTAGCTCCCCCTGCTCTACGGGGTGCCTATGTTGGAGTCAATTCGCAAAGTTGGGCGATCGGGTTCTTTATTGGCCCCGCTTTAGGTGGCTGGGCAATGGATCAGCCCCAGATAATTGCCGATAGCACCTGGTTAATCGCAGCAGCCACTACCTTCGCTGGCCTGCTAATCCTGTATGTGTTAGAACGCATCGGGACTGAAAGCAGCCTGGATCAGGTTACAGATCCCGAATCATCGCTATCTTAATCCATCAAAGTTAACAGTTTTTTGAGCTGGTCGATATGCTTCGTGGTGTAGGGGTCAGCATAATCGATCGCCCAACAACGCTCAAAATATTCTCGTCGCTGCTCGTGAAAATGTTCCTGCGTCAAGGCATTGAGCAGCGATCGCCAAATTTGGCTTAACAATAATGTATTAAGAAGCCGGCTTCCTTTCGGTTCTATCGCCGATTCGGGAATAAGTTCCAATTCTTTGTAAGCCTGCCATTGATTATTCATATCATGCTCCTAACGGAAAAATACTCCTGTTTGTAGTGTGGTTAAAGTCGCAAAGCTCTTAGAGTGCTTAATGGTAAGCCTTGTGGCTGTCTCATACGTTATGGTGTGCTGAGATAGTAGGGTGAAGAAAGATTTCATTTAAATCAGCACGCCTAAATAAATCAACACACTTAAAGACAACTGGATGAAACCAACAGCTTCAATTTTAAGGGTAATTAAAGCAACCAGCATCGTCCCGTTGGTGGATTTTGTATCAAAAGCTTCAGATTATTTGAATTGATTGTGTATCTAGCAGCACTAAGGCAGTCATTTGGAGAGCGCATCATGAATCACCTGAAAGTCATTGTGATTGGAGCCGGAATGGGCGGCTTAACCACTGGAATTGCCCTACAGCAAGCGGGGTACACGGTCGAAATCTACGATCGCGTCAGTGAATTGCGTCCCGCAGGAGCGGCAATCTCCCTCTGGTCAAACGGGGTAAAAGTGCTGAACCGCCTCGGCCTGGGAGACGACATTGCCAGCATTGGCGGCATCATGGATCGAATGGCGTATTACAGTTGTACAGGTGAAAAACTCAACGACTTTAGCCTCTATCCCCTCATTGAACGGGTGGGACAACGACCGTATCCGGTAGCACGCGCCTCTCTTCAGCACATGCTGCTACAAGCCTTTGGGCAAGAACAGGTGCAATTAGGCGCAAAGTGTGTCCGGGTGGAGCAAGATGCAGATAGCGTCACGGCTTTTTTTGAGGATGGCAGAACCACAACGGGCGATGTACTCGTCGCTGCGGATGGCACCCATTCAATTCTGCGTCCCTACGTGCTGGGGCATCCCCTCGATCGCCGCTACGTTGGCTACGTCAACTGGAATGGACTGGTACCCGCCAGTGAAGATCTGGCTCCCAAAACAAGCTGGGTTATCTATGTGGGTGAACACAAACGCGCTTCGCTGATGCCGATCGCGGATGATCAGTTCTACTTCTTCTTTGATGTGCCCATGCCCAAAGAGCAAGCCCACGAAGCAGGCGAGATTCGCGCCGATTTAGAACACTTTTTCTCCGGTTGGGCAACCCCAGTGCAAACCTTAATCCAGCGCCTGGAGCCAGAGAAAACCAATCGCGTGTTGATCCACGATATTGAACCCCTCCAAACCCTGGTCAAGGGGCGAGTTGCCTTGCTAGGCGATTCGGGACACGGCACCGCACCCGATTTGGGACAGGGCGGCAGTCAGGCGATCGAAGCCGCCTATGTCCTTGCTACCTGTCTGACAACCACCAACATTAGTGTCGCTGATGCCCTCAAGCGCTACGAAGCCGAACGCAAAGACCGCGTAGCCGACATCATCACCCGCGCCCGCAAACGCGCCGACATGATTCACGGCAAAGACCCGGAAAAAACCCAAAAGTGGTACGAAGAACTGAAATACGATGATGGCACCGAAACGATCGACGGCATTGCGAAGACCATTTTGGGGGGGCCGCTGCGGTGAGGAAGGGGCGTAGAAAGTTTTGAGTTACCGCAGGAGGGCGATGAAACCTGCTTGTTCAAAATGGCGGTCGTAAGCAAGCGCTTCCTGAATGTTCTGCTGCTGCATGATGCAAAATGAGGCGCAATCAGTATGGCTCCATGATTGATCCAGGCGTTGGCTATAGAGATCGAAAGCAGCTTGAAAGAGGTCGCTGGTTTGGGGAACTACAACAACATTTGGATTCCTAACAGATCCTCGAATCAGAGTGACAGCGGACTGTTTTAGAAAATTCCCACGCTTTGAGAAGGCGTTAAGCACTTCTGTAAAAACCATTTCACTGGTTACAATTTTGGCTGTTAATGCTGCTGTTAGCGATGCAGCCTTTTGATGCAGGTTGTCTTGTGGATCAAGAAGCGCAATCCAATAACCTGTATCTGCGAAAATGGTGGTCATTCCTCAACTTTGGGGGAGCCGTAGAGATAGTGATCGTGGTTGATAGACAAATCGCGGGGTAATTTCTCCCATTCTTCAGGCGGCACTTGGGCATGGATTTGGGCAACCAGATCCAGCAGAGAGGCGATTCCACCTTCAGAGGGTGGTGAAGGTTTGGGTATTTTTTGCTGCTGCCGTTGTTTGAGGAAAAGGCAAAAATCGAGGATTTCCTCAAGCATTGCGTCGGGTGCATGTTCAAGCTCGTTAAGCAACTGTTCTTTGGCACTCATCTGATTCTGCGCCTCGTGTTTCTGTTGCACTCATTGTAGGGCGATCGCTTCAGCACTTTCAAAGCTGGTGTGGAGTTTGCTGGAATTGCAGAAGCGGTCAAGAGGGTGAGTGAAAGGTGGTGTTGGGTTAATTTGTGGAGCGATCGTGCTTAACGGTCGTGTTCAGCGTACGCAAATATCCTTTGCCACTTACCCGACCGATTTTCAGCTTACAGTGCAGCGACTCGATTAGACCGTCGCCACTCGACTACTTAACCACCGCTGAAACGATTTTTGACTTTCGCCAGATGGTTGCCCAAGAATCAGATTCTTGATGCTGATGTCTTCGTCTAGCTGATTCCAATGAATGCCGTTGCCACCAGCAATGAAGCGATAGTCGTTGCGTTCTTCGATCGAGGCATGCAACAGGCGAGGATACCATGCTATTGGCACAGATATAGTGCGCCCATCAGATAAATCCACAGAAAGCGTGTCGTCTGTGACTGTCACTTGCTGAATTGTGGGCATTTCAAGCAGTTCATTCGTTAAAGAATTCATTCCAGCCTACTAGCAATTGCTCTTTATGTTCTTCAACAAGTTTTTGAATGCGGTTAATCTCTGTGCGACTAAACCCTCTGTTACTTTGAAGGCGTATGGGTTCAAGCCAAAACTTGGCTTCGTCCTTATCACGCTCAACATGTACGTGGGGTGGCTCATCCCGATCGCCTGCGTAACGGAAGAAACGGTATGGACCAACGGTCAACAGCGTAGGCATTCAAAAAATTCGGTTTTCCAACCTGTTTCAATAGTCTAAAACACGTCAGAAGGCTTGAGCGAGGATCGCACTAAATCCTTTAAGCAAGTATATAGAGTGGGCACTGCCCACCCTACTTTAGCTGAAATACGACTTGTGGAGAGAGCGATCGTGCATTTAACGGCTAAGTTGAGCGGCGGCTAGTCTCCTTTGCATCCTCACCGAGATCTCTAGCTCGTCCGCTCCAACGTGTTGTTAGACCGCGTTTTCGCGACAGGGTTACAACTTCTCTTCCGCTTTCCGCTTGCTGCTTTTGTAAATCAGCAAAGATGGCTTTCAAGTCATGATTGAATGACCGAGAATACTCTTCACGAATTCTATGGATCTCTTCTACAATCTCATCTTGAAACATAATCAACCTCCGAGAAGTTCATAGGGTGTACAAAGAATTGGCAACTCGTATCCAAAATCAAGGCTGATCTCTGCCAACTTTCCCTGGATTTGAGCATTGGCGATGTGCTTGCAGTTCCAGGTCAACAGATAATCCATGCCGTGAACGGTTGCGGCTGCAATATGAACAGCGTCAACATCAGCTTTTGCGGGAAGGTTACTGCGTCCCAAGAATTGTTCTGCTAAATCAAGTACAGATTGGTTCAAGTCTAGGAGCGAAAAATCGCGAAGGATTTCTAGCCGTTGAGAGGCGATCGCAGCATCTCCTTGGGAGGTCTCTTTCACGACTGCTTGAGATGAGTAGAGTTGGAAGTAGCTGCGGCGCGTATCCCACCACTCCCTTGTAATCTCAATATTGGCAACTACGACAATATCTCTGCCGGGTCGAGCAGTAAGGTAGCCTAAGATGCTGGTCTCGATATAGACCGTTTCGCTCATACAGAGTGGGCTGGGAGTTTCTTCATTGTACCCCAGACCTTCAGTCCGACTTAGAAGCTGTACGGATGCGATCGCATACAGGTTGCTTAGGTTTAGTTGGTTATGTATGAGGCGCGACTTCCATCCCAACTCTAACCCCGAAATACGTCTCTATCTGATACTGCTTGACTCGATGTCACAGAACCAAACGTTCGACCATCGAAAGGTCGGACAAAAAGCGTGCTTTGTCCGTTCTCAAAAGCTACGTAGGAAGCTGTACCGCCATTCCAACTCCAACCTCGAAAGCGATCGCTACTCTACTCTTTGCCTCCTCCATAATACCTTGCAAACCAAAGATGATAGGCATTGCCCACCTACCTGCTAGTGTGGAGTTTGCCGGAATCGCAGAAGTGGTCAAGAGGGTAGGTGAAAGGTGGTGTTGGATTAATTTGTGGAGCGATCGTGCTTAACGATTGCGTTCAGCGGATGCAATGAGATTAGACCAGGCATCGAAATCACCTATAATTCCGCTGCAACGCAGTTGTTATACAGATTCTTCAGAGTTTATAGTCTCTTCCGAGAGAGAGATAACATATTGATCACCCTCACGAAACATCCATCTTGAAGTTTCAAGAACTTTATTACAAGTTTTTAGAATCAGCTTCTTAGGTGACGTAGCAATGTGCAGTCCTGCAATCATAGTTGGCTTATCATTTTCCAGTTTAAAGGTGACTAACCAAGGCTCTACGCTCATTACCCGAAAATAACCTTCAGGACAGTCATCAGTAGTCCAACCGTATACGTCAAGAGGCAATAACTGACTCAATGTAAGGATACATTGATGCAACCAAGCACCTATTTCATGGTTTTTTGCTCTGTCAAAGATAGTTTTAGCTTCATAAGGCATTAACTTATCTACGTGAGCTGACAGTTGATCTCTCACACTTCGAATTGCACTCGTTTTATCAAGTGGGACAACTTTCAGAAAATCTTCAAGAGTTTTATTAATCTCTGCCCTCTGAACTTTATTGAATTGATTTCGCATCTCAAGTGCAGAGTTTAAGTAGTTACATAAATCTCGAATCGCTACGCATAGTGAGTACAGAGGAATTACCAATATTTTGGTACGCCGCCTCCGTTCTTCATCATTGCTTAGAATAGCGGTACCTTTTAATAAATTTGCAATATCTTCTAGTGCCTCAAAACATCGCCAAAGATTTATGGCAGGAGGATTCGAGGGATGCCAAGCAGTAATCTCTACTTCCTCTAATGCTGAATTAGCGAACTTCCGTTTAGCTTCATCTAGGTATATTGGGATACCCTTCTTCTCTTCCATAAAACTTAATCCGGAGCGCAAAATAGTAATCCTGGTCTATTCTAGCCAACCCAGCTAAGTTAGGGGCTTCTCCAAGAGACAAATGCCAGGTTACAAACTTTCTGTATAACGTTCGCGCTCACCGGATGCACGTAGCCTTCGCAGCCAACCAAATTACGAAATTCCGGTGCAGAGCGGTTGTTAGGCATCACTCCTTTAACGCGAAGGAGCAATTGAACGGGCGTGTGTATACATTGTTCCAAAGCTCATCTTGCGCGCTGGCAATTAAGAGTGGCGCAGAGCCTTTAGCAATCATCGTCTCAATGGCGCTAATCGGCACGAACACGCGATGCGACTTTCTAGCCTCAATAGCTGTTGGGCATCCGTTTGAGATTGCATGGTAAGAGAGGCTAGAGTGAACCCAACCGAGCCTGCGTGGAACTCGCTTGAACTTCCAGAGATACGAAATTCGTTCACGGAGGCTGGGTTGACGATCCAGATAGAGAAAGCCAATGCTAGCCAAGTGAATATCGTGATTGGACACGTTACGAACGATTATATAAACACCTCCTTCAGTCTTCTCGTTTTTGGTTTCTACACCAAATACCAGATCAATGCGGAAGCGGGGCTGGGATTGAAAGACGTTCCACACGAATACAATTGTGGAAAGAGCGGCGGCGTATATAGCCAGATAATCAGTGATCTTCATCTGTTGTAATGTACCCACCGCAAGTCCTTGAGTGCGAAGCCTAACTACTGTTTAGACAGACGGAGTCTGTCTAAGATCCCTGATTCGAGTAATTAGGCTGAAGTTCGGCAGTCTAAGATCCCAGACTGGGTAGTTGGGCAGACAGCACCCTGTCTAAGATCCGAAATTGGGTAGTTAGGCGGACAGGTTTCTGCATAAGATCCCAGACTGGGCAGTTGGACAGACCGACTCAGTATAACTACCCCCTCTCGGCGGGCAGCTAAGTATGAAGGATTATTTCGAGATTGACAGAAAAATTTATCCTGGCACTTTCCATGCAAACACAACGATCGCTCCTCATCTAGACTGCATGAACACCAACCGGAATATTACTTCTGCTGGAAAGCGATCGTGCATCCACACATCCTCAATACACAACAAATTAATCAACGGGTGATTTGCTGAATCATTTCGCCAATTTACTTTCTCATTGCAGCTATTCGCTTTCTCAATTTAGTATTTTCCGCAAGCAAATAGGCAATCCGCTTTCTCAAACGGCGGTTTGCTTACTCATTTCAGTAGATCGCGCATTCATTTTGGTGTTTTCCGCAAGCAAACGGGCAAATTGCTTTTTCAAACGGCGGTTTGCTTACTCATTTCAGTAGATCGCGCATTCTTGATCCAGGATTGCCATGTAGCAAAAGCGATCGACAATTTGCTGAAATTTGCTCAGGTTGATCCATTTAGAAATTTCTTAACGTGAAAGAATATTAACTCTGACCAATCACACCGCACCCACTATGGCACGTCGAAAACGAACCTCTCCCGTCTTAGAAAAAGCCGTCCGTCGCATGGCTGGCATGACTTCCATCGATCCCAATTTAGATGTTGGTAATGGGCTTACCCTGCCCTCTTTCTCCACCCTGATCGAAACCATGCGAACCAGGGAAAACGCCTACAACAGCGCCCTTTCCAACCTGGACAAACTCTATCGTGAACTGCTGGAAACCGAACGCGACCTGGGAGACATGGCAGAACACATGCTGTTAGGCGTTGCGACCAAATACGGCAAAAGCAGCGTCGAGTATGGCATGGCAGGTGGCGTGCCCAAAAACCAGCGTCGTAAAGGATTGCGCGGCGAATCAACCACATCGGTTGCTGCACAACCTCCCTTCATTGCCACTGCAAACGGTAATGGTAGCGCCACCAGCACCACAAATGGCAGGACAGCGACTACAACGGCTTAGGCTGTGCGTTCGCTCACAGGTAAAACCCGCTTCATGCGATGTGCGATCGCCCCTTATCTTTATTGAAGATGAGCGATCGCATTGCATCAACTCACCAATGCTTTCAATCAATCCACCTGGAAGTCAATTCCCTATCATTGAATGCTGCTGGCAGAGCAGATTCTGCTGCCGCCTTCATTGCAGGGCTTGATTCCAGTGCTGATCGATCGCTTGCCGAGGCGTAAATGAACAAGTCAGCGCGACCTGTCGCCTCCATCAATGCTAAACATAATAGTGAGGGGGCTGAGTCTTTTGGTTGATTTCGGCGTACTCCCCGCTCCTTTTCGTTTCCAGAACACACGTTAGCTTGTGACTCGTTTCTGCTTTCCCAACTGCTGATCCAACGCCAGCACAAATGATTCAACATTTGCAACGAGCAAATCAGATTGCCATGCGTGCGCAGGACTTTCGGCATCATCCGTTTGCCTGGTTTCACTTCTAGCTTGAGCGCAAAAGAACAGCAAACATAGAAAGATTAAGGATTAAGCAATGACACAAAAAGTAAATTGGCTGCTTGAACAAAAGATCTTCGATGCCGAAACACAGTTTTTAGAGGCAATACAGAAGCAAGGCTACACTTACAAAGAAACAAAATACCTCGCTTTTCGCCGCGAAGAAGCAGATCAATATTTTCCTGATCACGAATGCGTTTTATTTCGCGGCACTCTCGGCTTGGGCAGAGATATTTTGAGGACATCCTGGGTGCCAGGTGCATATATGGATGAAAAGAATCTTCGCTGCTCCACTTACTACACGTACTTTGGTTCGTATCTGCTTAACAACAAGTATTTCATTCTTTCTCTGGGCGAGCTAATTAGAAGAAAAGAAGAAATTTTGGAATATTTTAAATCTAATGGCGAAATTTTTATACGACCTGACAGCAACATGAAATCATTTCGTGCCGGGGTCTTCAATCTTGAAGTCTTGAATACTATGCAGGCTTTGAGCAGCGAGCTTAAACGAGATGAAACAACTCTAGTGCTGGTTAGTAGCAAGCGATCGATTGCTAGAGAATGGCGATTCTTCGTCTACAAAAATGAGATTGTTACTGGTTCACTTTACTTGATAGGAGAAGAAAGAATTGATGAGAGAATTGAAGGAGGTTATTTGAAGAACTACTTAAGTGACGTGCTAAAACAGGTCAAGTGGTATCCTGAATCGCTTTACACAATAGACATCTGTGAATCGGAAGGTGAGCTTTATATACTGGAACTTGGTTCTTACAGTTGCGCTGGAGAATATGGTTGCGACGTTGGTTTAATTGTCGAAGCTGGTGCAAAAGCAGCCTGGGAGGATTATGAAACTGTAAATGGTTAATCATTCTGATCCAACACCAGCAAAGATAATTCAGCATCTGCAACGCGCCAACCAGATTGCCATGCGTGCCCGTGACTTTGGACATCATCCCTTTGGGGCACTGCTGGTAGCACCTGATCATGAGACAGTGCTGCTGGAGCAGGGCAACGTCGATACCGTGAATCATGCGGAAGCGGTACTCGTTCGCACAGCTTGGCTCAATTTCTCGCCGGAGTATTTGTGGGACTGTACGCTTTACACTACGGCTGAACCCTGCGCGATGTGTGCAGGAACGCAGTATTGGGCAAATATTGGTCGCCTGGTGTACGGCATCGCTGAAACGCGCTTGCTAGAGCTAACAGGAAACGACGAGCAGAACCCGACCTTGAATTTGCCGTGCCGTGAGGTGTTCGATCGCGGTCAGAAACCCATTAAAGTTTGGGGACCAATTCCCGATGTTGAAGAGGCGATCGTAGCTGTACACCGCGATTTCTGGAAAACGGGCGATCGCTCACACTAAGCGGTTGAGGGGTGCGATCGGGCAATCATTGACCCGTTGCATAGTGATAACGCATCTCAGGCTACAGTACCTGTGGTAGTTTCTTCGGTACACTGCGACTCGCCAAATCGCTAAACGCCCATGCCGACACTGCTAATCAAAAATATTCATACTCTGGTGACGATGGATGCCACGCGACGAGAACTGCGTCATGGGGCAATCTTTGTGCGCGACAACGTGATTGAGCAGGTCGGCACGACAGACGCGCTACCACCAACTGCGGATGAAGTGCTGGATTTGCACGATCGACATGTCGTGCTTCCAGGTCTGGTCAACACGCACCATCACTTCTACCAAACGCTGACGCGCGTGATTCCAGCGGCGCAAGATTGTACGTTGTTCAACTGGCTGCAAACGCTGTATCCCATTTGGGCAAACCTCACAGCAGAAGGCATTTACATCAGCGCTCAAATGGCGGCGGCAGAGTTAATGCTGTCTGGCTGCACAACGGCCAGCGATCATCTTTACATCTATCCCAACGATTGCACGTTGGATCATGAGATTGAAGCGATTCAGGCGATCGGGCTGCGGTTTCATGCCAGTCGCGGCAGCATGAGTGTGGGCGAAAGTCAGGGCGGTTTGCCTCCCGATTCTGTTGTGGAGAAGGAAGCGGACATTCTTAAAGACTCCCAGCGGTTGATCGAGCAGTATCACAATAATGACCGTCATGCCATGCTGCGAATGACGTTAGCGCCCTGTTCACCCTTCAGCGTCTCGCCCGATCTCATGCGCGAGTCGGCAACGCTGGCGCGATCGTATCCCGGTGTGCGACTGCATACGCACCTAGCAGAAAACAAGTCAGATGTCACCTATAGCCTGGAAACCTTTGGCATGATTCCAGGAGACTTTGCCGAATCGGTGGGCTGGCTGGGGGAAGATGTGTGGCACGCTCACTGTGTGCAACTCAGCGATGATTCGATCGCCAAATTTGGCAGAACGGGTACAGGTGTGGCGCACTGCCCCTGTAGCAATATGCGCCTCGCCAGCGGTATTGCCCCCATCCGCAAGATGCTGAACCATAACGTCCCTGTGGGGATTGGTGTAGACGGCTCTGCGTCGAATGACACCAGCAATCTGCTGCAAGAAGCCCGTATCGCCTTCCTGCTGGCACGAGTGCGTGATTGTGACCCTACGGTTATGTCAGCAAGGGAGATTTTAGAAGTCGCTACGTTAGGTGGTGCTAGAGTTTTGGGTCGGGATGATATTGGCGCGATCGCTCCTGGCATGTCCGCCGATTTTATTGCCGTTAATGTCGATCACCATCGCTTCTCCGGTGCTCATCATGACATCGTTGCCGCACTCATTTTCTGTCAGGTGGATACGGTGGATTACAGCTTTATTAATGGGAAAAAGGTGGTCGATCGAGGACAGTTAACCACCATTGAACTCCCTACGCTGGTGGAAAAGCATAATCAAATTGCACAGCAACTCGTGGCTGACTAATGTTTAACCAGAAGCTTCCGAGACAGACAGCGGTCTTCCAATGGGCGATCGCAGTACTACCCCTGCGGCATCAACTCATAGAATGACTCTTTGCCCAAATGCTGACCATACTGTTTGACCAGTGCGTTCAGGTTGGTGGAGCGATCAAGGGCGATCCAATCATCCACTGACCCTAAAAAGCACCATCGTTCTACAACAAACGTTCTGATTTGGACATCCTCTAACACAAACTGCATTGTGGGCGAGAAGGAGAGAGACTGAATCAGCGTGGCTCTCATCCTGGTTGCATCGGCGCTGCTGACAGGTAACGCGATTTCCATCAGATTGTCCACATTCTGGTCACACAGATAGACCACAATCTGGTTGTCTTTCACATCTATGATGAAGTCGTCAAGCTTGGCGTACTTTTTCACGCCCTCACGGACGATCGCAACCTCTTCAGGTGTAATGATCTGCGGTGGAATTTTTCGCAGAAACACCTGAGCGCTGGGATGCTCATAAATCTCATAGCCGTCAGGAATGGTATTGACCAGCGTGCCTACTGCCTTCATGGAGAAGAAATACTTGGGCTTTCCCGTTTTGGTTTTCCCCTCATGAAGGTAGTGTTTTCTGCCTCTGCGGTTGGTATATTCAACGCTCATTGCCACTCTCCTTCATGCTGAACGGTTTAGCAGTGGTGGGCAGTGCCCACCCTACGATTCTCAGGCTCATGAATCAAGCGATCTGCAATGACGTTCCAAAGACGTTGGGCTCTGGTAGCGATTCATTGTGCTTTACAGCAGATTCAATCAATAACTCCAAAACCTCTTGAGCATGGGTCAAGGCTTCGCTGTAGGTTTCTCCATACGTGTGGCAAAATTCTCCCCACTCAGGAAGACTGGCGACATAGCACTGATCTTCATCAGACCACTGAATGATGATGGTATAGCGGCTCTTCATGCTTCAGCCTGCTTTCAACAAAAGACTCTTCAACTCTCTAATCTTCTTAGGCATTCCCTACACCCCACACCCTATCCCCTAACCGTGCCTGCGTCATTCAAGATCAGATTAAAGTTCTTTGGCACGCTTTTCAATGGCTTTGGCAATATCTGTCCAAGCCTGGTCACGATCGCCATTCGCTTCATCAAACGTAATCACGGCTTTACCATCTCGCGGTAAGGCTTGCAGATCTTTGAGGACAGGTTCGCTGCTCCACAGACACGGACGAACAATGATGGGAATGATACCCATGCCCTCTGCTTGACGGCGTTCCAGGAAGCGCGGCATCTCTTCTTTGTAAATGAAGCCTGAATTGATGAAGTCGTCACTCACGAGCAGTAAGGCTAAGTGGCAGGTATTGATCGCCTCGTGAATGGCGGGATACCATTCTTCACCCGGTTCAATCAGACGATCGTCCCAGGTATCAATGACTCCACGGCGTTTCAGCCCGCTTAGCATTTTTAACAACTTATCTTTGTGCGGCTCATCAGCACGGGCATAGCTAATGAAGATTTTAGGGGGTTTCATCGTGGGTGTAAGGTCTGGGGCAAATTGACTCAGGCTTTCTTCCCATTGCTGATGTAGAGTTTCACGCAACGGCGCAAAGCCTGCATGGTCAAAGGGGATGGCGTATAAGTTCAGCACCAGATCGAATAAGCTCACTGGATAGTGGGAGGGATTGCAAAAGTCGCCAGGTTTGCACCCACGCAAATCATGGGAGGGGGCTGATGTAGTTTTGCTTTCCAGAACAAGGGAAAGCAGGCGCTTCTTGCTGACTAAACGTGATTGAATCAGGGTTCGATCGTCTCCCAAGGCTGCCCCAGGTTGCTGCCATGCCTGCTGATAGGCAGGTGTATCCAGTACCACGACATAATCATCCGGTTGAACGTGAGCCGCATCGCTCACCAAATAAATGCCCGCATCCCGCAAATCATGCTGGAGGGTTTTAGCCCACGTTTCCTGGTCTGGCACATAGCTGAGGTAGCAACGAGGAGCCGCCCACTGGCGACGGTAGCCTTTGACGTTGGCAAGGTGGGTTTCATAGGTATTCCGCAGGCGGGCGATCGCCTCTTCCCGTTGTAGCCAGCTAGAAGCGGTGGTGCCAATACTGGGCTGTTGCGGGGCAGGGAGATCCACTTTGCTGCCACACTCCTCACAGAAGGCAAAGGTTTTACCTTCTCGACTGCGTTTGGTGACGGTGGCACGCTCTAGGCGGTGATGGTTCTCACAGAGAACGGTTGGGAAGCGGGTGACTTCGACCTCGCGCTGATAGAGGAACTGCTCAAACAGGGTTTGAAACGCGGTGCGCCCGCTGGATGGCATCTGGTTGCCGTAGTAGAGCACCAGTTCAATCTCACCTTCGCGGTCTGCAAGCATGCGAAAGCCGCAGATCTGCCCCGCATCCATTTCGTACTGCGCCTGGTTTTGCCAGTGATTGATGCGGAGAAAGGAGGGCGTATAGCCGAGCAAGACCACCAGCGTGGCGTAGATGTTTTCGACCCGACCGCGCACGATGTAGGAGATGTCATCGCTGAAGGGGGTATCGTCTTGCAGGGGGCGCTTTTGCTTGATGAGTGCTGGAAAGATCAGCAGGGTATCGGCGTCCAGAGTTTCGCGGAAGCAAATGCTGTGTTCGAGGAAGCGCAGCACGGCAGCATCCAGCAAAAGCTGCTGTTCGGACGGCTCGAGCCCCTTAATTTCATCAAAGGCGTAGTTGCCTTTTAGCAGTTCTGCTTCATTGATGGCTCCCAGTTCACGGGGATGTTTGTCTGCCTGGAGGACGATCGACGCTGCCAGACCCACCAGCAGTTCGGGCTTGAGCAGGATGGATTGCTCACCCGCTGAGCTACGCAGGATGCACACATAGCCATGATTCTCCAGATGCCCTACAGCGGTCATCATTTCGGCATCGGTGAACGTCCAGCCTTCCCAGACCTCGGAGGTTTCCGAAACCTCCGAGGTCTCAAGTAGAGCGCGCAACTTCGTCGGGCTGACCAACACGTTTTTACGATCGGGCTGTTCCTTGAGTGCCAGCACGTAGTCCTTAATGCGCTTGAAGGTAACGGTGGTAACGGTGGTGGTCATCTCGTCCCAGGGGATTTGGGCTTTGAGACGCTCCAGCAGTTCTGGTAACCCGTCACCCGTCATGGCGCTGGTGCTGATATAGCCGCCGCTGATGCCGTAGCGCTGGCAGAACTGATCCAGGTCTTGCTGGGAAAGGGCAGGCGCACCGCGATCGACCCGTGCCCCGACCAAGACACTGGGCGGCAGTTGAGCGTTGCCTTTTAGCTGCTCCAGCCAGAACTCTGCTCCTTTGAGTGGGTCTTGACGGTTGCTGGGGTCAAATAAGACCAGCGAAGCATTCACGTGGTCGAGAAAGATGGAGTGGATGGAGCGATACACATGCTGACCCGCCAGATCCCACAGCACCGCTTCGCATTGGGTGCCATCCTCGCGGGTTTTGCCCAGTTCATCAATCACCCAGAACTGCTGACCGTGGGTGGAGGCATGTTCCTTAAATTCGTTGTGCGCCAGCCGATAGCCCAGACCTGTTTTGCCGACACCGGAGTCCCCTACCAGGACAAGTTTGGCTGTAGTGTAGTGGACGCTTTTCTGTGCCTGTCCGAGCAAAAGGCTCTCGTCTAGTTCCCAAACGCGGATGGTGCTGTCTTTTCCCCCCAAGGTTGCCAGGAGGGGTTGGCAAGAATGGAATGCAACAGCAGGAGGCCAAACACTAGCTGAGGATTCTTCTAGCACTGCTACGCAAGTCCAAGTGTCGCAACGCCATAGGCGAACGGTATGATCATCATTACTACCTTTGGACGCTAGCCAACGACCATCGGCGGAAAAGACAGCACAATTCACTCTACCAGAATGACCCTCTAACACCTTTAGTGTTTTACCACTGGCGATTTCCCATAGGCGGAGAGTGCAATCATTTGCTGCTGAGACTAAGCATTCCCCATCGGGAAACCAGGCTACGCTATAAACCGATCCAGTATGTCCTCGGAGCGTTTGCAATAACTGACCGCTAGTGAACTTCCATAGACAAATGGTTTGATCTTTCGCAGCCGAGGCAAGGTGCTGCCCGTCGGGTGACCACGCCACGCTATAGACACTTTCGGTATGTCCTTTGAGCGTTTGCACCATACTGCCGCTAGCAGCATCCCAAAGGCAGATGGATTTATCTAAGGAAGTGGAAGCAAGGTACTGCCCATCGGGTGACCACGCCACGCTGTATATAGCACCAGTGTGTCCTTGCAGTGCTTGCAATGGTTTGCCGCTGGGCGCGTCCCATAAGCGAATGGTTTTATCCATAGAAGCTGAGGCAAGGTGCTTTCCATTGGGTGACCATGCCACGCTGACGACAGAATCAGTATGCTCTTGCAGCACCTGCCACGCTCTGCTGTAAGTAACTTCCCAGAGGCGAATTGTTTGATCGTTTGAAGGCGAGGCAAGCAGTGAACCATCGGGTGACCAGGCAATACGACCGATCCAATCTACATGCCCTCGCCGCAAAAGACGTCGCAGAGTCAGTCCGGGTACGGGCGATTCACCCACCCGCACACCATCGGCAGGTCCACGGTAGTAGTCGGGCAGGTCGGGGAGGAAGGCGGATGGGGGCATGGGGAGAGGGCGATTTTTGTTGCCGTAGTTTGATTATAGGAAAGGGCGTGGGGAAAGGATGAAGGATGAAGGATGAGGGATGAAAAGTAGAGAGAGAAGGGGAGCTACGGGAGGTGGCGGAAAGGGAGTGAGGGTGAGTCATGTTTTACACTGGAAGGGCAATGCAGCTTATTGCACAGGCTAACGCTAACGCTCAAGAGAGGCAAACGTGGAACCCATCATCTATCAAGTTGATGCTATCTGGGACAACGAGGCATCGGTCTGGGTGGCAACGAGCGAAGATGTTCCAGGCTTAGCCACTGAAGCCGATACCATTGAGGCGCTGAGCCAAACGCTGCGGGACTTAATTCCTGATCTGCTGGTGCTCAATCATGTGATTGCTGCTGACTATGCAGGCGCGATCACGGTGCAACTCACCAGCCATCGGCAGGAACTCATCCAGGTAGCATCCTAAATGCCTGCATCACTCACTCCAGCACTCAAGAGGCTTTTGGTAAACGCAGGCTGCTCCTTTGAGCGACAGGGTAAAGGAGATCACGAAATCTGGTACAGCCCCATCACCGATCGTCGCTTTGTTGTCGATAATTTCATCAAATCTCGCCATACCGCAAACGCAGTCTTGAAGCAGGCAGGCTTACCAAAGGCTTTTTAGCTTCCTGGTATCTTCGCTCATCTCTCCTCCTCTCCTATTTCTCCCTCTCCCTCCTCCCCTGCCCCCTCTGCCTTCTGCCCTCTACCCTCTACCCTCTCTCCCCCTGAGGGGTCTCAACCCTTTGCGTAGAGAGCGTAACCTTTAGCACCTTAGATTTATCCCTTCTACGGGTGCTTCACCCGCCGTACCGATGAATCCCATTAGTGCTACCCTTTCACCCGACGATCGCGCCACCATTGCCCAGGCGCTGGAACAGATCCGCGATCGCCTGCCCTTTCTCGTCGATTTGATGGCAGAAGAACGCAAATCGATCCCCAAAATGGGCGACAAAAGCCGCACCTTCGTTAACAAGGCATTGGATATGGCAAGCAAAAATGCCGAGTTCCTGCCGCGATCGTTTGATGTCGAAGAAATGCGAAAGGATGTGCGCTTGTTTGACGATCTGTCGTCCCTATCGCTCTCGCTGACGCAGTTGCAAGATCTGGTGGATGACACCTGCATGGCACTGGGCAATGAGGCGTACACTGCCGCCTTGACCGTCTACACCTACGCCAAAACCACTGGACAAAAGACTGATGGCTTAGAACCGCTGGTGGATGAGATGCGCCAACACTTTCGCAAACCCCGCAAAGCCAAGACCAAAGCTGCCGCGATCGCTGGCTAAACGACTTCCAATAATCCCTTCATGGTAGGGACACAGCATTGCTGTGTCCCTTTTCTATGCTGGACTCCATTTATTGTGTTCGGAGGCCAATGAATGGAGTGCTGAGGTAAATTGATCGAGCGCTGAGGCCAATGAATGGAGTTCCCGCTCTCCGTTGATTGCGTTCCAAAGTCAATGGATGGAGTGCTGCCTCTCCGTTGATTGCTCTTTAAGGTGAATTAATGGAGTTCCAGGGACAATTATTGAGTCCTCCCTCTCCGTTGATTGAGTTCTCAAGTTAACGGATTGAGTTCAGACGTCAATGAGTGGAGTGCGGCAGTCAATGGGTGGCGATCGTAGACCCTTTTTACCTTCAAACGATGCGGCGATCGTGCCATCACCCCTGCTCCCCCTGCCTCTTCTCTCCCCTCTCTTACCGTTCCGTCTCCGTCGCCAGCCATGCACGTAAAACCTCAGCGACTGTCCATGCCTGCGCGATACAGCCCTGCGGTTTCATGGGCGCATCGCCATCAAAAATTTCGCTGAGATTACCGATTCCGTGCGCGTTGAAGTGGTTTGCCATTGGTTCGAGAAACGCGCGGGCTTTGATGGAATCGCCATAAACGCGGAGGTGTGCCAGCACAAAGGGACCAATGAGCCACCCCCATACGGTGCCTTGATGGTAAGCTCCGTCGCGCTGAAGTTGGTCGCCACCGTAGAGGCTCTGGTAGTCAGGATGATTGGGATCGAGCGATCGCAATCCGTGTGATGTCAACAACGCCCGTCCGCAGGCATCGACGATCCCTTTCTGTTGCGCTGCTGTTAACGGACTTTCGGGGAGCGAGACGGCAAACAACTGATTGGGTCGTAGGGACGCATCATCGCCATCGGGGCCATCGAGGACATCGTAGCAGTAGCCCAGTTCGGGGTGCCAAAAGCGCGAGAAGCGTGCCAGGGTACGATCGGCCATCGCTTCGTATTCCTGATGGGGTTTGCCGACGATGCGGGCAAGCTTCGCCATCGTCCGTAAGGCGTTATACCACAGGGCATTTACTTCAATGGGCTTACCAATGCGCGGTGTAACGACCCAATCGTCTACTTTGGCATCCATCCAGGTCAACTGCACACCGATTTCGCCTGCATACAGCAACCCATCTGCCGAATCGAGGTGAATGTTGTAGCGGGTGCCGCGACAGTGCCAATCCACAATGTCGGCCAGCACCGGGAATAATTCCTGCACGAGATCGTCATCTTCGGTCACCCCGTAGTAAGCGCGGACGGCTTCAAAGAACCACAGCGTGGCGTCTACGGTATTGTATTCGGGCATTTCGCCTGCGTCGGGAAAGCGATTAGGAATCATGCCCTGATTGACGTGACGGGCATAGGTACGCAAAATCGATCGCGCAATTTCAGGCCGACCTGTGGCAAGGGTGAGTCCCGGCAGGCTAATCATGGTGTCGCGACCCCAATCGCTAAACCAGTGATAGCCTGCAATGATGGTTTTGCCGTGCGGTTCTTCGGGGGTTGATCGCTGCACGATAAACTGATCGGCTGCTAACACCAACTGGTCAGCAAAGGCGGGAATGTCTTTAGTATCAACGGGACGATTGCTATGCCAGAGTCCCAACAGCTTGTGTTCATAGGCGCGACGAATTTTGAGCGCGGTTTCGCCATCGCGTTCGGGCCTGCGTTCTGTACTGGCAATCATGGTGAGCGCTTCACCTGGTTGCAGCGTGGCTTGAAAGGTGGCGGCATGGAGATGATCGTCATGATCATTCAAACCCCGATCGCGCTCGGCAGTCAGTTCAAACCCGTAGTACCAGTCGTGAGCAGCCGTCACATCAGCACGATCGCTGGTGAGATAAAGCTGGGTTGCTTCGGGGTAAGCAGAGACGTAGACACCATGCTCTGCGGGTACGATGGTCATGCGCCAACCGTTGCCCACGGTGTTGCTGTGGTAATCCCGGTAGTTTACTAATGCTTTCAGGGTCAGGGTCAGGGGTTGGGAGCCGCGTATCAATTGATAATACACATAGGTCGTGTTGGCACCGGGTTGCATCCACACCCGCTTCTCTAGCAACGCGTCTGCACACGCATACTGCCAGGTGGGAATGCTGCCCTCTAAAACAAAGCGTTCTACATGTCGATAGCCGTGGGGGCCAATGGTGCCGTCTGCCCAGCGGTTGGCATGTAGGGGGTAGAAGCGATCGCCATACAGTGCCGTATCGTCCAGCTTTGCCAGCATGAGGGTTCGTCCCAGAGGAGGCTGCAAAGCTGCCACCAGAAACCCATGATAGCGACGGGTTAACAGTCCCGCTATTGTGCCCGAAGCATAGCCACCAATGCCATTTGTGACCAACCATTCGCGTGTTTGTGCCTGGTCAAAGTCACCGCAGACTTCACGCCCGAAGTTTATCCCCACTGGCATAACTGCCTCTCCCTTGAAGTCTTCATCGCCCATTTTGCCTTAAACACCCCTCGATCGTGGCGTGATTGCAACTCTGACACCAAACTTTAGAGTCACTAAACTCTAGATCGTAGGCGTGAGGCATGAAGAATAAAACCCTTAATTTTTCCTGAGTACAGGGTAGAGTAAGGCTTAATTCAATTTCAACTGCTATAGAGAGGATGTTGCACAATGATCAGAATTCCGATTAAGCACGGGTTTGTCTTGGCTGCACTGGCGATCGCGCTTGCCTTTTGCATCCATTTTCTGCAAGCAACACCCGCCCTCTCTGCTACGGAAAGCGCTGACGCTGCTCCATTCAGCCAGCTTGATGCTCCAGTCGTCGATCGCGACTCTGAACTCGTCGCTACCGCTGCTCAACCTCCCAAGCTAGTGCCAGCCGTCCTCGGCGGGAAGCCAGTCTACGTCTTGTACACCACTCAACCTAACGACGTTATTCTGGTGCGCTGTTACCCCACTTATCAACCATCGTTAGACGTAAAACCAATGGGCGGACAACCTAAGCAGAAAGAAGGAACGCTGACGTGTAAACCAGGTAATGCAATGTAGGTGGAAGGCAGGGAGGCAAGAGGGGGCGAGGGAGGCAGGGGGGGCGAGGGAGGCAGGGACGCGAAAGGCGAAAGGGTTGTTTTATGCTTCCTAACTTCTGGCTCTTTAACTCAAAACTCAAAACTCATAACTACTCCCTTTCCTCATCCCCTGCTTCCTCCGCCTCCTCCGCTTCCCCTGCGTCTGCTTCCTCCCCGCCTTACCCCATCCCCTTCTCCAACTTCTGTGCCCGTTCTGACATGAATTAGTCACAATTCACTGCATAATGATGGCTCAGTTAATTTATCCAACCGAGGCAGTCATGGGTCGCGCCAAAAAAGTTGTGCTGGCATACTCAGGCGGAGTCGATACCTCCGTCTGCATTCCCTACCTGAAGCACGAATGGGGAGTGGAAGACGTCATTACCCTCGCGGCTGATCTGGGGCAGGGGGATGAACTGGAACCTGTGCGGGAAAAGGCGCTCAAGTCTGGTGCGTCTGTGTCGCTGGTTGCCGATGCAACGGCAGATTTTGTCAAAGATTACGCCTTTCCTGCGATTCAGGCGAATGCCCTGTACGAAAATCAGTATCCGCTTTCGACCGCGCTGGCTCGACCGCTGATTGCCAAGCTGCTGGTGGATGCTGCCGCTGAATATGGTGCAGATGCCGTAGCGCATGGCTGTACCGGAAAGGGGAATGACCAGGTACGCTTTGATGTGGCGATCGCCGCCCTCAACCCAGACATTAAAGTGCTGACCCCTGCGCGCGAGTGGGGCATGAGCCGCGAAGAAACGATCGCTTACGGAGAGCGGTTTGGCATTGAATCACCTGTGAAAAAATCCTCGCCCTATAGTATTGATAAGAATTTGCTGGGTCGCGCGATCGAGGCCGGGCCGCTGGAAGATCCCTGGACGGAGCCGCCAGAGGATGTGTACACCATGACGGCACCGATCGCGCAAGCTCCTGACCAGCCCGAATATGTGGAAATTGGCTTTGAGCAAGGCATCCCCACCAGCCTGAATGGTAAGCCCACAGAGCCAGTGGCGCTGGTGACGGAACTCAACCAGATTGTCGGTGCCCACAGTGTGGGACGCATCGACATGATTGAGAACCGTCTGGTTGGCATTAAGTCGCGAGAAGTGTACGAAACGCCTGCCCTGTCCGTGCTGATTCAAGCACACCGAGATCTGGAAAGCCTCACCCTCACGCCCGACCTGATCCACTACAAGCGCGGCATTGAAGACACCTACTCCAAGTTGGTCTACAACGGTCTCTGGTACAGCCCCCTCCGCGATGCCCTGGATGCGTTTGTGAAAAAAAGCCAGGAGCGAGTGACGGGAGCCGTGCGCGTCAAGCTATTTAAGGGCGGCTCGATCGTGGTGGGGCGCAAATCAGCCCACTCCATCTACAGCCCCGAACTGGCAACCTACGGGGCTGAAGATACCTTCGACCACAAAGCGGCAGAGGGCTTCATCTACGTCTGGGGTATGCCTACCCGCGTTTGGGCACAGACGGGAAGATATTAGAAGGGGCTGACAAACGCTGGGTTGAAGGCAACGACGCAACGCATGGGATCAATGGATGACGCATTGAGCCTGTATGATGGGCGGTGAAAATGCTTGGGCGATCGTCCAGCGTTCACACACTAGCCTTAAGTCCCAGTGCATGGGTGATCAACACTTGCGGGAGAGTCTCAAACACTCGTGAGAGAGTCTCAGATACTTATGGGAGAGTGTTTAATACTCGTGAGAGTGTTTTTGATACTCGTTGATGAGTGATCAACACTCGTGGAAGAGTCTCAACTACTTGTGGATGAGTCTTTAATACTCATTGATGAGTGATCAACACTCGTGGAAGAGTCTCAACTACTTGTGGATGAGTGATCAACGCTCGTGAATGAGTCCTAGATACTCGTGAGCGAGTCTTTGATACTCGTGCGTGAATGATCAACATTCGTCGATGAGTCTTTGATAGTCGTGGGCGAGATTTACCATTAGGGCTGACGCAAACCTCGGAGGTTTCAACAAGCGTCAAGCATCGTCACTAACGCAGCTGCTTAAACCTCCGAGGTTTTGATTGAGTTCTACCCACGCTCAATTAGGATAGCTTCAGGTTTGAGACAAGGAAGCTGGAAGCAAACGGAGCATGGACAAGCAAACAGCGTCAACCGATCGTGCCGAGCTTTCTGCATCCGAGGAAACGGACTGGCTCGATCGCACAAAACGCATTCTAAGTACACGTCACCACAAAAGGGGTACGGAATTCAAGCTGCCGTGGCATGAAC
>NZ_JCACKR010000082.1:0-64813 GCF_059505485.1 Stenomitos rutilans
AAAAGTAGCGGTCTCCCTACTTTACTCGACCCACCATTCTTTGACGCACTACCCTCTTGTCTTACCCCTCTGCCTATTTACTCATCGCTCATGGAAGCCGTGATCCGCGCCCTCAAGCCGCGATAGAAGTCCTTTCTGAGCACTTTGCCCAGACCATGCAGCATGATTTAGAGTCTCTAGCTACTGGTCGTGGGTATGGCGCGATCGACTGGGACGATTCTGCTAAGGAAACGGTTGTTTTAACCGCTTCTTGTCAGGACGCGGCAACTAAGCATACAAAGCCACTAGTAGGCACCGCGTTTCTAGAATGCCAGCCTCTACCTTTGCACCAACAAATCGAGCAGTTTTGTGACACCGTTCGGGCATCCTTGACGGCAAGTGACGATCGTGCCACGCCCTTCAAGCTTGTCATCCTGCCGCTATTTCTGTTGCCCGGTGTGCATGTCATGGAAGACATTCCCGCAGAAATCGCGCTGGCACAACAAGCCCTTGGAGATGCGATCGAACTGGAGCTACGTCCCGCGATCGGCGCTCATCCAGGTTTGCATCGCCTCGTGACGGAGTGCATGTCCGCACAACCTGTTGAAGCGTGGATTTTGCTGTCTCACGGCAGTCGTCGCCCCCAAGGTAATGAGCCTGTTGAAGCGCTAGCCGAGCGTTTAGGCATCTTGACGGCCTACTGGTCTGTACCACCAAGCCTGGAGTCTCGCCTGCAAGAACTCTCACAGCTTGGCCTTCGCCACATTGGGATTCTGCCCTACTTCCTGTTTGCGGGTGGGATTACGGATGCGATCGCCCAAACCGTTGAAACCCTCACCCAACAGTTCCCTACGCTCAACCTACACCTCGCGCATCCCCTCTCTGCAAGTTCAGCATTAACAGATCTGCTCGTGGATCTGGCGCAGGATAGAGGGTAGAGAGGCAGAGGAGCCAGAAGAGGGAGAGGAAGCAAGGGAAGCAAGGAAGCCTTCTTTGTATCATCCAGAACTCAAATCTCAAACGGTTTCTCTTGCCCCCTCTACGCCTCAAGCTTGCTCTCACTCTTTTTGACCTTCCACTCCCCCTGCTCCCTCCGCTCTCCCGCTCCCCCTGCTCCTTCCACTCTTTCCCCATGCAACACACAGGCAAAGTCTATCTAGTCGGCGCGGGTCCCGGTGATCCGGGGCTAATGACGCTGAAGGGCAAGACATTGCTGGAATGTGCCGATGTCGTGGTTTACGATGCATTGGTCAGTCCACAGGTGCTAGCAATGATTAATCCACAGGCAGAGCAAATTCATGCAGGCAAGCGGCGAGGCAAGCACTCGTTGATGCAAGAAGAGATTACGCCACTGCTGATTGAAAAGGCAAAAACGGCAGCGATCGTCGTGCGGCTCAAGGGTGGCGATCCCTTCATGTTTGGGCGTGGCGGTGAAGAAATGGAAGATTTAGTAAAAGCGGGCATTGCAGTTGAAGTGGTACCAGGGATCACATCGGGCATTGCGGCGACTGCCTATGCGGGGATTCCGCTGACCCACCGTGCTTACAGTTCTTCGGTGACCTTTGTGACGGGGCATGAGGGTGCTGGAAAGTACCGCCCGGCGGTGAACTGGCAGGCGATCGCGCACGGCTCGGAGACGATCGTCGTCTACATGGGCATCCACAACTTGCCGTGTATCACCGAGCAACTTCGACTGGCAGGGGTAAATGTACATACGCCTGTTGCACTGGTTCGTTGGGGCACACGAGCCGAACAGGAAGAGTTGATCGGCACCTTGGGGACGATCGTGCACCAGGTAGAAGCCGCCAACTTTGAGGCTCCCGCGATCGCGGTGATTGGTGCTGTCGTCAATCTGCACGAAATTCTCGCTGGCTGTCGTCCTGCAGCGATCGCGCCCTACTCTGGCAAATAATCCTCATCGAGCGCCTGTTCAGGCGTGAACGGTGAGTCGGTTGGAAAGGTGGCGATCGGCAGTCCGGTTTCAGCAGCAGCCAGCTTTCGCGCTTGCCGATAATTTTCAGTAAAAGTCTGGGCAAAATGGGCTTTAAGACTGGGACTGTCTCTGAATGCTTTGAAAAGACGGTTCCGATGTTCTAATAACGTGAAACGCCAACTGTTAGAACGTTGGTCGGGTTGGTACTTGTATTTCAGTAGGTGCATCAAAATAACTTCGAGGGTGCTTTCAACAGCGTGTTTGTCACCCCTGCCCATGCTCTCAATTTCTTCGACCAAATTTTCGATATCAAGTTTGTCAAATTCGCCGTTCCGCAGTAGTTGTGTTGTTTCCTGTAACCAAAGGTAAAAGTCACGATCGTAAAGCTGAGCTTTAGTGGCAGAGGTTTCAGGCTGAAGAGTCATAGCAATCACCCACACAGGTAAGCGACGTTGCTTGGAGTCTAGCATGGGTGGCTTTGAGTCCGCTGCCTGATGCGCTAAGGTAAATAAAACAACCACTTTCATCAACCAATTAGACAAGTTAAACGCTCCAAAACTTAAACAGCAATGGCATTTACCTTATGTCTGAAGCAGAGGCAAATAATCAGTTTTATGAGCTTCGTGATGCGGCGTTCGTTGACCCAAATGCCGCAGAAGACTTTTTAAGCGAATACCCTTCCAGTATTCATGCCAAAAATTCTATTGGTGAAACAGCCCTTCACTTTTTAGCTGTTGAAAATGCTATAGAGTCTGTGCGTAGTCTGCTGGAGCAAGGAGCAGACATCAACACGACAAATAATTTTGGTGATACGCCTTTGTCTGAAGCCGCAAGCCTCGGTTATTTAGAGCTATACCGCTTCTTGCTTGATAACGGTCTGATCCACGACTTCACAATCAGTATGGCAATACAGCTTTAGCAGCGGCAGCGCAAGCAGATCAAGTCACAATAGTAGAGCTACTTCTAAGCTATGTTGATGCTGACGAAGACATTAACACTCACTTCGGCAATGTCACAGCTATGATGCTTCTAAATGAAGATGGTTATCTAACAGAGTTGTTAAAAGCGCGAGGCTTGAAGAATCCATACGTTTAGACGCAATGCGTTTTGAGTGCCTGAGCGAGGAAAAGTAGGGATGGACGCAAAGATCTCTGCCATCGATCATCGGAGTGTTTCACACTTGAAGCTCATGTCTTTAAGGCTTCTGAGCAAGGTTTAGCCATTGTCTTCCCAAATTGAACTACAGGTTGCCGCCGTAAGTGATGCTGAGGCACCACACCATCGACTCGATCGCTACCTTGCTGAGCAACTGACGGATCTTTCACGATCGCGGTTGCAAAAGTTGATTGAGCAAGGACACATTCAGGTGAATGGGCACGTTTGTACATCAAAAAAAGCGATCGTGCAGGTGGGTGATCAGATTCACATCACCATTCCCGACGCAGAACCGCTTGATCTGCAAGCAGAAGACATTCCCCTGGACGTTCTTTACGAAGACGATCATCTGCTGATTATTAATAAGCCAGCGGGATTGGTGGTGCATCCGGCTCCAGGGCATGAAGGAGGCACACTGGTCAATGCACTGCTCGCTCACTGCGATCGTCTGGCAGGGATTGGGGGCGTGCAGCGTCCCGGTATTGTGCATCGGTTAGATAAGGACACCAGTGGCGCGATCGCCGTTGCAAAAACCGATCAAGCGCACCAGCACTTGCAGGCACAACTGAAAGCGAAAACGGCGCGACGGGACTATCTTGCGGTCGTCTACGGTGCGCCTGCGGCAGATAGCGGACTGATCGACTTACCGATCGGTCGGCATCTCGTTGATCGGAAGAAAATGGCGATCGTGCCCGAAGAGAAAGGAGGCCGTCGCGCCGTGACCCACTGGCAGGTAAAAGAACGACTCGGAAACTACACATTGATGCAGTTTGCGCTAGAAACAGGACGCACTCATCAAATTCGGGTGCATAGCGCCAAAATGGGACATCCGATCGTGGGCGATCCGGTTTATGGGACAGGACGTTCTGTCGGTGTAAACCTCCCTGGGCAAGCATTGCACGCGTGGCGACTGCAATTGGAGCATCCCGTTTTAGCGACCACGATCGTCGTCACTGCTCCTATTCCTGCCACCTTCACAACGTTGATTGATACCTTGCGACGACGTAATGCGGCGACAACTGCGAGAATTTAAGACAGTTCCAATCAGTCAAAACCATAAGACTATTCACGTTTCAGCCAGCACTTCTCCAAACGCCATCCCACGACTCGCCACCTGTTTCTAACCCACCGCGATCGCTGTGTGCCTCTAGCAAAAGCGTGTGACGTTGGCGATCGTGCAATCGTAGTGTGATGTGCCCCAGCATGGTGTCACGACAGGCAAAGACCAGTCCCTCTACCGTTGGAGCACGCAACGGCGTACCAGGAAGATCAGTAGTACCCATTAGCTCAACGGTATACTGACTGCTTTCCGCCCACATGCGCCAATGTCCCCAAGGCTGAATCTCCCAGTGCACTTGAGCATTCCAGGGCGCAAACTCATAGAACGTGCCGCGATAATGCACCCCAATCATCGCTACCGATTCCATCCACCACAATACGCCCCGACGACCACCACCCGCTGTTAGTGCCAGATCTGGTTCACCTGCAAAACTATTGCAGTTTAGCCAAAACCACTTCTGCGGAAAGGCACCACCCCAGTTTTTTTCGCTATAGGCAGGGGCGTTTTCAAAGTTGTAATGCCGCCCATTCCACTCAACCCAGCCTGTAGCAAATCCATGCGCCATCAAAATTTGCCAGCCCGGCTCAAAGATTTGCAGCGATGAAAGCCAACCTGCCGTTGATTGTTGGAGACGGTTCGCGTTGCCCCAGCCATACACTGGCTCAATTTGATATGCCCACCGTGCCGATGCACCTGATGGCTCCCGCAGAATTCCCTGATGCCAAGTAGCCGTTGCTTGATAGCCTTCCTGGACAAATTCGGTGAACTGTTTGGGGGAAAGGTAGTGGGGGGCGAGAGAAAAAGTTTTGAGTTTTGAGTTTTGTTCGCGTAGCGTTTCCGCAGAAAATATTTTGAGTTTTCTTGACTCCCGACTCCCGACTCCCGACTCCTGACTCCCTTCTGCCCTCTGCCCTCTGCCCTCTGCCTCCTCGCCCCTCTCTCCTCTCTCCTCTCTCCTCTTACCCCAATGCCCCAATCCTAACGCATGCTTCCACGCCCAGAAAGTTGTTACATCCGGGAAGGTGCGGCACAAATATTCGTCATGAGGCCCAAGGATTTGTGCGGCTCCACCGCTATAAGGCTGGCCGCCGATCGGGTCTTCTATGGAGTACATGAAGGCAAACGTTTGACCGCAATCAGGTAGCGTCACGCGGTAGTACCAGCCTTCAAAAAAGCGACGATCGCTGCCGTCCCAGTGGTAGCCGCTGTGAGGGGTTTGCAAGCGACTGGGATTAGTTTGTGGTGGTGGTGCGGAAGATAGAATAGGACGCTACGGACGATCAGGACACTCTGGTGGGATGGAGAAGGAACCCGCTAGCAAGTCTTCCATTTCCATCCGTTGCTCCATTTGGCGGAGGAAATAGCCTGTCATCATGGCAGAGGCTAACAAGCCTGCCAAATTGTCACGATCAGTCGTGATTTTGACATTAAAGGCTTCGGAGGGCAACATACCCAGCAGCCCCTGAACATTGTGAGAAATGATTTGCTTGACATCAGGAGTGACTAGCTTAGCCACCTGAGCGATAATTTCAGGAGGCTGATGCTGAAGATACTTCAGCAATTCATTCGACTCGTGTTCTTCAACATCGGCACCAAGGAAATTTGCGCTATCAGGGTTAAAGACCATTGCTAGATTAATATCCGTTTCAAACTATTCTGACACTTCTCGTCATAACTGCAACCCGTAGCTTCATGGGGATGAGATCAATCGATTCTTTAGCGTTCGGAGGATTTACGGGCATAGGCTGGATGCAGGGACGGCAATTATCCGTATTTTGCGGCTTGTAAAGAAGTATCGTGGGTTTTAGCCTTCAGCGGTCAGCAGTTAGCTTTCAGCTTTTTCTTGAGTGTTGAATGCTGAAAGCTAAAAAATCAGGACTCACGCAAATTCTCGCAAAACTAGCCTCCAGCCCCCAATTTATAGCCCTAGCGGGCATATAAGAAAGGGGGAGCAAGCACTCAAAGTCCTCCAGAATTGGGGGATTGATGGGGCGGCTGCGTGAGTCCTAGAAATGAAGACAACAAAGATTTTGTGCTCAAGACTTGGCTTTGATGTGTTGCTCGAACTCCTGTGGGAGTTGATTCATTTGAAAGTATTGATGGAATTTGTTGGTGATCTGTAGCCAGTAGGAGCGCCCATCTGATTGTCGGCGCTTGCGGACAAAGCCAAGTTCGACCAGTTCTGGCACGTGCTGGTAGGCACCAGAACCACGTAATTCTACCAGTTCTGTTTGTGAAATGGGACCTCTGAGCGCGATCGCTGCCAATGTTCTCAACGCACCCAGTCCTAAATCAGCAGGCACGAGCGTTTGCACCAGATGATGAAACGTTTCGCGGAGCTGTAATGTGTAGCCGTTAGCCGTTTCTGCCACTTCTAGCGCACTATCGCGGTGGGCATACTCTGCCATGAGTTCAATCAAGCCTTCCTCTGCGGCCTCACGATCGCACTGCGCAAATTCCGCAATTTCCGCTACAGTCAGCGGCTGCGCTTTTAAGTACAAAATGGCTTCGATTTTGCTAGCAAGACGAGACATGGGGAAAGGGTAGAAGGGAAAGAGAAAGGCGAGGGAAGCCGGGGAAGCACGGGGGAAGCCGGGCAAAGCGACACAAACAAGTCTTTGAGAAGCGTAGAACCTTATGGAACTCAGAATGTCTTCCTCTGCTTCCCCAGCCCTCAATCTAAATTACGTCCGGTCAACTCAACAAAAATATCCTCCAAGTTGGACGGTCTTACCATCATGCCTGTTTTATCTGGTTGTTGATCGAGGTAGGCGTTTGCGTCAGCAACAGTTGGGAAGAATGTGTAGTCCCAGCGATCGTCGGTTTGCTTCATGACTAATCCTTCGCCGTGCTTTTGGCGGAAGTCTTGCAGGGTGCCTAGTTCAATCAACTTACCTGCGTCCATGATGCCAATGCGATCGCACAGGTACTCGACCTCATCCATGTAGTGAGTGGTGAGTAGAATCGTCATGCCCTGTTTGTTTAAGTCGCGGATCATTTCCCAAAGGCGACGACGGGTTTGCGGATCTAGCCCTACGGTTGGCTCATCCAGAAACAGCACGTTTGGTTGATGCAGCAAAGCGCGAGCGATTTGTAAACGACGCTTCATGCCGCCAGAAAGCGTTTTGGCAAGATCGTGACGCCGATCGCTCAATTCTACGTACTCCAACCAGCGATCGATGTCTTGCTGTCGTTGAGGATTGGGAAGGTGATGCAGCCGTCCGTGGAATTCCATATTCTCCCAGACAGACAGATCGCTATCTACGCTAATCTGCTGGAGCACCACGCCGATCTGCTGCTTGACCTGCGATCGCTGCCGCATCACGTCAAACCCCGCCACCTGAATTTGCCCTTCTGAAGGCTTCGTCAGCGTTGTTAGCATCCGAATCGTTGTAGACTTACCCGCGCCGTTTGGTCCTAGCAAGCCAAACATTTCCCCTGGCTGAAGCTCAAACGAGAGATTGTTGACAACAGGGGCCTTATCAAAGGTTTTGTAAACGTTGTGCAGTGAAACAGCAGGAGTCATAGAAAAGTTTTGAGTTCTAAGTTTTGAGTTCTGAGTTTTCCCAACTCCCAACTCCCCTTTACCTTCTGCCTACTTCCGGCTTGTCACTGAGGTCAAAGCGCGCTGTCTGGTCTTGGGCATAGGTCGGTAGCGGCGTTTCCAGATTTCCAGGCTAAGGATGCAGGCAACGAGCCAGACAGTCCCAGCCGCATAGCCAGCCACAATGTCAGTAGGCCAGTGTACGCCAAAGTAGAGGCGGCTTAAGCCGATCGCGCAGACGAGTAAAACGGTACCTGTGGCGATAGCAACTCGCCAACGAGGCACATGAATGGCTAAAAGGTAGCCGATGATGCCAAACACTACCAGAGACATCATGGCATGACCGCTAGGAAAGCTATAAAAGTTAACGTCAACTGTACGCTGCCACAGTTCTGGACGGGCGCGGGCAAACAGGGCTTTGAGCACGGTGTTGAGTACCAATGCGCCAAGGGCTGCGAGCGTGAGAGTCACGGTTTCGGCCCGCTGCTTGCGCCAAAGCAGAAAGGCTGCCAAGACCAAGCTAGCCACCAACAATACGGATGGATTGCCAATATTGGTAATGACAATCATGACGCGATCGAGGAATGGCGCGTGCCACTGTCGAATCGTTAATAAGATGCGGGTATCAAGCGATTGGGTTTCCTTCTCCAGGACTTCCTCTGCGATTTCGTAAAAACCCCACAGAGCAAACCCAGCAATCAACAGGCCAATAAAGCGAACAGTGGTTAACAGCGGCAGGATTCGTGGACTAACACGCTCTCTCCAGACGCGAAGAATCTTCTGGCTAAGCTCGTACATTAGGGTTCTAAGGCAAGGCTAGATATTCTGTATAACAATGAAATCCGTCACTAGTCTATCTAGCAAGGGTTTGAAATGCATGCAATAGTCAGCAAAGGGTGATACTGCCTGCTACTCCTTGACTGAGCCGCTCTATGTGTTGCGTGTCACTCCCGTGGGATGCCTACCCTTCTATTCGTATCTTAAGGTAATGTTTTCCAGGCCGCTACAATAATTTCGCTGAGCCACTGCCGCTGCTGCGAATCGAGCAGAGCATCATCGACTAAAACCTCTGCTATCAAGTCTTCGAGCGTCTGACCATTGGTACGCGCCACATTTACAACCCCGACGATCGCGGCTGCAATCCTTTCCTCATCGACAAATTTCTGTCGGAGTCCACCACCTTCTGCGGTGTGCGCTGGCATAGGATAATTCATGACAGATGCTAACAAAGGAATGAGTTCAGGTAGTCTGAAAGATTTATGAGAAACTTGTAACGTTTACGTAACTCGAAAAGCGTCACTGAAGTTTAGCGCATTTTTAACTGTGTTCAACCCGTCTCTTTTAGTTGTTTATTAAAGTTTGGCTCCCCCAAATGAAGGAAGTTCTGTATCTAGAAATCCCTACGTCAGACGTAGAAGCGGTGAAAACCTGGCTACAGGGGGAGTTTGAACCCCAAACAGGTGTAAAAACGCCTACAAATAGCGGCATTCGCCTAACCGTGCTCCTAACGACTCCGCTAGAAACGCCTACGGTAGAGACCCAAATGGAGACTGCTGCCCTAGCCATTTTTGTCTGGTCGTTGCAGCGGACAACCTATCTCAAAGTCTTTCGCTGGGCGGAGCAGCCCGTACCGTCTGAAAAGAGCCTGCTGAAACAACTGACGCTGGCGCTTCGCGATCGCTTTCCCAATCAGTACCCGCAGCCCCCCGTGATCGACCTCTCTCGCCAATCAATCTTTGACGCACTGGTTGCACAGTACCCTCAGACGGTTAAGTATTTCCAGAAAATGCCAAACGGTGAGTATGACCTTACTCGCGTTTACTGGTGGGAGCAGCGCTGGCGCGAAGGGGTGAAGAATCCGAAAGAACCGCGACAGGTGGTGTTTAGGGGAGAGGAGGCAGGAGGCAGGAGGCAAGAGGCAGAATCAATTCAAAACTCAAAATATTTTCTACGGAAACGCTACGCGAACAAAACTCAAAACTCTCCTCACCCCTCTCTCCTCACCCCTCTCTCCTCACCCTCCTACGACCTGATCTACCTCGGTGGTGCCCTGGGTGTCATTCATGCAGCGGTGATGGCAAAGCTGGGCTATCGGGTGCTGCTGGTGGAGCGGTTGCCGTTTGGCAAAATGAACCGGGAATGGAATATCTCGCGCAGTGAGTTTCAGAGTCTCATCAACTTAGGGTTATTCACGCCCAGCGAGTTTGAAAGCATCATTGCCAGAGAATATATAGACGGGTTTCACAAGTTTTTTGATGCCAACAATCCACCGCAGGCAAAAGCACCCGTGCTGCATACGCCAACGGTCTTAAACGTCGGGCTGGATGCAGAAAAGCTGCTGCGCGTCTGTGGTGAGAAGTTGCGTGGCTACGGTGGCGAGATTTGGGATGAAACGGAATTTATCCGTGCAGATGTCGATCGCATTCAGGTGGTGGAAGCAAAACATCTTCCGACAGGTGACCTGCGATCGGTGAGCGGTCGTCTGCTGGTCGATGCGATGGGCACTGCATCACCAATCGCGTGGCAACTTAACGGTGGACGTGCGTTTGATAGCGTTTGTCCAACGGTAGGAGCCGTGATTGAAAGTGGCTTTGAACCGGGTGTCTGGGATGCTCGCTATGGGGACGTGCTGAACAGTCACGGGGATCTTTCACGGGGGCGGCAGCTCATTTGGGAACTGTTTCCGGCGGATGGCGAAGCACTCACCTTTTACCTGTTTCACTATCACCAGGTGCATCCCGAAAATCCAGGCTCCTTGCTGGAAATGTACGAAGACTTTTTTACCATCCTGCCAGAGTATCGCCGCTGCGATATGGAAAAGCTGGTCTGGAAGAAGCCGACATTCGGCTATATTCCAGGGCACTTTACCACAGGTCGGAGCGATCGCCAGGTGGCGTTCGATCGCTTAATTGCCCTGGGTGATGCGGCCTCGCTCCAATCACCATTGATTTTCACGGGGTTTGGTTCGCTGGTACGCAACCTTCCTCGCCTGACACATCTGCTCGATACGGCCTTAAAACATGACCTGCTCAGCGCTAAACATCTAAACCAGATTCGCGCCTACCAAAGCAATGTCGCCGTGACCTGGTTGTTTTCTAAAGGCATGATGGTGCCAACTGGTCGCAATTTGCCGCCTGAGCGTGTCAATGCGATGCTGAACACCTTTTTTGGCATTCTGGCAGACCAACCACCCACGATCGCTGAAGCGTTCATTAAAGATCGCGTGGACTGGTTGACGTTTAACCGTATGGCGCTCACGGCCGCCTGGAAAAATCCGAAGTTGCTGCTGTGGATCTGGGAGATGGCAGGCCCCGTAGACTTGGGGCGGTGGCTAGGCAGCTACCTGGACTTTACCATCAGCGCGTTTGTCAGCAGCCTCATTAGCGGTTGGTTTCCAGCACTCTTACGGCAAATCCAGCCCTGGCTAGAACCACGCTTACCAGGTTTCTGGCTGTGGCTGTTAGCGCAAAGCTATACGTTTACAGATGGCGTTGGACGACCGCAGCCAACCCAACCTGTTGCGTCTGAAACGGTTAAAGAGCAGACGCACGCACCAATTTAGAGATGCCTCTTCAGCGCACCTCTTTAACACCAAGTCTTGAAGCACCGAGCCTTGGTGTACCGGGCCTTGGATATGAAACTCGATACGCTCACTTGCCTTTGCCCACTTTTTGCTTGCGTAAGCGCTTAGGGACTAGCGTGAAAATAAAATTCCTTTGATGCGTGACGGCTAGCGCCTAACACATCCTACGGCTCTTTGCTTGCGTAAGGGCTTACGACCTAGCGCTTGGGGAACGTGGGCAAGTCTACAGCCGCCAAAGATGCCAACTTTTTGGAGGAGCGAAGGGGATACACGATCGGGGATGGCGTTGCTGTGGCAAATGATGCTGACGCAAGCCCTGGCTGGCTGGCTACACTGATGGTTTGCTTCACCACTGACGAGCGATCGAGCGTACTCAATGAAAGGAATTTTGAAGGACGCTGAGCCATGTTCTCGGTGACGATGTTTCTAACATCGCTTTCGGCAGTGCCAGGATCGTCAGTATCAGCCTCTATCGTGTTAGTGCGTGTGGCGACGGGTACCAGAGGCGCTTTCTTCGAGCTGCTCAGGCGATCGCGCCATGTCCAGGCAGTAATCGCCTGACCTGACTGATCGGGAGGGGCACTCACAGGAGCCACGGCTGGTGGCAAGGCTGGGTGCGAAACAGTAGAGAGGGGCGGAATGCCTCCACGCGTGGATGGGCTTTGAGTTGCGGCAACGGGAGTAACGTGCTTGACCGCAGGAATGACATCGGCACTGGATGCGACACTCGATGATGGGTCAATCGAGGCAGCCAGGTTGTGCCAAAGCTGGTCAGCAGACGGATCTTCTGGTAAAGCCTCTGGCACGATCGCGGTAGCTTCAGACGGCAGAGATGAAGCAGACGCTTGCTGATGATCCGTTGAGGATGGAGTGTCCGTAGAAGGGTCTGCTCCTAGAAAAGGACTCAGAGCAAAAATGGATTCTGTTTGCGATACATCTGCTTCTAACGCATCAGCTTCCTGGTAAGAGCGTTCCTCAACCGTATCGGGAAACATGAGCTGCATCAGGTAGGCCACAAACTGCGGATCGTCCGAATCTGGCAGAGCGGATGGATGGGTAGGGTCGGCGATCGTGTGCTCTTGATTTTCGCCACCAACGGCTGAGTTCGCCGCCAAGTCACCGTCCTCTTGCCATAAATCAGCACTGCCCTGCTCCGAATCACCGTCGTGCTTTAACAGTCTAAATAACGGCTTTGGCATGGCTGACTGGTCGTCACCAGCCTGAGTCACGTCGGCAGGCTGTGACCAGGGCTTCACAGGCTGGTTTTTGGGCTTCAGTAATGCAGAGAGGGGATGTGGCGTTGTCCCGTCGTCCAGTAACGCTTCAGAAAGCGCCTGATGGGTGTAGACCGTTGGCATCTCGAGACATTTTTCGAGTGCCGCTTTAAACTGAAGCGTTTGCTGCTGCTGGCGATGCAGACGCAACCGGAGGTCACGGCAGGCACTCTCAGCTTGCAGCACTTGCTGTACCTGTTCGTTATGGCGTTGCTGGATTAGCGCGCAATCTCGCTCTAGCTGCGCAATGCGTTCCTGGCTGCTTTTCAACTGTTCGGTCAGGGTTTCAACTAAAATTTGCTGCCGTTGAGCCGTTTGCTGCGATCGCTCAAGTTCCTGTAGCAGTTGACGCAACCGATCGTGGGCTACCTCAGCCGTTTCACCCGTCGTCTCGGCCTGAGAGCAAGCTGTTTCTAGCTGCCATTCAATTTGATGTTGCACCAGATCGAGTTCGGCTTGCGCGAGACGATCGCGCAGGGTTGCATTCTCTTCCTGCAAGTGCTGTAGCTGGTCAGTATCAGAACTTACAGGAATCATCGCTAAAGGAGCGATTGCAGGGTCAAGTTCGGCGCTACTGTAATGGATAACTCCCGACTTGGTCGCTTCACCAAACGTGGGAAGTTGGATGGGAGGCAACGCCTGACTGTGCGGCAAGGCATCAATGCTCATAGCTCCTGGAAAATCAACAGTTTGCCAGCCTTCATCAGCGGCTTGAACCGCAGGCGCTTGCTTTGATGGGACGATCGAGGCGGGGTCTGGTTGGTCGTTTGGGCTATCAGCTTCACTCATGGCGTTTATCCTGAAGTTGGCTCATCCTGAAGACGAAAATCTTTAGCGCACCACTGCTGCAACGCTAGCCATTATATAGTTGGCATTCAAAGTTGAGCGATGTTTTATCGGCGTTGCAGCGTTAGGACGAAACTTGTGAATTTCACTGCAACCATTTTCCAGCACCAAAGACGTTCAGCCTTTTTATCGTTCAGCTTTTGTATCACAAACTGCTGTTGTCCACTGTTTTTGTAATGGACTGTAATTTTCAGGCAGCGCCAGCGCTTTAAGTGACCGTATGCATAGCCTTCATTTGCAAGTTTTACAGCCACCCTATCCCCAAACCTGAGCCCAACTCCCACTTCTACGACTTCTCTCAAAAGCTCATGGCTACAACAGCCGTCATCACTCAACAAGTATGAAATTTCAATGAAGGTCTGGCTTTAAGCGGCGTGCTAACTGCGACTTTCGGCATTAAGTGTCTTAAGGTAAAAAACGTTGAGGAGCGATCGTTTAAGCTCTCTTGTTCAGCCAGAGGGCTATTAGGCTCAGACTATAAATGGACTTACTCAATCGCCTCCAGAAACCGATCGTTTGGCTGCTCGGCACCACGACTGCCATGATCGCCCTACATCTCACCTTGCTGAGCCGTAGTGGTGATGCCGAACTCTCACAGGGCGTGTTTGCCACGTATGCGCTGGTGTGGTGTGCCGTTGCTTCGTTGCTTTGGGAACGGCGACAAACGCTTATGCCTCAGACGGGTTCTCTCAGCACGGCGATCGGCGGCTGTTTGCTGCTGGGTCTACTCTGGCTCAGTGCAGCCCTGCCTACGTATGGATTCTTTTTGAGGGGCTTTCCGCTGGTGATGGTGCTGGGATTAGGCTTGTTGGCATCTGGGTTGCGAAGGCTGCATCAGTATTGGAAAGAGCTATTCATCTTCGGGCTGTTAATGCTGAATCCGCTGCTTAAGCTGGGGTTAGACCTGATTAACTTGCCCAGGTTCACGGCTCAGGCAGCGGCTTTTATGCTCTGGTATACCGGGTTTGACGTGCGCCTTGACGGCCTGTCGCTGCTGCTGCCAACAGGGCGTGTCGATGTATATGGCGCATGTTCTGGGGTTGGTAGCATGTTGCAAATGCTGAATCTCTCTGTACTGTTTGTGCTGATCATTGCCTTACCCTCGGTGGTGCAGCAACTGCTTTCTGTGCTGCTAGCCGTGTTCATTGGCTTTATGGTCAACGCCGCGAGAGTCGCGTTGATGGCTGTCTTAGTGGCATTTTCACAAAAGAGCGCCTTTGATTACTGGCATACGGGGGATGGCTCACTGATTTTTGCCGCGATCGCCGTGGGATTGTTCGGGCTGTTTAGCTGGTTCGCTTTCCTGCGGATGCCACAATCGGTTGCTGAAGCGGGGACGCTGCCCAACGATGACTAACTCCTTCTGGCAATCCACCCGGATGGTGCTGCTGGTTCTAACCTTTGGCAGTGCGATCGTGGTTTTGAGCAAGGCTATAGTGACCCCCAAAGCCGTTATCCCACAGCCAACATCCCGCCTTCCTGCAACTGTTCCTTCAGCTGATTGGCAATCGGTTGCTAGCGTTACCCTCCCGCCTATACCAGAAGCGATCGCGGGTCAGCAGTACGAGTATCGCCGCCAACAGCAGTCTCTTACAGTGCAAATGCGCTATATGACGGAAGATGGCGATGTGAATCGCTTTCTGTTTGCGTATACTCCGATTCGGCAAGACAACAAACGCTTGGTGTTGAAGTATCAGCCCCAAATTGGGTTTTATGGCGTGTTGCCCTATCAGAAAAGAGCTTATTTAAGTGCTTGCATTAGCCCCCGTGGAGAAAGCACCGTCACCGCGCAGCAGTTTGTGCAAAATCTCCGTGCCCATAATCTCATTCCTGGTCGCATCTTGCCCTGGCTGAGTGGGCAACAGTCGCTGCTCGATCGTCGCTGCTTGTGGACGCTCATGTCTGTACCGTTGACTGCGGCAGATTCGATCGCGCTGGACAATGCTTATGAAACACTAGAAGATTTCTGGATCTCCTGGTACCGTTGGTGGCAACCCAACTTTCCCCCTACAAGTCCACCCTCTTCTTAAAGCCTGTTTAACTGTCATGCCTGTCGAGTAGAAAGAACGTTCAGGCTGCGCCCAAAACCTATACGGGGCGTTTCATCAATCGGCCTAGATTGTGTCATACCATTTCCCTTCCACTGAGCTACAGACGATGCACTCCAACCAGCGATGCTACGCAGGTTCGGGCACTCAAAACTTAAAACTGAGAACTGGTAATAGAGGAAACCTCGCTTTATGGCTGAATCAGCGACCGAAAATCGATCGATACACCGATTCCGTTTGGTTGGCTATGGCTTATTAGGCTATGCCTTAATGGATTTGATCCAGGTGCTGTATCCACCCAAGTTCTTTAACCCTGCGTGGGAGGTGCAAGCGATTGGTAGCCTGATTGAACGCGTCATTGTGCCATTGCTGGGGTTAGCGCTGGTCTTTTTTGGCGAGTTTTACGATCGCAATCGGGTTGAAAAAATCCTTCTCAACGTGCTGTCGTGGCTTTGCCTGGTGCTGGCGATCGTCTGTTTGCTGGTCATCCCACTGGGCGTTTTTGGGACGGCTCGTCTGGATTTTCAGAATGATCAACAGGTGAATCGACAGGCAGAACAGCAGCTCTCCCAGTTCAATAAACTGGAACAACAACTGGACCAAAGCAGCACGGGTGATATTCAGGCGCTAGCAACCAAAGCGGGGATTCCGATCGACCCTACGAAAGAGCCACAGGCGTTGAAGACCGAAATTTTAGGGCGTTTGACAACCGTGCGGTCCAGAGTTCAATCTCAGATTGAAGAGAGTCGCGCGAACCAGAAGCAGACTCTCTTCAAAAACTCGATTAAATGGAACTTGGGTGCATTACTGGCGAGTTGCCTCTTCTTCTTCCTTTGGAAAAGTAGCGATTGGGCACGACAACGGTAAGAGCATCCGTATCTTCTCCTATATCGTTGTGCAACAAAAAAGGGGATGTTTATACGTTCCCTTTTGACAAAGGTACGAAGCTACTAAAGTATTAGGACTTACGCATTTGCCTCCAAAAGCCCCAAAAATGGGGGTTTAATTGGCTCGGTTCCCCCTTTCTTGTAGCTTGCTTCCCGAATGGTATGCCCAAAGGGCTATGAATTGGGGGCTAGAGGGCGAAAGATGACCGCTTTTGCGTAAGTCCTGAGTATGAAGCGCTACTACACTCTCGCCGCAATTTTGGCTTCTTTTGCGGTTAACCGTTCGTAGGTTGCGCGCATTTTCAAACCTGTCAAGACTTGAAATAGCCCTGTACCGTTTGCAGAACCGGGATATTCGCGGTGGTGTAGCAGCAGCTCGGTTAGCTCACCATCGTATTTCACAGAGGTTTTGCTGAGGTGCTGCTCGATGTAGATGACTTCTTCAAGCTTGTCGAATTGACCGTCAACCTCTAGTACCGAGACGCTATGACCATAGTAAACATCAGGCCCATAATGCATTTTGATGCCAGGGTAGGAGCAGGTCAGCTTCCGACCGCAAGGAATCCAGTCGATCGTCGAACCTTCATCGAACAGGTAGGCTGGGTCAAATCCTTCTACCTCATCGCGTTGGATCATTTGCACACGCAAGACCTTCCGCTCCTTGTCGTCTTTGATGAGTTGCGTGGGCAATACTTGAATGACCACATCCGCAAACCCCTTCTGTGGGTCGATGTAGGCTTTGAAGTCAGGACGGCGGGAGTTGATGGCTGCCAAGACATCTTCGTAGGTATGTCCACGTTCGGACATGTCGCGCTGAATTTTCCAGGCAATCTTCACTTCATCACTGATGTCCAGGTAGACGCTAAAGTCTAGCAAACTACGCACTCGCTCGTCATACAGGGGATGCAAGCCTTCAATCACCACAATGTGATTTGGGGCGATTTTTTCGGGCGGATCGATCAGGCCCGTCTCGTGGTTATAGATTGGCTTGTTGATGGTCTCACCGTGCTTTAAGGCTTTGATCTGTTCATACATCAAATCAAAGTTGTTTGCCTTTGGGTTGAGGGCGGTGATGCCTGTTTCTTTGCGCTGCTTCCGGTCCAGACTGTGGTAGTCGTCCAGGCAGATGACGGTGACGAAATCTTCCCCAAACAAATCGGTGAGTCGGCGCAGAAAGGTGGATTTACCGCACCCGGAATCTCCGGCAACGCCGATCAGAACCACGCGGTCTGGCTTACTGGTCATAGGTTTCCTCTAATCGAAAAGATATCTACTAACTGTGTCTTGAGTTAAGCGGCAACAAAGCTGAATTCACGATCGCACTGGCTTGCATCAAAAGATTGCAATACAAACCGCGATTATGACAATGAAAGTTCTCACACAACATTACCAGGAAGCAGAGTCACCAGGAAAGCAAAATACACTCCCAGTTGCGGAAGACTCTGAATTGAATTGAGTAAGTATTTAATCCTACTGCTGTTGCTATCTTACCAAAAACGGGATCATCATCACAAGGCTTCGCAGGAATTGATTTTTCCAACTGAGAAGCAACACTAGTTGCGATCGTCAAGATTCAAAAAGGCGATTAGGAGCAGGATCTTGCTTTAGAGCTAAGGCATTGGCTGCTCTTCTGGGGTCTTAAGTCTGTAGACTTAAACATAGGAACAATTTGGGTGATTCGCTGCTTATCGTCTAAGCCATGCTTGTAGGGAAGGCTGCGGCAACTAAAGGTGGGCCGCTGTAGGTTACGTGCCGATGTGATCACCCTGAGCACACGACCCATAGCAAAGGCTCCGCAATAGCCCAAGATACGGCACAATAACAACACATTAGGTCTGGTTCGGAGACATTGAGCAAAATGTACAACTCAAGCGCAGCCAGTGGTACTGCAAACACGGCATTTGGTAGCCGCGTCTTTCGCTATGAAGTAGTCGGGTTGCGGCAGAACAGCCAAACCGATCGCACAAGCTACTCCATTCGTCAAAGTGGCAGCACGTTCATCAACGTGCCTTATAGTCGTATGAATGACGCCATGCAACAAATCGCACGACTGGGCGGCAAAATTGTCAGCATTCAGCCGTTGACCGATGATTCTAAAATCAATGGGAACGTTACCCCAGAACAGAAAAAACCTGCGGTACAAGTAGAAACTGGAAAGGGCAACCAACCAGGAGCACAGAAAAAGCCTATGACTCAGGCAAAGGCAAAGGCAGATATTCCCGTGAATATCTATCGTCCTAATGCCCCCTTTGTGGGCCGGGTGGTTTCAAACGAACCGCTCGTTAAAGAAGGTGGCATTGGTATTTGTCAGCACGTGAAGTTCGACATCTCCGAAGGGGATTTGCGGTATCTGGAAGGTCAAAGTATTGGGATTATTCCGCCTGGTACCGACAAGAATGGCAAGCCTGAAAAGCTACGGCTTTACTCGATCGCATCCACTCGGCATGGCGACGATGTAGACGACAAAACGGTCTCTCTCTGTGTCCGTCAGCTTGAATATCAGCACCCCGAAACCAAGGAAACGGTTTATGGCGTTTGCTCTACCCATATTTGCCACCTGAAGCCAGGTGACGAAATTAAAATTACCGGGCCTACAGGCAAAGAAATGCTGTTGCCTGAAGACCCGGATGCCAAAATCATCATGATGGCAACGGGAACAGGGATTGCCCCCTTCCGCGCTTATCTGTGGCGCATGTTCAAAGACAAAGAACGGGAAGCCAATCCTGACTATAAGTTTACGGGTCTAGCGTGGCTAGTGTTTGGTGTAGCCACAACGCCAAACGTGCTGTACAAAGAGGAATTGGAAGAAATTAAGGAAAAATATCCTGACAACTTCCGTGTTACCTACGCGATTAGCCGAGAACAGAAAAACCCTGAAGGCGGCAGAATGTATATCCAGCACCGTGTCGCGGAACATGCTGAAGAGATCTACAAGCTGCTTCAAGAAGACAAAACCCACGTCTACATTTGTGGTCTGAAAGGGATGGAAGACGGCATTGACGCGGCGCTCTCAGTCGAAGCAACGAAAGCTGGCAGAGACTGGAAGGAATATCAGCGTGAGCTGAAGAAGGCTGGTCGCTGGCATGTGGAAACGTACTAGTGGAGTGTCAACTTTGAGTTGAGGGGATCAATGAGTGAGTGGGTGATCATTCTCGCCAGCGCGTCGCCCCATTCGCTTTTAGCCCCTCATTTCATCTTTTTTAACAGGTTGCCAGTCAGACGGCATTTTTACAGTCGTAAGGTTGGTCGATCGACCGCAACGAACGGCATCAAAAAGCCAGCTACCCAAATTGGGTAGCTGGCTTTTTGATTGGGTCAAGAGAGTCTAGAAAGCTTTTGTTTCCCCTGCTTGTTTCCCTTGGCCTCACGGCTTTTTCTAGTAGCGTTGGGGAATTGGCTGAGACGGTGTGGCAGGTGCTGTCGATGCAGGTGCGGTGCTAGGTGCAGTTTGAGTTTCAGGTGCGATCGTCGGGCTTGTCGTTGTAGATGGTGTCGATTGCACCGTTCCATCCGGCTGTATGGATGAGCCGCTAACGCCACCTGTGGGGGTAAACGGTAGGAACGTCGGATCAACCTCCCGTGGGAAATAGCTGGCATCAATGCAAGAGTCTAGCGCTTTGGTCGCTGGGACTTTAGCCGCTTTGTTTAACCCGATGACGCAGTTAGCATATCGCTCTGGCAACAAGCTCCGACGGCAACTGTCAAGCACTTCAGCGGCAGTGCTATCACTAATCTCACGGCGAATATCGACGACACATTCTGATAAATCTCTAGGGCGACGTACTTGTCGGCAGGCTGTCAAAGCATCAGCCGCCGCAAAGGTGTTACCACTCAGCTCACTCACGCAAGCCGATAAGTCTTTAGGGAAAAAGGCTCTAGAACATGCAGAGGCGGCTTCTTCAGTGGCGATTTTGGCACCGAGTAAGTCTGAGGTGCAACGTTCGTAATCGTTAGCAGCGATCGCCGAGGGCATAGGCAAGACGACTGCAAGCAGTCCACTAACAACGCTGATACTGGCAAAACCACTAACCAACGTGATGCGAGACTGAGATTTTGGCTGACAGATTTGAGCTTTCACAGTTTCAAGAGCGTGGAGGGTGATCGTTCGCATCATAACAAGCTTTTTGCGCCAGATTAAACCCCACTTTCGTCACACTTATGGGTTCGATCGCGGCAAACGTTACAAATCTGTCATCAACTGCACCAACCCGAATCTACTACAGTGATAAGGGTATACGAATCCCGTTTAGCAGTCCAAAGGATACCCATGTATGCATCTGAGCGAATTAACCCACCCGAACCAGTTGCATGGTCTGTCAATCTATCAGCTCCAACAAATTGCTCGCCAAATTCGTGAAAAACACCTACAAACCGTCGCAGCCAGTGGTGGGCACTTAGGTCCTGGCTTGGGTGTTGTAGAGTTGACCCTGGCACTCTACCAAACGCTGGATCTCGATCGCGATAAAGTCACCTGGGATGTTGGGCACCAAGCATACCCCCATAAGCTCATTACCGGACGCTATGCACGCTTTCATACGCTGCGCCAGAAGGAGGGTATTGCTGGCTACCTGAAGCGCTGTGAAAGCAAATTTGACCATTTTGGGGCAGGGCATGCGTCTACCAGCATCTCTTCAGCGCTGGGAATGGCACTCGCACGCGACATGCAGGGCGAGAATTACAAAGTCGTCGCTGTGATTGGCGATGGTGCGCTGACAGGGGGCATGGCACTCGAAGCAATTAATCATGCTGGACATTTACCGAAAACAAACCTACTGGTGGTGCTGAACGATAACGAAATGTCCATTTCACCCAATGTGGGTGCCATTCCTCGCTACCTCAATAAAATGCGGCTCAGTCCCCCGGTGCAGTTTCTGTCCGAAAACCTGGAAGAGCAGTTCAAGCATCTGCCGTTTGTGGGTGATTCTCTTGCGCCCGAAATTGAGCGCGTCAAAGAAGGCATGAAGCGGCTAGCCGTACCCAAGGTGGGAGCCGTGTTTGAAGAATTGGGCTTTACCTATGTGGGGCCAATCGACGGTCATAACCTGCAAGAGTTGATCACCACTTTCCAGCAGGCACACAAGCATCCTGGGCCCGTATTGGTGCATGTGGTCACTACCAAAGGCAAAGGCTACGAAATTGCTGAAAAAGATCAGGTTGGCTACCATGCCCAGTCGCCCTTTAACCTGGCAACCGGGAAGGCAGCGCCCTCCAGCAAACCCAAACCTCCCGGTTACTCCAAAGTCTTTGGTGACACGCTGACGAAAATTGCAGAGAACGATCGCCGGGTCATCGGCATCACCGCCGCAATGGCAACAGGCACAGGGTTAGACATTCTACAGAAGCGATTGCCCGACCAGTACATCGACGTGGGGATTGCCGAACAACATGCCGTGACGCTAGCCGCCGGACTCGCGTGCGAAGGGATGCGACCTGTTGCCACTATCTATTCCACCTTCCTGCAACGAGCCTTTGATCAGATTATTCACGATGTCTGTATTCAAAATCTGCCTGTTTTCTTCTGTCTCGATCGCGCGGGCATTGTAGGTGCCGATGGCCCTACCCATCAGGGCATGTACGACATTGCCTACCTCCGTTGCATCCCCAATATGGTGCTGATGGCTCCCAAAGACGAAGCCGAACTTCAGCGCATGCTTGTCACGGGCATTGAGTACACTGGGCCGATCGCCATGCGCTATCCACGCGGCAACGGCTATGGCGCGCCGCTGATGGAAGAAGGTTGGGAACCACTTCCGATCGGCAAAGGCGAAATTCTCCGCAACGGGGATGATGTCCTCCTCGTGGGCTACGGTTCAATGGTGTACCCCTCAATGCAGGTAGCGGAAATGCTTAGCGAACACGGCATTGAAGCCACCGTCATCAACGCTCGCTTTGCCAAACCATTGGATACAGAACTTATCCTACCGCTGGCACAAAAAATTGGTCGAGTAGTGACGCTGGAAGAAGGTTGCCTGATGGGCGGCTTTGGGTCTGCGATCGCCGAGTCCCTTCTGGATGCAGAGATTGCCGTCCCCCTCACTCGTATTGGCATCCCTGACAAATTGGTGGATCACGCCACACCCGACGAGTCGAAAGCAGACCTTGGCTTGACCCCACCCCAAATGGCCGATCGCATTTTGAAGTTGTTCAGCAAACAGCCATCAACCGTTTCTGTGTGACCATTATGGGTACTTAGGCAAAGCCAACTCAGTCTAAACGGGAGTTAGCCTTCACTCTTTTGCTGTGATTCAGTTGCCTACCTTCTAACTGGGTTGAGAATCAGAAGATGTCTTTACTTACTGAAACTTTGACTCGAATCATGGCGTGGATGCAGGAACATACTCCTCAATGTGCTGAGTCGTTTCTACCAGGGTTACCTCAGCATAGAATTCAAGAACTGAGCGAAAGGCTTGACATTCCATTTCCAACCGAGGTGTATGAACTCTATAAATGGCGTAATGGTACCTACGAAGAAAGCAATCGTATGAATGCTCTCTTAGTGTTTCATTTCTCGCCACTTGAGCAGATGGTAGCAACTTATGAGCAGATGAATTCTGACAAGGAAAATGTTTATTTCGTTCTTCAAGATGGTTCTCGTTTATTTCCAATCTCAGACGATGGAGGTGATTACATCACAGTCCTAGTTCCTCAAGAGGCAAATATTTTACAAACTCCAATTGCCTTATTTGATCGCGAATCTGCATACGGCCATCTTGCGTTTCAAAGTTGTGCCACCCTGATGCAGACGCTGGAAGAATCTTATAGGTTAGGTGCTTTATATCTCGATGAAGACGGTTTCATCAACGAAGATTCACACCAATTGTTGACAATTATACAAAGATATAGCGCTACAACGATTAGTTCAGAATTAGTCAATGTTCTATTACAGAATGATTAGTCGATATGGTTGGTCAGATCGAAGGTGAAAGGTAATTGGAGATGCCTACCAAACGACTGCCCCTTCTTGAGGAGAAGGAGAACAAATTAAAGTCCCTCTCCCGTTCTGGGAGCAGGCTTAAAGCGTTCGGCATAGTAAGAGAAAGGGTGAGAGCAAGTCTTGGTAAGGTAAGTATATAAATACCTTAAATCTTCTCTTACCTATTTTTTGGAGGCGACCTTCTTGAATTCTGTACTCAAAATCGAGTGGAATAACATAGTTTCTAAGGTGAATTATGAATGCACAACTGATGATTCAACCTTCTTTTTTCATTGATGCTGGCATTCAAATCAAGCCAGTTCGAGGATTATTCTTATTTAAGTTTAGTGAGGATCTGCAAGAGCGACTGGAGAACCTGAATGAGAAACAGCGAGAGCTACAGTTGACACCCGATGAAGCAGTAGAGCTTACAGGGATTTTAGAACTCGATCGCATTTTCACCCTGCTCAATGCAAAAGTTATTGCTGAGTCTACGTAGACATGGCGATTTCAAAAGAGATTCGGCAACAGGTTCGAGCGCGAGCTAAATACCTGTGTGAATACTGTCACTCCTCTGAAGAATCCAGTGCAGCGCGGTTTGAAATTGATCACATCCAACCGCGATCGCGTGGAGGAGCAGATACATTTGAAAATCTAGCTTTGGCTTGTCAGCGGTGTAATAGCTACCGTTACAACTTCACAGAAGGGCTTGATCCAGAATCTCAAGTTTCTACTCAGTTATTTAACCCACGACTACATCAATGGAATGAGCATCTTATTTGGGAAAAGGGTGGTCTATTGATTCGAGGCAAGACTGCAGTTGGGCGTGCAACGCGCGATCGCTTAGATTTGAATGATCAAGAGCATAATGAGGGGGCAATTGTTAAAGCTCGTCGTCTTTGGATTCAAGGCGGCTGGCATCCACCGTCCAATGATGTTATTGACTTGTTTTAGGAAGCACCTATTTTAAGTGCCTCAAATATCCAATGTTTCAAAGATCCAATGCTTCAAAGAGTGCAATCAAAATCACGTTCGAGAACAAAAAGCCTTCGGGATCAGTTAATCGCAAGCGCCCAGAAATGGGTATGTCAGTGGAAGATCCGTTAGGTCGATCGGCTGGCTCAGACATCACCCAACCATTAGCACAGAACGGCTGTAAACACATCCAAACGCGTTCCCACAGCGAATACCCAAATTGCTCAATGAGGGCTGCAATACTCAAACCTTCTGCTAATCGCAAACCAAGCATCAGCGTGTCGAGAATATCGGGTGTAGGGTGTGGGGGGTAAGGTATGGGGTGTCGAGAGGTTGGAGTTGCTTCCCCTGCTTCCCGCACTTCCCGTGCCTCCCCTGCTTCCCCTGCCCTCTGCCCCCTGCCCTCTGCCTCCTGCCTTCCCTCCACCCACGCATAATACTCTCGTGTCTTTCGAGGACGCGAAAAGCGGTTATGCTCCAGGTAGCTCGTCGCGCCCATGCCAAAGCCGTAGAACGATCGGTTCTCCCAATACACGCGGTTATGGCGGCACTGATACCCCGGTTTGGCGTAATTGGAAATCTCATAATGGTCATAGCCTGCGGTAGTGAGTAGCCGTTGAGCCATGCGGTACATTTCAGCGGTGGTTTCGTCAGAGGGAAGTGGCTGTGCTCCCGGTTTGTATTGCCGTCCAAAGGCTGTAACAGGTTCAATGGTTAGGTCGTAGCAAGAAAGATGGGTTGGCTTAAGGGCGATCGCCATCTCCAACGATGCTTGCCAATCCTCTAGCGTCTGATGGGGCAAGCCAGAGATTAAGTCCAGGCTGAAGTTCTCGAAGCCAGCTTGCTGCACCCACTCGACAGACTGGTGTATATCTGCGACGGTGTGCGATCGACCACAGGCTTGCAATAATTCCGGCTGAAATGCCTGTACGCCAAGGCTGACCCGGTTAATCCCAGCCGATCGATAGCCCTTTACTTGCACTAGATCAAATGTACCGGGATCAATTTCCATCGCTATCTCAGCCTCAGTCGCAATACCAAACTGCTGCTCTAATGTGATAAGAATCCGTTTGAGTTGTTCAACAGCCAATAAGGAAGGCGTGCCACCCCCTAAAAAAACAGTTTGAAGCGGTTTGCCAAAGGTTGTAGTGGCGCGGATTTCCTGGCAAAGCCTTTCGATGTAGTGGGCGATCGTCCCAGAATTGCTGCCTGTTAGTGGCTCTGAAACCCCATCATTACGGGCGATTGGAAGCTTATCACCCACCACTGAAACCGCAAAATCGCAGTAGAAGCAGCGACGACGACAGAAGGGAATGTGGAGGTATGCGGCTGTCGGGCAATCAGCGCCGGAGCGATCAACCAGGTTAAGTGTTTCCTCAGAATTTGCCCTAGACAAAAGCATTACAAGTACGGGGAGTATAATGGAATCATGCTGCCTGACTGCTATGCCAGCGGAATCGTTGCATTCCTTTTATCGTACTTGTAGTCCAAATCTCTCGCTGGCTCGACATCCAGATCGGTAGATTCCTTACGCTATGTTTGGAATCAGTTCCCCAACCAACCTGAGCTTATGCTTGACGCCATTATTATTCTTTCATTTATCCTAGCAGGGGCAGGGATCGGGTTTAACGGTATCCAAGAACTGCCCATTAGCGTGCTGCAACAAGTCAGCAATGAAAATGGGCTGCAGTGGGTCACTGCGGGCTTTGGAGCCTTAATTGGTCTGGCAGTTGGCCTCATTGTGCAAACAGCCTATCGCCGCTTTGAGCGGCGCTTTCGTGCGTTGCCAGCCGATGTACTGTTGAGCCGTGCTGTTGGTCTAGTGATTGGGTTGCTCGTGGCAAACCTGATGCTAGCCCCAATTTTTCTGCTTCCCATTCCGCCTGAGTTTTCCTTCTTAAAGCCGCTGACTGCCGTACTCGGTAGTATTCTCTTCTCCTTTTCGGGGATCACGCTGGCTGATACGCATGGTAGAACCCTGCTTAGACTGATCAATCCCAATACAGTCGAAACGACGCTGCTAGCGGAGGGCACGTTAAAACCCGCATCGACGAAAGTACTTGATACAAGCTGCATTATCGATGGACGCATTGAAGAACTTCTCGGCACAGGCTTCTTGGAGGGACAAATTCTTGTCCCTCAGTTTGTGCTGGCAGAGTTACAGCAGGTTGCTGATGCATCAAACGATATCAAACGAGTACGGGGTCGGCGCGGATTGGACATTCTCAACCGCATGAAGGCAGCTTACCCCGATCGCATCATCATCCACTCCGCTGACTATGACGACGTGCCGACCGTCGATGCCAAGCTTGTCCGTCTGGTGCAGGAAATCAACGGCACCCTGCTGACCAATGACTACAACTTGAACAAAGTTGCTACCGTACAGCGCGTGCCTGTCTTGAACGTCAACGATCTGACGCAAGCCGTTCGTCCGTCCTACCTTCCTGGCGACAGCCTGGATTTGAAAATCTTGAAAGAAGGCAAAGAGCCAACTCAAGGAGTGGGTTATCTAGATGACGGCACAATGGTGGTTGTAGAAGAAGGGCGTAGTCACGTAGGCGGTGAGTTGCAGGTAATTGTCACCAGCGCTCTGCAAACCTCAGCCGGACGCATGATCTTTGCCCGACCCAAGACATCCATGCTGGCAACTTAATGAATGCTGGCAACTTAGTAAACCGTCCTATGCCACGATCGCGCCAAAAACCTTGTTCTCTCTGCCAGCAAACAGCCCCCATGCTCTACCGCGTGCGATGCGATGCATCAGGAGAGTGGATTTTCGCCTGTCCAGAATGTTGGGTCAAAATCAGTCAAGATAATCCTCTCTACGTCTATGGTGGCACCTGGAAAGTGAAAAAGCGGGGTTAAGTATGCAGTTGTTTGCCTATTGCAAAGTTGTTTTAGACACAATACGCGTTTTCTTGCGATCGCCCTCCGATAACTCTTCGCCTGCCTGAAGTTTTGTAGCATTGGCTTGCAATACGGTGGCCGCCCCCTGATCACCCATTTGCAAGGCAGTTTTGGCAGCGGTTTGTAGCATCGTTGCCGCACCCGTGCGATCGCCCTGCTGGAGCTTGGTTTCAGCGATCTGCGTTTGGCGATACTTTGCCAGTGCCAGAATATGTTGCTGTACGTCTGCGTTGATCGCAGGCTGGTAGGGCGTGATCACATTCGCAGTCACCGCAATTTTCTCTGATAACAAGCCTTCTTTACTAGAGACCGGGTCGTCGTAGCGCACCAGCACCTGAGCGATCGCCTGCTCCCCGGCGGATAGTGTGCCGATGTACAGATTTGCCAGCACGACTCTGGGTACATCCACCATCAGATCGCCCAACCGCACAAGATAGTGCCCCCCTTCCTGCTGCACGGGCAATTCAATGGTGTCAGGTGCTACTTGCGCGATCGGTTTCATTTCTGCCAGACGCACACTAGGCGCTAAGGTCAGCAGCAAATGGGCGTTAGTCAACCCGACAGATTGAATACGGCTGAACAGGCGATCGAACTCAGCCACCGCTTGCTCTGGATACTGAATAAACGACAGCGTGCCACCCCCTGCATCGGCAATTTTCTCCAGCACATCCTGATTCCAGCCGTCGCTAAAGCCCAGCGTGTTCAGCGTGAGATTGTAATCCGTTGCAAGTTTTGCCAATTTCAAGCAGCGATCGTTATCACCATGCTCATTCTCACCATCTGTCAGTAAGAATGCCTGAGAAACGGTATCTTTCTTGCCCTTTGCCAATTCCTCAATGCCGAGCCGCAACCCTTCATCGATTGCCGTACCGCCTGCCGCCTTTAGTTGATTAATTTGCAGCTTCACACTGGCAGGGTTGTCAATGACCTGATTGGGCACCAGCACCTTAGCCTTATGGTCAAACGCTACCAGCGTAATGCGATCGCCCGGTGAAAGCCGATCCACAATGCGAAGGGCCGCCTGTTTGACGGTATCGAGCGCCCGTCCACCCATCGAGCCACTGTGATCCAGGATCAGGCACAAATTCAGTGCGGCACTGCGGCTCATAGACGCTTGGAGCGCCGCGATCGATACCGAAAGCTGGCGCTGACTGCTCGCTTGAGCTGCATCGACATTCGCATCATTGAGAACAGACTGCAAACTAACTTTCATGGCACGAAGCTCCTGGTACAAGAGGCAAACAGCCTACGCCTATTCATACCCAGCATAGGCGAAAGTGAAAAAGGATTGGGAATAGTTGTTAGGGTTTGGTTGTTAGTGATTAAAAGGCAAAAGAAGTTTTTGGTTGTTAGAAGGAAGCCGATCAGATCACTGATCGCTCTTTAACTCAAAACTTAAACCTTCTACACTGACCGCTGATAGCTGACCGCTCAATCAACTCAAAATTCAAAACTTTTAACTCAAAACTCTCTTTCTTCCCTGCTTCCCTGCTCCCCTGCCCCTCACTCTCCACAGAGTCAACTGTCACGCTAAGATGTAGAAACAGCGCTCATGTTTTAGGCGACACACCCTCAGGCAAAACGTTCTAGGCAACTCCGCTATGACTTCATCCATTCAAGCCGCTCAGTCCCCCTATTACGGCGGCGATTCGTTCTACCGTACTCCACCACCCGACTTACCCTCTTTGCTGCTAAAAGAGCGGATTGTTTACCTGGGAATGCCGTTGGTGCCTGCCGTGACCGAGTTGATTGTGGCAGAACTGCTCTATCTTCAGTATGAAGATCCTGAGAAGCCCATCAAAATCTATATCAACTCTACAGGCACGTCCCGTTACGACGGTGAACCCATTGGGTTTGAAACCGAGGCGTTTGCGATCTGCGATACCATGCGCTACATCAAGCCTCCGGTTCAAACCATTTGTATTGGGTCGGCGATGGGCATGGCAGCCATGTTGCTTTCCGCAGGTACGAAGGGCTTTCGTGTGAGTTTGCCCAACGCCACGATCGTGCTTCATCAAAGCAAGAGTTACGCACGCGGTCAAGCAACCGACATTCAAATTCGTGCCAAAGAGGTTCTAGCCAATAAAGCGACGATGGTTGAAATTCTGTCGCAAAACACCGGACAGTCGATCGAAAAAATTGCGAAGGACATGGATCGACTGCTTTATATGTCTCCTGAACAGGCAAAAGAGTATGGGCTGATCGATCGCGTCCTCGAAAGCGAAAAAGACCTTGCCACTCCTCTACCTGCTGGCATTATCTAAATTAGTTTTGCGCTTTGAGTGAAAAATTAACCAACTCAAAACTCGAAACTCAGCACTCAAAACTTATCTAACAACGGAGCTTCTTATGCCAATTGGTGTTCCCAAGGTTCCCTATCGCATGCCAGGCGAACCGTATACTCAGTGGATTGACATCTACAATCGCCTCTATCGGGAGCGCATTATTTTCTTGGGCAAAGAGGTTGATGACGAAATTGCCAATCAAATCGTAGCGGTGATGCTCTATTTGGATTCTGAAGATCCAGGTAAAGACATCGTGCTCTACATCAATTCGCCTGGTGGCTCCGTCACCGCAGGTATGGCGATTTACGACACGATGCAGCACATCAAGTCTGATGTCGTCACCATTTGTGTGGGTCTGGCGGCTTCAATGGGTTCGTTTTTGTTGGCAGCAGGCGCAAAGGGCAAACGTCTGGCGCTTCCCCACTCGCGCATCATGATTCACCAGCCGTCTGGTGGCACTCGTGGTCAGGCAACGGATATTGAGATCGAAGCGCGCGAAATTATCCGCATTCGACGGCAGCTTAACCAGATCTATGCCGATCGCACTGGGCAAACGCTGACGAAAATTGAAAAGGACATGGATCGTGATTACTTCATGTCCGCAGAAGAAGCGAAAGAGTATGGACTGATTGATCGCGTGATCGAGTCAGCTTCGTAGTCTAGAGCTTCGGCCAAAACACCTAGAAGAAACCCGCTTGGTGCCAGTCGGCAATGAGTTTTGCCGCTATGTTACGAAGGTCATCTAGCGCTGGGTTCCTAAGCGACCTCTCTACGCCTGGGCTTCCTGATGCCCCAACTGATGTCATCTCCTCTCAGTAGTGGCAGAATCGTGAATAATTCTGCCATTTCCCATCTCAATGAACCTTGCAGAGTGTTACCACATTTTAGGGTTGGAGTCTGGTGCCTCGTTTGATGCGATCAAGGCAGCTTATCGGCGGTTGGCAAGGCGCTATCACCCAGATGTAAACCCAGGGAATCAGCAGGCAAAAGACAAGTTTATCGAGCTGACTGAGGCGTATCGGTTTTTGCTCGCAGCGATCGGCAGTACAGGACCGACCACGCAAAATACGAACCAGCGCTCTGGTGAAGCAAAACCTCCAGTAGCCTCAGAGGCATCGGGCGGGACTCGGATTACACGTAAACAGCCCTCAATCCAGTTCACAAATTTATCGCCGTTGGAGCAGCAGCTTAAGGCAAATTCTTATCAGCAGTTACAACAGATGCTGAAAGAACAACGCTTTCCAAGAGCGGTCGCGCTCATTGAAGGGCTAGCGCGGCGTATGCCGCAAGACTCGGAGGTGAAGCAGTGGCAGGCGATCGCTTACCAGCGTTGGGGACGACAGCTCATTCAAGAACGGCAGTTTGACAAAGCAAGAATTTATTTAAAGAAAGCGTTGCGGACTGACCCGCACAACCGCTCTCTTTGGGCAGAAGTGGAGCGAGATTTTCGTTACATGGAGCGGCTTTTTTAGCTCCTGTGTTTTGGAACAACACCAGCGTCGGTTTTGTTGGGTTACGCTACCGCTAACCTAGCCTACGCAGGAGTTAGGGTTTCGAGAGTTTTGTCAGTCAATCAGCTACCCCTCCCATACCATTGCGTTTGGAGTGTTAACGTTGAGTTTGGTTGCTGCAACCTTCTACCCACGGCAGACTCGCTAAGATGATCGTGAGAGGTCGTGCAATCTGCTCATTCGACTCAACAGCAAACGCTCTAGTGCATCAAAACATTTATGGAACCAGGTAGTCAGTCTGTCAGCCCATCTGAGCGATCGACCAACCGGGCCGCAAATATTATCGGGGGTATCATTGCCCTTTTTACCCTGATTGTGCCCTTAGCGGTGATCGCTCACTACTCAAGCGAATCGAGGCCGCTGTCCACATCAGAGTCTGTTAGACCGCCAGCGAGAAGTCGGTAGAGTCACACAATTTTTTTGCGATCGCACTTGCGTGAAGGCAGCAAGATCTTGCAGAATAAACGGAACGGCAAAGGTTTCCTGGGATCGCTATGATCGAAGGAGGCGTCTTTGTAATTCGAGATTTTCTGGGCGGAACCATGACATCATACGCAACCACCTCGGCTAAAGCTGAAATGAGTGAGCTCCGGCGGCTCAGAACCCTACTGCCGCCGGAGCTTCAAAGTTGGGTTTCTGTTGAGGGCACCACTGCCGTGAACCCACCCCTGGTCACCTGCGAAGAAATCGGCAAGGATGAAGTCGAGATTCAAATTGACATGGTGAAGTGGGAACAGTTAGCTACTGACCAGCGCAATTTACTATTCTGGCATGAGGTGGCACGCATCCAAAACGATACGATCCCCAGAGATGGCTGGGAAATGGCTGCCTTGGCGATCGGCTTGGGAGGCGCTGTCGGTGAGCTTTGGGTGCAGGATGGTCTACTGTTACTGTTGGCGTTAGGTCTGTGCGGTGTTTCGGGCTGGCGGCTGTGGCAGAAGAACAGTACCGAGAAGACCATGAAAGAAATGCTGGATGCCGATGAGAAAGCGATCGCCCTTGCAACTCGCTTTGGTTATACGCTGCCCAATGCTTATAAGAGCCTCGGTAGCGCGTTAAAAGTGTTGATTGAGCAATCGCCTAAAAAGCGCCTGCGGTCTAAGTATGAAGCCCGGTTAGATGCACTCAAGAAGAGCGCTGCCAAGGCTAAAGCCAAAATGAAGAGCACTGAAGAGTCCTACTCCTAGCGTTACGCCTGGTTCAAGCGCGATCGCATCATTGGAATAGCATTATTAGGATGACATTAATGGGCAAATCTGCTAAGGTTGCTCACACGCTAAGGGCTGCATCATACGCTAACGACATAATCTAAAGCGCTGATATTTACTCATACACAACCGTAGGATTGCTGAAAACGAGAGTTTAACAACAGAAGTTTTCCACAGAAAGTGAGGCTTTTGTCTGGGTTTTCCACAGACTTTGGCTAGTTTTCCACAGAAGTAGGGGTGTAAAACAGATTGCGCCTCTCTGCTTCTGTGGTTTGTTTGCGCGTTTACTTGTGCTGCTTTATTCCCACTCGATCGTGCCAGGTGGCTTAGAGGTAATATCGTAGACCACGCGGTTAACCCCTCTGACTTCGTTGACAATCCGGTTTGAAATCGTTTCGAGCAGATCGTAAGGAACCCGCGACCAATCGGCGGTCATACCGTCCTCACTAGAGACAAAGCGCAGCACGATCGGGTATGCATAGGTACGCTGGTCGCCCATCACACCCACACTACGAATAGGGAGCAGGACGGCAAAGGCTTGCCACAGTTGGTTATAGAGTCCAGAACGATTGATCTCTTGACGCACAATCAGATCGGCATCGCGCAAAATATCTAGCCGATCTTCCGTCACCTCGCCCAAGATCCGAATCGCTAGACCAGGACCGGGAAACGGCTGACGCTGGACAATCTCTTCGGGCAGACCGATCGAACGACCCACTTTACGCACTTCATCCTTAAAAAGCTTCCGCAACGGCTCAATGAGCTTAAACTGCAAATCTTTGGGCAGTCCACCGACATTGTGATGGCTTTTGATCTTCACGGCGACTCGTTCTCCCGTGTGGGGATCAACGTTGGTGTCAGCCGATTCGATGACATCTGGATACAGAGTTCCTTGTGCAAGATAGTCAAAGGGGCCTAACCGCCGCGACTCTTCTTCAAACACGCGAATAAACTCGTGCCCAATCCGCTTCCGCTTGACTTCAGGATCAGTCACACCCTGGATTTGCGCTAGAAAGCGATCGCGTGCGTTCACGTAGGCAACAGGAATATGAAATTGCTCTCGAAACAATTTAACCAGACGCTCTGGCTCTAGCTTACGCATAAAGCCCTGATCGATAAACATGCAGGTCAGTTGCTCACCGATCGCCCGATAGAGTAAAAAGGCCAGCGTCGATGAATCCACTCCGCCAGAGAGAGCTAGCAGCACTCGCTTGTCGCCCACTCTGGCGCGAATTTCACGAATGGCTTCTTCAACAAACGCATCGGTTGTCCACGTTGGCTCACACTGGCAGATGTGGTAGACAAAATTCCGAATGAGCGCTAGACCGCCGATCGAATGGACGACCTCTGGATGAAACTGCACGCCGTAGAGTTTGCGTTCATGATCTGCAACCGCTGCGCAGGCCGTATTTGCCGTATGCGCCAGGAGTTCAAACCCTTTCGGTAGCTGGGTTACTGAGTCACCATGACTCATCCACATCGTGGTGCCGTCTTCCACATTCGTCAGTAGGTCGGTCGGGTCATCAATCAGCAGTGAGGCTTTGCCATACTCTGCCAGGTCAGAGCGCTCAACGCCGCCGCCGAGCTGTTGCACCATCAACTGCATGCCGTAGCAAACGCCCAGGATGGGTAAGCCTAAGTCCCAAATGGTGCGATCGCAGTGAGGTGCCCCAGTATCGTAAACGGAACTGGGGCCGCCTGAGAGGATGATCCCTTTGGGATTAAGCTGTCTCAATTGTTCTGCAGTCGTCCGATAGGAAAGCACTTCGGAATAAACTTGAGTTTCTCGAATCCGGCGGGCGATCAATTCGGAATACTGAGAGCCAAAATCCAGAATGACAATCATTTGGCGATCAAGCCGATTGTGCTCGATCGAGGCAGTCTGAGAGTGTTGTTCTGTTTGTAGAGTCACCGAGGTGTCCTGGATGCTACGAAGGTGGACGGTGAGAGCAGATGGTTTGCTCTAAAAGGGTTTGGCCCTAACAGTGAGTTTCAAACAGTCAATTGCAAAAACAGAGCAATTTCAAACAGAGATGCGTAAATTTGCGTATTGTAACTAGACTAACAAAACTTGCTCAAGTAAAGCGATACCTGTTTGACTCTTCACCAGAATCTCGCGGGAACGATTAAACAAAACCGTGCCCACATTCACTGATCGTTCGCTATGGGTCTGAATATATGACTGCGATCGAGCGTCGATAGCCTCCACGATCTGGTGATACACTCGCTCCACCCAGGGTTGCCCGGTCTCTGCCTCCAACGTTTTCAAATACTGTAAGGCATCTTCTGCCGTTGCACACGCAAAAAGAGCTTGCAGGGCTGCTGTGGGTAGCCCTGCGATCGCGCCATGAGCCGTCAGCGTTTCGAGCCGACCATCCGCTACATGATAATGCGTATGGAAAATGCCGCTTGCCAGCTTCATGAGCTTGCCATGATAGCCAAACAGCAAAACAGACTCTACTTCCTGCATCCCCGCTTCTACCAGTAATGGTCCTAACCAGTTAGCAGTTTTGACCAGACGAGCGGGATTCACGCCCACCTGACGCGCCAGATCAAGCCCATTCTCGCCAATGCAAAAGACCAGACAGTCGAACCAAGTCGCTTTCTGCCGCAGATTTCCTCGAAATGCCTCAAGCTGGCCGGGTGCGCTCAAGGGGTGTGAAATGCCCGTAGTGCCCAGTAGCGATAACCCTTCGACCACTCCAAACGCTTCGTTGGATGTCCGTTTGGCGAGGGCGCGACCCTCCGGCAAAATCAACGTGACTTGAATGGTCTCATCAGGTTGAAGCCACCGTTGTAAGTTTGCTACCAGCAATCGCCGTGCGTAGGCGTAAATCGCTGCCTGCCCGTCTGCTTGTCGTCCCAGCCCTTCGCCACCGTGCACCACGATCGACTCTGACTGAGTTTTATCACCCCACGCAACCATTGCCCAAAGCGGTGTATGGCGAGTTAGATCCAGGTTGTCGCCAGGATCGCTACGAGTAATGGCTAAGGCTGCACCAGATTGCAAACCCGCTACCTGTTCAACGTCGATCGCTACCGTTTCTGCCGGGTCAAGCAAGTCTACCGTTACAGAGGTGATTGCCTGGGGATGCTGTAACCAACGCAACGCTGCGATCGCGGCGGCACAAGCAAAAACAGGCAGCGTATAGCCAGCGCGAGGCGAATCAAAGGACATGAAAGAGGCTTTAGGGATGATCTTCAGAAAAAAGAGAACAACGAAGTAATTTAAATCACCTCTACAGATGACTTGTGCCACACGCTCTCAGTGATGTACAGCAATGCTTTGGTCGATGAGGAACACAAGCAATCAGTGATCAATCACAGCGTTTAGGGAAACGTCTTCAGTCACTGTGTAGATAGGTGAGTGTATCTTCTTTTTGCTGATACAGCTAGCTGCTGTTACCCCCTAAGGCATCTGGGAGCGCTATGAAAACGACGATCGCTGCGATCGAGCCAAGGAGAGTTCTGCCAATGGTACTTGCATACGCTGATGTTCCGAGACGGCTGAACCTGGTGCCAGATCTGAAGCCCAGTATTCTCGTCCTTCAGCCTAACGGTTCGCTGAACGCATCGAATAGCCATGACTTACAACATGAGCTGGAACAGGCGCTAGAGCAAGCCACTGAGACAGTTCTGGTAGATTTGCTCTGGGTCGAAGCGATCGATGCTTGTGGGATCGCTGCTTTGGTCGCAGGGCTTCAGTATGCGGCTAAGCTAGGCAAGTTCTTGTCCTTTCAGTCGATGAAGGATTGCGATCGCTGCGCCTTAGAGACAACGTGGGCACATCAACAGGAAATGAGTGCTGGTGCCTGGACGCATACCTTTAGCTGTACTTTTGAATCGTTTCTAGACCATTTTTCACATGCTTAAGCCGCGATCTAAACGCCTACCGGACTTACGCGTGAAGTGTTCAGATCCCCGACTTCTGGCGAAAAATTAGCGCTGCCTCGCTTACCGTGCGGTAGAAGTCGGGGATCTTTGCGTAAGTCTTAACCTACTCTAAGAGCCAACCAAACACCGTACCAACGGTAAGCTGCAAGCCAGTAGCGAAGTCTGGCACAGGTAAACGATCGTCTGGTTCGTCGAAGACGGCGACCTGATTAGGGGGAGTGTAAACCAGCACCGATTTTTCCTCTGGATCAATGAGCCAGCCCATTTGCGTGCCGTGTTGAAGGCAGTGCAAGATGTTGCGAGTGACTTTAGTCTGTCTCTGATCTGGGGAAAGAATTTTGATCGTCCAGTCGGGGGCGAGGTGAAAAACATTGGCGACTGTACCATCAGCATCACGCGGGATTCGCTGCCAAATGAATACAGCGACATCAGGTACGGTCAATCGCCCACTAAATGTACAGCGTAATTCTGGAAACGCACGGGCCACTTTCTCAGGTTTGACAACAGCATTGATGGCGTTTACGGATTCACCTTGAATAATGCTGTGCTTACCTTGTGGCATAGGTTTTTGAATAATTTGACCGTTAATATATTCGCTGGCTGTTTTGGTCTCTGGCAGTTGCAGAAACTCTTCTAGCGTTGGGGACTTTGCAGGCGTTTGTACCATCGTGGTGGCTCCAAGTCTCGGAGTGCTTATTGCTATGCTAATCTTCTGGGCTTGACGACGATCGCACCCCTTTAAAAAACCATTGCGATTCCTGCGATTGTGGCTAAGAGTTTCTACACTGGAGTTGAGGCGTTTGCTGGCTACGGGATCGTCAACCATGAAAGCGCCTAAATGATGGACGATTAAGCATCATTGCTTAAGATAGACCTATTGCACTGAGCGATCAACAGGAAACTGTCTCAACCTGCACCGCTAACTTCGTACACTGCTGAAAGGAAAGGAACGTCATGGGATTATTTGACCGTGTTAGCCGGGTCGTAAGAGCCAATCTGAACGATGTCGTCAGCAAGGCAGAAGACCCCGAAAAGATTCTTGAGCAGACTGTCATTGACATGCAGGAAGACCTGGTGCAGTTGCGTCAGGCCGTTGCTAGCGCGATCGCCAGTCAAAAACGCACTCAACAGCAGTACAACCAGGCTCAAACCGAGGCTAACAATTGGCAGCAACGGGCACAGTTGGCATTGCAAAAAGGGGATGAAAACCTGGCACGCGAAGCCTTGTTGCGCAAGAAGACCAATAGTGAAACCGCCGCAACGCTCAAAACGCAGCTTGACCAGCAAGCCACGATGGTAGATACCCTCAAGCGCAACCTGATTGCTCTGGAAGGCAAAATTTCGGAGGCCAAGACCAAGAAAGACATGCTCAAGGCGCGGGCGAGTGCTGCCAAAGCCAATGAGCAACTGCAAAGCACGGTTGGTCGGTTAGGCACCAGTAGCGCGATGGGTGCGTTTGAGCGGATGGAAGATAAAGTCCTGCAAATGGAAGCGCGATCGCAGGCCGCAGCAGAGTTGGCAGGTGCAGACCTGGAAAGCCAGTTTGCCATGCTGGAGTCAGGTAGCGGCGTGGATGATGAACTGGCAGCCATGAAAGCACAACTCCTGGGTGGAACACCACAAACACAGGCGCAGCTTCCTGGCACAGCAGCAGAACCAACAACGGCTAAAGCCCCTTCTACAGAAGCGCATGACCCGGCGGTGGATGATGAACTGGAAGCACTCAAGACCAAGCTCGATCAGCTGTAAGAAGGAAGGCTAAAGGATGAAGGCTAAAGGCTAAGGATGGTGAATTCATGCCTGACTGTGTGAATCAATACTTGGGTCTTGTTGCTCAGTCGTTTTATCCTTTAGCCTTTTTCACACCTCTGTTTGTCGTTGCGTCACAAAACACGTCAGAATACGGAAGTATGAATCCTTGTGACATGGTTGCAAAGCGGGTATGAGTAGCGTCATTACAATTTCGGACCCTGAGTTTGAGACAGAAGTTTTGCAGGCGACTCAACCCGTGCTGGTATACTTTTGGGCTAGTTGGTGCGGTCCTTGTCGGCTGATGACTTCGATCGTGAGCGGGTTGGCAGCAAGTTATGGCGATCGCATCAAAATCGTCAAAATGGAGGTCGATCCCAACCCTACAGCCGTTGCCAAATACAAGATTGAAGGCGTTCCTGCCTTTCGGTTGTTTAAAGCTGGGGAAGTGTTGGAAGCCACAGAAGGCGCGATTAGTAAGCAAAAATTAGAAAGCGTTCTGAATCCGTATTTGGCTTAGATCTGGTAAGCAGCCATCGTTCCGTTGGGTTTGGCTACCAGCGGTCAGCCGTCAGCTTTTTCCAGAGCTAAGCGTCGATCGCCAGGATTACATAGGTTTGACAGTTCCGGGGACTAGAGTTTATAGCTGCGTTGTGGTCACGCGAAAGCGATAAACTGAGAGCCTCTACCCTACACGCTCTGTTGGAAGCTGAACGCTAACAGCTAACGGCCAACCGCTATGCAATTTGCCAAACGTCTAGAACCGCTCCAATCGAATGTGTTTGCTGACATGGATCAGGCCAAGACCAGGGCCAGAGCCGCAGGCCGAACCATTATTGACTTATCGTTGGGATCATCAGACCTACCAGCCCAACCCCACGTGCTGGAAGCGATCGTGCAATCTCTCCCCGATCCCAGCACGCACGGCTATTTGCTGTTTCACGGGACGCAGGCGTTTCGGCAAACAGCAGCCACCTGGTACACCCAAAAGTTTGGCGTTACGGTTGATCCAGAAACTGAGGTGCTGCCCCTGATTGGGTCTCAAGAAGGGACGGCCCATCTGCCGCTAGCCATTCTCAACCCAGGTGATTTTGCGCTACTTCAAGATCCGGGCTATCCCTCTCATGCAAGTGGTGTTCACCTGGCAAGTGGGCAAATTTACCTGATGCCGTTAGAGGCTGAGCGTGGCTTTCTACCTGTATTTGAGGATATTCCCACCCAGGTGTTGGCACAGTCACGCATGATGGTGTTGAGCTATCCTCACAATCCCACAACGGCGATCGCGCCCTTATCGTTTTTCCAAGCAGCCGTAGCCTTCTGTCAGCAGCATGCTCTCGTGCTGGTGCATGATTTCCCCTATCCAGATTTTGTGTTTGACGGTGTGCAGCCGCCTTCTGTCCTGCAAGCAGACCGTGAAAAAACGGTTTCGATCGAGTTTTTCACGATGTCGAAGTCCTACAACATGGGCGGTTTCCGAGTGGGCTACGCGATCGGCAATGCCGCTTTGATTCGCGCTTTGAGGCAGGTCAAATCCGCTGTGGACTTCAATCAGTATCGTGGCATTTTGAACGGAGCGATCGCGGCGCTTACAGGACCGCAAGCAGGGGTCAGCGCAGGAATCGAAATCTTTCGTCAACGTCGGAATGCGTTTGTTAACGCACTTCACGAGATAGGTTGGCAGGTGCCATTGCCCGTTGCCACGATGTACGTCTGGGCGAAACTTCCAGAACCCTGGTCAAAAAACTCCATGCAATTTTGCACCCAATTAGTTGAAGCGACGGGCGTTGCCGCTTCCCCCGGTGCTGGGTTTGGCAAGTCTGGCGAGGGCTATGTACGATTTGCCCTTGTGCATGAACCAACGATCTTGCAAGCAGCAGTGGCTAGAATCGCTGATTTCTTGCGATCGCATTGAGGTTTCAGCAAAGGTGCTTGTTGAAAAATCTCTGATTTTGGTCGGGTTTTAGCGCTCAGTGATTAGCCTTGAGAGAAATGCTGACAGCTACAAATCACAATGTGTTTTCTTCCGCGTCTTTGCTGCCTCAATGATTGGCTCTTGCGGTGTGCACGTAGGTTATTCGACTGAGCTTTATCTAAGCTTGATGCACCGTGATGAGATTACACCGCGACTTTACTGAGTGAATGGCTTCAGGGTTTACACTAGGTCTAAGAAAGTCATTCAAACAGACCGTAAGCTTACTGAAACTCCAGCATTCGGTGTGGTTGCCGATTCGTAGCACGGCTCTGTAGAAGAGTTTTCGTTTATCATGAGAGGCTGAGGGGAGCAGTTTTGCTCCCTTTTTTTTGGTTTTAACAGCATTATGAAATCTATTTAGACCAGGCTACCGATACCAGTTTAAGTGGGGAATGTTGCACATTCTGTAGGGGCACGGTAATGCCGTGCCCCTACGCGGCGATCAATCTTGAGTGATCATGCCTTTAAATCGGTATGAGATTATCGGGTAATTATACGTGGCTCTACGATTGAGTCCCTAGCCACAATCTTTATCCAGCCCATAGGTGTTGTGCAAAGCGAAGTGAGAGGCTGACCAGCAGTACAGCCAAAAAGCTCAAGACTGAGAAGCCCCAACGGGGGTGGCGCGACAGCAACAGGCCAAAAGCGATCGCCAGCGAAACGACTCCGTAGGTATGACGCTCAGCCGAAATCGTTCTGCCTGAACTCAAAATCAAAGCCAAGCTCAGGAATCCGTAAACGACCGCGACGGGTGGCAGTGTCCGGCGAAATCGCCAGAGTAAGTAAACGCTCCCCCAAACCATGACGACATTAATCAGCGGCGAACCAGCTAATAGCCACAGCAGCAGTCCGATCGTGCACGCTCCGTAGTACGTCACTCTTTTGCCTAAACGCGTGTGGAAGCGCCACAATAGCCACCCCAAGCCACAAAGCACTGCGAACGCGATGGGATACAGCGGATCAGCAATCTTGCCTTGATTCCAGGTTGCGGGGCCGAGGGTAATTTGTACGAACGACTTCAGCCAGCCTTCACCATAAATGAGTCCGAGGGGGTGCCATGCTTTTTGTACCTTCAAAAACGCCAGGGGATCGTGAAACTGCACCCAACAAAAGAGGCTAAAGAGCAGCACGCCTCCTGTAGACGCGATCGCGGCAAGATACGCAGACCACGAGCGCCGCTCTTTCCAGGCGACCAGCAAAAAGGCTGGTGCGAGGGTCAATCCAGGCAAACGAGTGCCACTGGCTAAGCAACCCCAAAACGCTGCCCAAGCATGCCGACGACGATCGAATGCCCGCAAGGCTGCCGTACTGCAAAGTAAAAACAAGCCTTCTGTATACAGCACAGTGCCAAAGAGTGAAAACGGGCACCAGGCTAGAGCTGCAACTGACCATCGCGCCACTTTCTGACCATAGCGATCGTCTACCCAACCCGCCAAAACCATTAGTGCCCCCAAAAAAGCAGCATTGTTGATCAGCACTCCTGCTAAGTCTGGTGGCAAGCCTAGCCTCATACCTGCTTTAATCAGCAGCGGCAGCATGGGAAAAAAGGCGACATTATGGCCGATGCCATCCGCTGCGTACTCGTAGCCTCTAGTGGCAATGCCGAGGTAATGAACGCTGTCCCATCCGGCTAGAACGTGCCAATCGCCGATCGCCAGTCGCGTACTGCCAGACGAGGCGAGCGGCGCAATGAACATCATGCTGACGAGAATCACGAGGCGGCTCAACAGTCCCATCGTCAGGGCAAATGCCCAGAGAGGTAATGAAAGCCAAATGTTTGGACTGTTGATGTCGGCTGGTGGAAACTTTGTTTCTTGCATAGCTCAGTGTCTTCATTCCACCGATCGCTTGAGTGACTCAGTGCTTTTAACCTTAATCTGGAAAGGCATTAGAAGACGTAGTTAAAACTAATACTTATTCTGTCTTCATCGCTTAAATTGGGTTCTACGCCATGCTTTAACCAGCTTGGAAAAATGAGCAATAATCCTTCTTCTGCCGCATGGGCAACCGCGTCTGCTGTATAGGCCGTAAAGTTTGACACGAGAGGTTTATAGAATGCTTTGGCACTACGCGGATCGTAGAACATCAAGTTGCCGGAATCTTTTGGCATTTTCACATAATAAACGCCGCTAAACAGGCAATTGGCATGGTCGTGAATCTTATTACTGGCATATTTGGAATTTACGTTTGCCCAACAATTAGCGGGTTTAATAAGAATATCGCCATAGCCAACGGCTTGAGCGACTTCTAAAACGGCTGCATCTATTAACGCCTTAAACGGTTGGAGTTCTTCTAATTCAAATAAGTTGCTTTTGCTATGCCAGCCCAGAACGTTTGAAGCTGCATAGCCTCGATCGAGTTGCTTGAGCTGATAAATGGTGTTTAAAAGCTGTTGGTTTAGCTGAGCATAGTCTTTTAGCTGAAAGGCAAACAGTGCAGTTGGGAACAGGTGGTGAAGATTCTTTGTCCATTGTGGTTTATGCATGAGATCACCTGTACTTTTGGAGGAAGAGCCAATGGCTTTAGCGGTAGAGAAAATTCATGCGCAGTTGGGGCAAATTTGAGTATTCACCGATTGCCTTATGATCCGGAGCGTTACGAGCGGGCTTCCTTAATTCAAGCCTCCTGAGCAAGTTGAGACAGAAAAAATTGCGTTGTTTGGGTTGGGTGTTCAGCGTGCATAATGGCGCGGACGATCGCCACACGTTTGACCTTAGCTGCCAAGACGTCCGACAAATTGTTTGTGTCGATGCCCCCGATCGCAAACCAGGGAATGGTCGCATGGGTAGCTGCATAGCGCACGTAGTCGAAACCTGCGGCGGGTCTTCCGGCTTTTGTAGGTGTTTCGTAAACAGGCCCCACGCCGATGTAATCAGCCCCTTCCTGAATGGCGCGATGAAGGTCATCGGGACAATGTGTAGAGCGTCCAATGAGGCGCTGGGAGCCAAGCAACTGTCGTGCCAGCGCGATCGGAATATCCTGTTGCCCCAGATGCACGCCATCAGCACCTACCGCGATCGCCAGATCAACGCGATCGTTCACAATAAACAACGCACCGTAGCGATGACAGAGATGGCAAAGCTTCTCGGCATTCCGTAAACGCACGTCATCATCCGCCGTTTTGTCCCGATACTGCACCAGGGTTAATCCGCCCTTGAGCGCTGCTTCCACTGTGGTAAAAAAATTCTCGGTTGGAGACGTGACGAGGTACAGTCGCGATCGATCGAGTTGCTGTTGCCGTGTGTACGCCGTCAGTTTGCTTTCTAACGTATACACTCGGTAGCGCATTTGCTTACATGCCTCTCCCATTGCGGGGCTATGAACTTTCCCATACTCCTCTAAAACGCGCAATGCCTCCTGGACACGACATAAATTGGCTTGCAGCACATCCTGAACACTTGATCGCTCTGCCTCGCTGGGATGGGTCAACGCCGTTCCCGCATCCCCTGGTGTATCTCTCGCTGCACGCAGATCAGGGGTATGCCAGTGCGCCAATTCCTGCCGCAAATGCTTGCACTCATCCGTCAGCGCAACATCATCCAAGCCAAAACGACACCACTCTTCGATCGTTCTCAACCCTTCACGAGCACGGTCTAAGTTGGCATCTAAGATGCGGCAAAGTGCAAGCTGCACAAACCGAGCCTGACTGTCTGTATTGCCCATAGAAGTCTCGATCGATAACTGTCTCCAGGCTATCGGGTTATGAGCAGGGATGCCAGAGGGAAGAGGGGTAAGGAGTGTCGCTTGCTTCCATTGTGCGGTGAGGGGAGAAGCCTTGGGTTGCTTTACCAAAGCATCTCGAAGGTGCCTTCTGGTTCCCAAGTGGGAGCCTGGTAGCGAGCAGATTTCAGAGTTCCACCAGGTTTAACCCAACTGATCTATAGGGTCTTGGCGGTCAAGCAGCATTTTAAGACTGTCGCAGGCTCAGGAATGCAGTTTCTAATCTTCAGTCGTGAGGCTTGGAGACTCGTAAATGAGTATCACGGACCTCATTCATGAATCGCAAAGACTCATTCACCAGTCTCCAGACCTCATTCACGAGCATCGCATCGACTTTAATGAGTCTCCAGACCTCATTCACGAGCATTGTAGGACTCATTTACGAGCCTCTAGAACTCATTAATGAGTATCCCCACCTCATTAATCAGTCTTGACAGGCTCATTCATGAGCATCCCCACCTCACTTCTCAGTCTTAACAGGCTCATCAATGAGTATTGAAGACTGATTAAAGAGAATCAGGAGTGCGTGAATGAAGCTAGCGGCTTTTTCCTTGACGCTTCTTACTCTTTGTCTTCTAAGCAGCTCTAAATCATTCATGAGCAGCATGTGATGGTTTAAGCTTTCAGCTTCTAGTGATCAGCCTAGTCTAGAAAGCTGAAAGCTAGTCTGAAGCAACTTTCACAAATCAAAGAGAAGCGCCATACCTTCTTCTCATTGCTGCACAAAATTATGTGTTTCAAACACAAAAGGATCGAGTAAAGTTGACCAGAGTTCAGCGCACGTTCCCTTCAAGTTCAATTGCCGTCAGGCTTTGAGCTGGTTTTTAGTTGCTTTGAACCACTATCTGGTGGATCACGTTGCGGCTTCTGCACGTTGATCCTCAATCGCTCCTCTCATGACTGCTCTTACAATGCCTTACTTCGTCACCAAGCCCTGGCCCAAGCGGCACTGTTCATCCGTTTGTCTTTTAATTGTTGCTGGCTGTGCAACGCTGACGTTGCTCGATCGAAGCCAAACTTCAGCCATTGCTCAAGCGGTTTCTGCTGCTGACTTTGCAGCCCCTAACCTTGCTGCGGCACCCACCAGCAGCGTTGCTCAAACCGTTCTGCTGGTCGATCCAGTGGCGGGCAATGATGCCACAGCAGATGGGAGCGATCGTGCCCCGTTTAAGACCGTGACGCAGGCATTGCAGGTGGCTCAAGCGGGTACAGTCATTCTCTTGTCGCCAGGAACCTACAGCCAGGAGACAGGCGAACGGTTTCCGCTGCGCCTCAAGCCAGAGGTAACGGTGCAGGGCAATACCGAAACACGAGGCCAGGGCATTGTGATTCAGGGCAGTGGCTTTATTCTAAGTCCTGCGTTTGCGCGGCAGAAAGTGGCGATCGTGGGAGCCGATCGGGCCATTTTGGCTGGGGTGACGGTCAAAAATCCTGATCCGCAGGGCTACGGTGTGTGGATTGAGTCCACCAGTCCTGCCATTGTAGATAGCACCTTTACGGAAAGCGGGCACGATGGCATCTCGGTCATGGGCAATGGTTCGCCGCTGATTCGCAACAATTATTTTTACCAGAACGGCGCGAATGGCATCACGATCTATGGCACGTCGCAGTCAGAGGTGCGGGAGAATATCTTTGAACAAACTGGGTTTGCCATCAACATTAACCAGAAGGCCACCCCCCTGCTGGTAGGCAATCGCATTACCCAAAATAAAGATGGGATTGTGGTGCAGGCAAGCGCGCAGCCCGTGTTGCAAGGCAATTCGGTAGAGGGGAATCAGCGGGATGGCCTGGTGGCGATCGCCCAGGCACGCCCTAATTTGGGCACTGCTGCCGCTCCGGGGGCTAACTCCTTTCGCAACAATGGTCAGTTTGATGTCAACGTGAAAGGGGCAAGCCAGCAAATTCCAGCATTTGGAAATGATGTGGACAAAATCAGCGGCAGCCTGGATTTAGCAGGCACTAGCCTGGGAGCGGTGTCACCCGGTGCTGCCACACCGTGGGCTGCTACAGGTTCGTCTTCTGGCAGCAGTCGGTTAGTGGCGCTCTCGGCTGGGGTGCCATCGCCCGCGAGTGCCGACAAATCCACCTCTGGAAGTAAGGCTCCGGTTCGCGCCCAGAAGTCAGCAACATCTGCGAGCGCCGCAAGTCAAACGATTCCCTTTGGGCAACGCTTAGAAGGCGATCGCCCGGTGAATGGTAGTGCTCCAGTAGCCCTCCAACCAATGCAACAATCCTCTGAAGGGGTCGATCGTGCGTCACCAGGCAACGACATCTCAGCATCAACCTTTCCAGTGCCAGCGACTCAACCATTGATGTCGTCAACCCGCCCAGGCGTACCTGTGGTGGCGGTTGCGGCACCAGCCAGTGCCCTGACAGATCCTGGCTTTCCAGTACCAACCGCGTTGTCTGGTGTCTCGCCGAAGCCTTTATCCCGCCCTGTCCAGATTGTGAGGGTTGCGGTTGCACCACCAACGTCTGCGCCACAAGCAGCACAGCCATCAGCGCCATCATTCAGCGCCACGTTGCCTCCAGCCGTAGTGACACCACGTTTAAGCAGGCCGATCGCTCGTCTACCCGTAGCCTTGAACCGTGGCTCCACTGCCAACCTCACGGCGAATCTTAATCAGCCTGCTCCACTGCCAGCCCAAGTGCCCCTTTCTGTGAAACGCTCAGGTGCGGTGGAAATTCCAGTGCCTGAACCAGAAAGGCGATCAGCTCCTCGACCCGTTGTGGCGATGACGACCGTGACCAGTACTCAAGCGGCATCATTTCGGCCTGTGCCATTAACGAATGCAGGGTTGCTGCCTGTGCCCGACCCGAATGCCCCAATCGGTAATGTGGGTGGCGCTTCAATGGTCTATCGATCGGGTAGTGCGAGTGCAGCGGTGAAGTTGCCCTACCGGGTGGTAGTCGATGCGGATGATCGCCAGCAAACACAGCTACGGGCCGCGTTTCCCAATGCCTTTCGGACATCGATTAAGGGTCGATCGCTCATTCAAGTGGGTGCGTTTGGCGATCGTGCAAAAGCTGACCAGTTGATGCAGACGTTGAGCAGCCAGGGGATTCAAGCGAGGATGGAGATGGCGGAGTAGGGTGGGGGGAATGGGGAATGGGATTGGGGAGTAGGAAAAATTAGGCGATCGTCAGGGTGTTGGTTGACTGAATCAGGTGCATTCCAGCATGGGCAAAGCGTTGAAAGGTTGCGTCTGCCTGGTCGGTGAAGTCTACAATGTCGGGGACAACGACGGGAGAGGTGCAGTCCTCTAAGAGGTAGACTTTCTTGGCTAGAGCGGGATCGTGCGCCTGGATCTCGGTTAGCAGGTCGTCGATCGTCCACGCAACACAATGGCTCTTGGCCTGCCCTGCGATGACGACAGCATCAAAGTCCAGCAGTGTTTGGATGAGAGAGGTGTTCTTTTGAGCGATCGCGCCACCATCGGCACCGTCCATGACTTCGGGACGCAGCACGGAGTAGTTTTCGGTGAGGGGATTGCTGCCTTTCAGTTCAAAGTGGGTTTGGCTGCTGCGGGCAATGTTGTGGAAAAAGCAGGCTTCCTCCACCGCAGACACCAGTGCATGACCGATACCGCCCAGCATGGAGTGATAGGGCCAAACGGTGAGAGGATATTTGCCGTTGTCAGTGAGGCGCTTGGTGTAGTGGAGGGCAAAGGCTTGAAGCGTAGCAACGTTGTGGTGGGCAAGGCTGTACGCGATCGCGGGATTCACCGTCCACTTACCGTCTTTCACCTCATCAAACGCAATCATCGTCATCGGTGCTGGGTTCTTCCCGGCCTCATCGACCCAAAAGATGGGATGGAAGATTTGGGTTGCACTGTGCGTATCCATTGTGGGCACGATCGCCGTCAGCACGCCCAGGTTGTGGTAGATAAATTCGCACAGTCGCACGTTGTCTTCAACCGCACCCATGCCTGATCGCCCACCCACAAACAGTTCAAAGTCGGGAATGCAAAAGGTGTTTTGAGCATCGATAATCAACAAGCAAATACGGGTTTTGTCCATTGCTGCTGGTTGTAACTGGTGTTGCGTGGCCCAGTCGATCGCCTGAGCCGCTCGATCGCCATAGGGCACCCGCCACACTTCACCCACACGGGCTGGATCAAAAAAGGTGGGAATCGGAAGCTGAGTCGTTTGTATAGTCATGGGCTAACTCCCTTAAACGTTGGAATGTCTTGAATGCTGGAACGTCTTGAAGTTGAAACGCGCACTGGCAAGGTCTCTTGCGTCAAAAAATTATTCTGTCTACTCAGGCTCATCACTCATTGAATTGTGCGCTTCAATCAACTCAACCCGATGTCCATCTGGATCAGACACCACAGCCCGTAAGCCCCATTCACTCTTCTGTATAGGCATTACGATTGCGCCATCCACTGCCTTTATTCGTGCCATCGTCGTGACTAAAGAGTTGACCCGAAAGCCGAGGCGGACTCCGATCGTAGGCTCTGAATTGCCTTGTGGATAGATCTCTAGCACAACTGTACCGAGAGTCGCGGTTAGGTGTTCTGGCCCAAAGCCATGCTGCTCACGAACCAGGGATAATCCCAATGCGGTGTAGAAACGGAGCGATCGTTCTAAAGCAGCGGCGCGAATCACCACTAAATTCATCACGATCTCTGGAATCAAACGTTCCATATCACTGAACGCTTCTGTAAAGGACTATAGCGCTTTGCTGACGGCATCTTTCCAGAACGCATAGCTACGAGGATCGATGGTATCAGGCTCCGCTTGATAGAGTTGGGTTAAACATTGAAAAAATGCTTTTGCGTAAGCGTCTAACCCCAGTAGCCGTAGACTGGTCAACATTCTGGTGATGCGAAGATGGTTGTGATTACCCCAATGCAACCAATCGTCTCGCCTTTCTGAAAAGGTGTCAGCCACTGTAATGCTGCTTGCAGCCATGTTATCAGGGCATTGCAAGCCGTAGAACTGCAACATACGTTTGAACGAGGTTAACAAGCGAGTTTTGAGGGTGTCGCTGGCGTTAAACATTTGTCTGTCAACCGCTGTTAGCACGGGCGCGTTTGGATTAAAGCGGCTCTTTTCAACGAGCGGAAAGAGCCATTGAATATAGTCATGCTCTTCTTCAAGCCGCACATTATCCCATGCCCAAATGCTCTCAAGGGTGCGTCCTTCTGTATCAGGACGTTGCCCTAAGTAAAAGTCTACAAGCTGTGAGTTGGTCATGATGCTTGGTGGTCGTTCTGCAACGAGTCTAACAACACGCCAGGGCGTGTCATCAATTAGCTCCAAAACCTTGCGGTATCAGCATGATCGCGCCCGCTCTAACACACAGCTAGGGGCTGAAACCATTGATGCAAGTACTGTGTATCGTCATTGATGACAGCCCCTAGAGTTCTTCAAGATCCCAGAATTTGGTTTCATGATGGTTCGATTGGAGCGATCGCTACACAGTGGTGAGCGGAAATAGATAAAATTCACAACATTACTGGGTTTTAATGTCGGTTTGCTATTCTCAAGCTTGTAAGTTGAATGGCTTGAAGCCTCTAATGTGCAGGCGATCGCGATCGACTACAACGGGTCACCTGGATCTATCTCTCGTTTGGTGCAATGCTCCGATTTCTGCGGCTAATCGCGCTTACCAGCACTGTGATACCGATCGTGTTGCCTGCGATCGTGCTTCAGGCATTGGCACAGCCTCAGGCGTCGGCACAAAACATCGGGGATTATGATTCTCCGTGCTACTTGCGCATTGAAGGACAGAGTACACAGGATGTCGCACGATTGTGTGGTAAAAAACCGCCTCAAACAGGTACGACAAGCTCTCCAGTAAAGCCTGCTGTGCGCCCAGCCCCATCTCTGCCTGTGGCGGTTGATCCCGATGACGCTGCGGATGAAGATGAGCCAGTGACTAAGCCGACTCCGCGATCGTCTGCCCCGACGCCGTTGCCTGTACCTACTGTGCCAGTCGCTCAGCCCCCTGCTGGCAAACCTCCTGCAAACCAGCGACCAACGTTACCCTCTGGACGGCTTGTTCCTGACCAAACGCCCGCAAGTGAAGATGTTTTGCCAGTGCCTCGCCCACCTGCAACCCGTCAGCCTCAGCGATCGCCACGCAGGAAAATTGCCTCTAAGCTGAAACCACCCTCGCTGTCTCAGCCTCTGCCCCTACCGTTGCCGCGATCGCTGCCACAAGAGCGGACTACTCCTCGCTTTGCACCTCAGCCGCGTCCATCACGCCCAGCCACCCCTGCACCGCAGTTTCCCTCAGTCGAGAGCTACAAGGCACAAGCCCAGATAGCAAGCCACCCTGCTTCACCATTCGATGCCCTGCTTCAGGAGTTGCTGCATCAAAAATATCTGTATCTGTTTTGGGTGCTGGTTCTCCAGGTGCCCTTGCTCAAAGTGGCGATCGACCGCCGATCACGGCCCAAAGCACCAGCACGCGTGCAGGCAGTGCGTCAGCGGCAACCTCGGCTTTACAAACAAGCTGTCGCCAGAGTGGAACAGCTTGAGCGCGTGACGGATGCCGGAATAGAGGCGATCGTGCCCTCTGCCGAAACACCTCCATCAGAAACCTATACCAGGGCAGCAGACTTTGATCTATCGCAAGCCGACAACCAGATTGCCCAAATCAAAGCCATTCTTGCCAGTGCCGTCCGCAACCGGGTGAGCGACATTCACCTGGAACCAACAACAGAGGGCTTGCGGGTGCGCTATCGGATTGATGGCATTTTGCGCGATGTGACGATGTTGCCGTTAGCGGTGAGTCGGCGAACGATCGTCGCACTGAAAGTCATGGCAGACATGGACATTTCGGAAAGCCGACGACCGCAAGATGCCCGCATTAGCGAACAGTACACCTCAACCGCTGCAACAAACCTGGATCTGGATTTGCGGGTGAGTACGCTGCCTTGCATCGGTGGTGAAAAAGCCGTGATTCGCCTGTTACCTCGACAAAATCCGTTCTCGAACATGGATGATTTGGGGTTTACCGAAAAAGCGCTAGCGCTCTATCAAAGCTGGCTTCAGCAACCGCAAGGCATGATCATTTTTACGGGGCCAACAGGATCTGGGAAGACCAGTACGCTTTACACTAGCCTGCAAGCGATCGCAACCGAGCACGTTAACGTCGTTACGGTTGAAGATCCAGTGGAATATATCTTGCCCAGCATCACGCAAACGCAAGTGAATGAGGTGGCTGGTATGACCTTTGCGGCTGGACTGCGAGCCATTCTGCGACAAGACCCCGACATTATTATGGTGGGTGAAATCCGCGATGGCGAAACCGCAGAAACGGCAGTAAGAGCCGCCTTGACGGGACATTTAGTCCTTACAACCCTGCACACAAACGATGCGGTGGGTGCCATTCCACGTCTGAGAGATGTTGGCCCTGATCCCGGTTTAATCAGTGATGCGCTACTGGGAGTCGTTGCCCAGCGCCTAGTGCGTCGCCTTTGCCCTCACTGCGCCGAACCCTACACGCCGACTGAAAGCGATTTAGGAATCTTGGGTATCAGTCTAGCAGAAGCAAATCCCCATGCTTGGCGGCACGGACGCGGGTGTTCGCATTGCTTTGGGTCTGGCTATGCGGGACGGGAAGCCATTATTGAACTGCTGCATGTGGATGCAACGGTGCGCCAATTAATCTATGACGGCTCGTTAAGTGCGTTGATGGACTATCTCAACCAGCGTGGGTTTGATTCCTTCCGCAAAGCCGCGATCGCCAAAGTGACAACCGGGATCACGACGATCGCCGAAATTCGTCGCGTTTTACCCGCCAGCAAATTAGCGATCGACTCCTAAACGTGCCGATCAAAGCAATGCATTAAAAAAAGATTTTTGCAACCACCATTACGGCTAATTCAACGTTTCTTTAAAGAGCCCAGGTTTAGCATTTAAGTTCTTTAAAGTTTGGAATTTGTTATCACCTGAACTTTATTGCATAGCGCTTACGAATATGATGTTTTGAATGCTCTTTAACATACTGAATTGTTGGTTAAATGCTGGTTCTTTTGCAACCAGACTGTTTGCTGTATAGACAAAGCAGCTCTGTTACCTCAATGCTGTATCGCGGTGTCTTCTTCCTCAATGGCTCATTTGAATCGAAAAAGCGGCTGATTCAACATGCATTCAATATCTCTTTTTTGATTAGAATTTGCTGAGAAAAGAATACACGTATCCAGTAGAGAATCGATCGTTCAACTAATCGCTATCGCCTACAAAGCGTGAGGATCTACCTATGGTTCGTTCCACTCTCAAAGCCCTGCTTGCAGGTCTATTATTAACAAGCATTGCAGGTATTGTTTGCTCACCATCTGCGGTTGCTGCTAAACCCGTGCGCGTGATTCTTGACCATGATGGCGGATTTGAAGATTATTATTCTGTTCTTGTTTTAGCCCTTGCTTCACAGGGAGAAGCACCCCCAGTTAAGCTCATTGGTGTCACAACAGCACCCAATGGAGAATCGTATTGCAACGGCTCTAATGGTTACCCAGAACGTAAACAAGCGCTCTTGGGAAGCTTTAGTGCTGAAGAAGGAACGATCAATGGTATTACGCAAAAAATTCTTTCGCTGGCTCAATACGATCGCGCAAAAATCTACACTGGCTGCGATGAACGCACCGCTCTGCTTTCAGTACCTAATGAGGCAGATGAGTTTGGTAAACCTGTTTCTGGTACAGGTAGAACGCGTGTCAAAGTGCAGTTGCCAGTGGGGGGGAAAGCTGCGCTAGAACCATGCCTTTTTCACAAAGAGTTTGTTTTTTCGGAACGCGATATTGTTTGCTGGAATGAGTTTAACCGACCTTTTCGTGACGAAACATTGAAATATGTTTTACCCAATGCACAGAAGGCATTGACCACCTTTAATCTGCCTGAACTGGATCTCATCCGATCGCGCAAAAAAGCCTCTGACTTTATCGCGGAATCGATCTGCAAAGCATATCAGGATCAGAACCCTTTAACGATTCTCTCGGTTGGCCCTGTGACGAATTTAGCCAGAGCCTACGCTAAAATTGAGCGCAAGCCCAAAGAATATGGCTGCCCTCGGAAGATTAAACTTGCTGACCTGAGCAACGTTATTTCAACCCGCTTTATGGGCGGTGCTTGGGATACCAACAAAGCCGATAATTTTGATGCAAACGGCAATTATCGGTTAAATGAACCCTTCCCAACCTGGACAGCCGGTAATATCTATTTTCAGGCTGGAGAACATATCTTTGGCATGCACCAGTTACCCTTCCCTGGCACAAATTTCCAGGACATTCAAACAGGGGAACATAAGAAAGCCTTTAACTCACTCAACAACGCCGAATTTAATTTTTGGATTGATGCTGTGGCACTGGCTAAAGTGCTTAACTCCAAAATTCCGGTGACGATCGTACCCTTAAACGCAACAGACTCCGCAAGGCTGCAAGGGTTTGGCGATCGTTTGAGAAATAATCCCTCTCAATGCGCCACTGCTCCAGCCCAATTTATCCAAAACCTTCAGTTTGCGAACAGTCCGGCTCCAGGTGTGTTCGTCTTCGACACGCTTTTCCTGTGGGACACACTGGCAGCAACCAGTCTTTGGAATAATTTTGTCAACTTTGAAGACTTCCACGATCTTGAAGTGACCACACTGATAAATGGTGATCCCAATACTGTTACAGGGCAGCTGTCGGCAAAAGAACTTTTCCGTAGAGATATTGGTAGCCTCTTCCGCTTGGGGCGCGTCAGCAATCCAGTGAAAGTAGGGCTAACAACCAATCCAGCCCCCGGCGACCCCGACTTTAAGACGACAATTCAGAATACAGTCTTTAATCTCGTTTGCACAGCGAAATAGGCAACAGCAAAACACGCCCAAGACCTCCGACTTCCTTGAGAAATTCGGAGGTCTTGCGCTGACGCAATTTAGCGAATGGTGACTTGTAAGCGATAGCTGGCATTGCCGCGCGTGGAACCTACCACGATCTGGTAGTCCCCTGTTTCGGGTAGGGTGCTACTCCAGGTGAACGCTTCTTGCTTCAAGGTCTGCCGCTTGCCTGCGCCATTGGGTGGTGCAACGATATCAAACACTGCGTTGTCTTCCAATGAGACGATGCGGATGCTCATTATCTGCCCTTTTTGGGCACCGACAAGATACAGGTCTCGCGTTCCATTCAAAACGCTCGTTTTAATCGTGGCAGAATCTGCGCCAGGAGCAAACCGCACTCGCTGAATGCGCGATCGCTGGGCGAGCAGGCTAGTCGATCGCCGTGTGATCAAACTAGACGATCGCTCTGCCACAAGCGTAGGTGCTCCAAACGCGTCTTGAAGGGGTAATTGAACGGTTGCAGTCAGATGATGGTTAGCGGCTGTTGCAGTCGCCAGGTGAATGACAGGGGTGCTAAGGGCCAGAGGCATGGCGAGCAGTACAGCCCACCGTTGAGAAAAAGGCGTTGACATGGAGTAGCGAAAGAGAAACGCGATAGGTTTAATGACACCAACCAATACAGAAAGTTTCTGTCGTGGCAGTGCTGAAAGCAAGACCAGAATCAGACGATTTAGTCTCTGTCCACGCTGATGCTGGTTCTTTCTACAGGCTTTTCGCTTCTAGAATTCAGCCATTTGTTGCTCAAGAGGCGTGTTGTGATGTCAGCGCGGTTAGTGTGGGCAGCTTCGTCTCTTCGAGAGGCAATCCCAGCACATCATGATACAGCTTGTTATATTCAACGGCGGATTTATCCCAACTGAAGTTTGCTGCCATGCCTCGCTGTTGCAGTTTGCGCCACGCGTCTTTAAACCGAAAGCCTTCCCATGCCCGCACCATGCCAGTGTAAAGGTCGAGCGGTTCATAGCGATCGAACGCATAGCCCGTCCCTTTATCATTGGCAGGATCGTGCGGTTCAACGGTATCAACCAGCCCACCTGTACGACGCACGATCGGCACACAACCATACCGCAACGACAGCATTTGACTAATGCCGCATGGCTCAAAACGAGACGGCATCAAGAATGCATCGCTGCCTGCATAAATCCGGCGCGACAAGGCTTCGTTAAATAGCAGATACACAGACATACGACCTGGATAGCGCGAGGCCAACTGCCACATTTGAGTTTCGTAGTAGCGATCGCCCGTACCCAAAAGCACAAACTGAGCATCGGTATACGCCATAAAGCGATCCAAAACCTGGAGTACCAGATCCAGACCCTTCTGTTCGACGAGTCGGGTGACCATGCCAATCAAAAAGGCACCCGAATTAACTTCCAATCCAACCTCTTCTTGCAGAGCAATCTTGTTAGCTTTGCGCTGATCGAGCGTGTCGGCTGTAAAAGTCTGCGTCAGGCTCTTGTCGATCGTTGGATCATATGACTCAACATCAATGCCGTTCACAATCCCAGATAGCTTACCGCTAATAAACGACAGCAATCCTTCCAGCGATTCGCCATAGGCCGCAGTTTGAATCTGCTGGGCATAGGTGGGCGAGACGGTGTTGACGCGATCGGCAAACTGTACCGCTGCTGCCATTGTGTTATGCCCTTGCATATACCACGGGCACCAGGTCATCTGCTCCAGCTTCCAGCGCCACGGCCCCTGATACGCCAGGTTGTGAATGGTGAAGACGGTCGAAATATCGGGCGACTGGTGCATCCAGACGGGAATCATGCCCGTGTGCCAGTCGTGGCAGTGCATAATGTCGGGCTTCCAGTAGTTCCAGGCGAATTCAGCCGCTCCGTTAGCAAAGAGCGTAAAGCGCCACTCTTCCATATCCCCAGCGTAGATATGCCTTGGCAGAAAGGCAGGATGCCCAAAGAGATATAGCGGCACATCCGTCCCAGGCAGCACCGCTTCGTACACATCAAAACTCTGAAACATGGCATTTCCCGACCAGATCGGCTCTTTAGGCACCGTCATTTTGTCGGGTAGAAAACCGTAGTAGGGCAGAAAGATCCGCACATCGTGGCCCATTTTTCGCAGCACTTTGGGAAGCGCCCCCACGACGTCCCCCATCCCGCCAACTTTCGCGATCGGCGCTGCTTCTGCGGCAACAAACAAAATTCGCATGTTGAGTCTCGCTCTCCCTCAAGGTCTGCATCAGGTCTTGCTCAAACGCTACCAGCTTTCTGCGCCCAACGGGTGATTCGATCGACAGTTGTTGGCGAATCGAGGCAAGTGAATGAGCTAACCGTACACAATCAGGAGAGCTTTGTAGAGAGACAGAATTCAGGGGACAGACTGCCAGAGCGTTAGCCGATGAGAGTCAGGAGCAGGAGTTCAGAGGCAGAAGGCAGGCGCTTTTGAGCTTAAACCTCGGTTTTCTAACGGCAACCCTCGACCTTTCAAGCTTTAAGCTCGACCTCTCGACCTCAACGCTCAGTCGTGCTAGTTCTAAACTCAGTCGTGCTAGTTCTAAACTCAGTCATGCCATCTCCAAGTTCAGTCGTGCTATATCCAAGCTCAGTCACGCAAGCTCAAAACTCAGTCATGCTAGTTCTAAGCTCAGTCGTACCATCTTCAAGGCCAGTCGTGCCATCTCAAAACTCAGTCGTGCTATCTCCAAGCCTAGTCATGTAGGCTCAAAACTCAGTCGTGCCATCTCTAAGCTCAGTTGAGCTAGTTCTAAGCCCAGTCATGCAGGCTAAAAGCCTAACCGTTTAATCCTGGTTGACTAACGACAAATCTTTTAGCGATCGTCTGCCCCGCTATGCACTGAACGTGTGGGCTAATAGAATGAAGTCCTCTTTAGAGGAGTAGGGAAAGGAGGACTACAAGAGTCTTTTAACCCGTTACCCTTTGGGACGGCAAAGTCTACAACGGGTTTCCATGCCGTTAGCCTGACTTTTAATCTTGGACGGGTGAGCAAAGCAACGAAGCCATCAAGATAATGGCTTGACTTTCAGCTTAATCTCTTACCTTGTCACCAATGGGTAGAAGGTAGAAGGCAAAAGGCACAGGGTAGAAGGGGCGAAAATTAAGCTCTTCACCCCTTACCCGAACACGGTTGCCTCGTCTGAGCTAGGGCGCGTCATCAATTGAGCTCAAAACCCTTGAGTATCAGCCTTACCGCGCCCGTTCTAACAAACAAGGCTAGGGGCTGGAACCCTCGCTGCGAGTCATGTGCATTAGTAATTGATGACAGCCCCTAGCGATCGCGCAGTAAGCTAAACCTTCAGCACCCATTCGCTGCGGGTATCGGCACTTACAAAAGAAGCTGGGATAACAGCAAGATCAACACCCAGAGACTTAAACGTAGAGCGAATCAACGTGGCGTGAGACGCTTCTGTTGCACCAATGCTGGCACCTGCCGTAATCAGCGCAGGCGTTTTCAGTTTGGCGATTTCACGACCATAGGCGATCGCGGCATCGGTTTCCAGCGCCAGTGCTAGCTTGGCAATGTTGACATCAGAGTCAAGGGCACCTTCACCTGCCTTGAGATAAGACGAGACATCGTACTGCTTTTGTGCTTCAGCAGGCGTACCACCTAGCTGCTTAATGACGGCGGTTAAGGTATCGCGGTGCTTTTTGTGATCGGCCTGGTTTGCCAAAGCTACCGCAAGGACAGCTTTACCAATACTCGTGCTAGACAGTTTGCCCGCAGCAAACCCATAGGCCCAAATCGCTTGATGCTCATAAAATAGAGCGCCATTTAACACCTTGGTATCGTTCATCGTGGCAGAGGGAGAAGCGGCCTCAACCCGCTTGACGATCGCAGGTAACCCGATCGCACCAGCAGCGCCCGCAACCGCACCTGTTTTCAGCATGTCACGGCGCGACCAACGCTTGCTGCGACGAGCTGTCGCTTCCGGTAGCAGTCTTTGTTCCTGATTCATAAGGGTTCTCCTGAAGGGTGTGTCATTCGACTTGTGTACAGCTCATACAGTCGTGCCTGATTGTGACCACCATGCAGATGGCCTCAAGCACACCACTTTTAGCCAGCACGATCGACCTCAATCCAGTGACGATCGCAAGAGCCAGATCAATGAGGGCAATAGGGAGTCACCCTTGAAACCCATAGACCTGATCTTTAAGGCCGCGATCGCAATTGATTGAGTAGGACTTACGCACTTGCCCCCAAACCCCCAATGCTGGGGGCTTTAATTGGCTCTGTTCCCCCAAAAATTGGGGGCTAGGGGGCGAAAGATGACCGCATTTGCGTAAGTCTTATTAAGTAGAGTGCCTGCGGTTTAACTCATTGCCCAAGATGGCTCTACAAGCCCATTAGCTCTGGCATGAGGCAAAATCCGTGACAAGCGAATCTAGAAAGAGATACGCACCCCCTGCAGCTTTGGATCTGTCAGCGTGAAGGTCAACCGCTTGTGCAGCGCTGCCAGCGATCAAGTGATACCAATTTGAATTGAAAATGCGACACATCCTGTAGGGGCAATGCCTTGCCTTGCCCCTACCGATCTGTAGCCGTCATTCTTTAAATCGGTATGAGCACTAGGACTTACGCAAAAGCGGTCAATCTTTCGCCCTCTAGCCCCTAATTCATAGCCCTTTGGGCATACCCTTCGGGAAGCAAGCTACAAGAAAGGGGGAACCAAACCAATTAAAGCCTCCAGAATTGGGGGCTTGGGGCAAATGCGTAAGTCCTAAACACCCTATTTCCGCTCAACGAATGCTAACGAAACCTGCTTTTTTAATCAGGCTTTGGCCCTGAGGGGTGAGCAGAAAGTTTGCATACGCCTCTCCCGCTTGCTGCTCAGCCGCACCATTCTGTTTCACCACTACAAAGAGGTTGCGCGTGAGCGGATACTGTCCGCTCTGAAAGGCATTCGTGTTGATCTTGTTGCGCTGAGCAGGACAATTACCTGGTGCAACTAGTGGCTCCTGGTAAGGTGGCACAAACTGCCCCGGTTGCCGCGCGATCGGCACAGGTTTGACGGTACATTGGGGCACCAGTTCTGTAGCGGTAGAGAAGTAGACTCCACCTGGGTTGGTTGCCAGTTTCCGCAAGCCCGCTGTTGTCGTGGCAACCTCCTGGACATTGACCCCTGTTTTGCTGTCACCCAGCAGTACTTCGATCGTGCCTGCGCCTGCGGTAGGGGGTCGCTCAAACGGTTGAATGACTAGATTGGGGCCGCCAACTTGATTCCAATTGGTAATCGTGCCGATATAAATGCCTTTGACCTGATCGATCGTCAACCCTGGAAGCTCCAGACTGGGATTCACCGCGATCGCAATGCCATCGATCGCCACAGGTATTTGCTTGAGCTTCACGCCTCTCTGCGCTGCCAACTGGTTTTCCTGATCCGATACAGGACGTGAAGACTGAGCAAACGCAATTTCATCCTGTATGACCATCTTGATGCCCATCCCCGAACCCGGTGCTCCAGAGATCGGATCGACGTAGCGCAGTCGAAACTCTGGACGCGTTGACTGAATGACCGGATCAACGATCAGCCGCATGGGTGCCCAGGTGGTGCTGCCGCCGTAGCTAAACAAACCAGAGGGAACATTCTGCACCTCAGTAAAGCCTTTAGCGGTTGTTTGAGCATTGGGGTTATTCGTGGATGGCACGGTCGGCTTGCCATCATCAGGCTGACTTGAGGGGGTGGTTGTGGGCAGCAGTTTGCTCAGGTCACTGCCCGATCGCTGCGTAAACCACCAAAAGCCTCCTCCAATGAGTCCGGCTGTCACCAGAAACGCCAGAAGCAATGCCGTTGTATCGTTCTTTTGTGCCATAAATTCCTTTGTGCCCACCGATGCCCATTGAGCCGTCTGTTTGTCTGCGTTCAGACCTCAAGGCTAAACGCCCCTGCCTCTGGCATAATCGTATGCTGAGTTGCCTTAAAGAAAGGTAGACAGCAAGTTAAAAATGATCCGAAACAGCGCCGTTGCCGCGATCGCCACCAGCCCTACCAAGCCAGCAATGACTACAACTGTGACCCACACGTTTCCGCCTAGCGCTGCCACAACGTGATGGAGTGGCGGTACCAACAGCACGATCGCCAGTGTTGCCCCTGCTGCAATCAACAAATCAACCCGTTCGATCGTGCGACGCGACTGAAGAAAAATCAGCCCTATCAGCAACATCAACCAAAAGCCACCGCTGAGGAGAGAGGTGCCCAAGAGACTCACCAGCGCAATCGCCAACAGGCCCCCTTCAAACCCTGTGAACGCAGCTCCACCTAGCAACTCAATGGTTGAGAAAGGTGCGATCGTGCTGCGCCCCCTAGACACCTTAATCGACTGGGAGGCTACCGACTGAGGCGTTCCCGAAGGGGCAACCACTGGGGCAGCAGACTGAACTTGAGGTTGGGGTGGCGCGGTTGGGGGCGATGGTGCAGGCGATACGGCGCGTTTTGAAGGAGTGGACGATCGGCCTGTGCGGGGCTTAGCAGGGGGTTTCAAAGCAGCCAACACCGCTTCTGCCGTTTGAAACCGCTGGTTGGGCGTGGGCAACAGCATGCGATCGAGTGCATCGGCAAGCGACCGATTCACACCCGGCGCTTCGCTACGCCATGTCCAGGTGTTGCTGTAAGAATCAAACAGTTCATTCGGTTGCTTCCCTGTGAGTAGCATCAGGCAAGTTACAGCCAGGGCATAGAGATCGCTAGAGGGATACACCTCACCACCTGCCATCTGCTCTGGTGGCGCAAAGCCCAGTGAGTATATGCCTGTGGACCGTCCCGTTGCCGCCCCTTTAGTTGCTTGCTTGACAGCACCAAAATCCAGCAGGTAAAAGCGACCATTGCAGTGGCGCATGATGTTAGACGGCTTAATGTCTCGGTGGATGGAGCCGTTTTCATGGACAAAGGTCAGCACCTCCAAAATTTCTTTTAGCATCGCCCTGACATCATCAGATGGAAGCGTGCCTTTTTGGATAGCCTCCTCTTCCATCGTCTGCCCGTCAATATACTCTTGCACAAGGTAAAAAAACTTGTCCTGTTTGCCCGGTTGAGTGGTGGCGATCGTCAATTCAAAAAAGGCAAACAGGTCAGGAATGAGTGGATGCGTATTCCCAAGTTGTTCCAGCACTTCGGCCTCGCGCTCAAAAAGCTGCTGTGCGATTTGAAGTTGGGCTGGGCTGAGAGTCCCAGACGGTAAGAATTGTTTAACCACACAGAGGCGCATGGCGGGCGTGTAGCGATCGCGCGCCAGAAAAGCGGCCCCAAATCCACCTTGGCCCAATAGCTTCAGCGGCAGGTAGCGCCCAACCAGGATTAATTCCATGCCACAAGTGGTGCAATATTTTTGTGGCACTGTCTTCAGCGTGGCTTGTTGATCCAAGTCAGCAAAGGCATTTACAGGATGTGGACAGCCTGGACGAGTGCAGTAGAGATCCATATAATTTGCGGCTGATCGCTCTCGCAGAGCTTGTTAAAGCTGTTAACAGGGTCGCTAACAGCCAGGCTGAAGCTTCTGTTTAAAGCATCGAGTCATGATAAAACAGACGTGACTAAAAAATGAGAAGGTTAATCCGCGAAGGATACCTTTCTAGTCTTGCTTTTTGTATTCACCTTAGCTTAACTGAGATCTCGTATCCCTCCCAGACGCCCGTTACAGGAGAATGAACTCAAAAGATTGGTCACTAACCTACAACACACTGAGGCCATTAAGAAGCAGACCAAACCACTAAAAGTGCTGATTGGTTAATCCAGAACAACGCCATAGGATTGATCCTGACAGGCAGTTTGACCCAAAAAAGCGGCTGGTGACGCCAGCCGCTAGAAGAATCTTATTTGCTACTCATCACTTAATTTGCCACTAGACTACCAGGGTCTAATGCTGCATCGACAGTGATTCTGTTAGGGCAGCTTTTAGAAGCGGAGCCTTATCGAGCTGCTCCCAGGGTAGATCCAGGTCAGTTCGCCCCATATGTCCATATGCTGCAACGTCTTGATAGAAGCGACCGTTGCGCTCTCCTGGCAGATGGCACAGGTTAAACGTTTGAATAATACCAGCAGGACGCAGTTCAAAATGTTCGTTGACTAATTCCAACAAGCGATCGTCACTGGTCTTACCCGTGCCAAATGTGTCAATCATGATACTGACGGGACGCGCCACCCCGATCGCATAGCTAAGCTGCACTTCGCAACGATCAGCCAAACCTGCTGCCACAATATTTTTTGCAACATAACGGCAAGCATAAGCCGCACTGCGATCGACTTTTGTAGGATCTTTACCTGAAAACGCACCGCCCCCATGCCGCGAGTAGCCACCGTAGGTATCAACAATAATCTTGCGTCCCGTCAGCCCTGAATCTCCTTGAGGGCCACCAATGACAAATTTGCCTGTTGGGTTGACTAGAAAGCGCGTGTTCTGATCAGGCTTCACGTCGATGTCCAGGAAGACAGGCTGTACCACCAGCGACCACAGATCTTCTTTAATTTTTGCCTGCACAGCCGCTTCATCAGTAAAATCGCCGATCGTCGCTGTGTGCTGAGTAGAGACCAGAATGGTGTCAATCCCGATCGGGCGGTTATCTTCGTATAGCACCGTCACCTGAGTTTTTCCATCTGGACGCAGATACGGCAACTGACCAGTCTTGCGAACAGTGGCTAACCGACGTGAAACCCGATGCGCCAATGAAATTGGCAGCGGCATCAACTCTGGCGTTTCGTTACAAGCAAACCCAAACATGATCCCCTGGTCACCAGCACCGATAAGGTCAAGCTCTTCATCACTGGCCTGTTCACGGGTCTCATGAGCGGCATCAACACCTTGAGCAATATCGGGGGATTGAGCATCCAACGCAATCAACACCGCGCAGCTGTGGGCTGAAAACCCGCTATCACTTCCGGAGTAGCCAATTTCAGCAATCTTTTGCCGTGCAAGCTCAATATAATTCACCGTTGCTTTAGAGGTGATTTCACCCGTGATCAATACGAGACCCGTATTGACAACCACCTCAGCCGCAACTCGACTTTGAGGGTCTTGCGCCAGGAGGGTATCTAAAATCGTGTCTGAGATTTGGTCACAGATTTTGTCGGGATGACCTTCGGTAACGGATTCAGAAGTAAAAAGGTAGCGTCGGGACAAGCGTCAATCCTCTCTGGCGAAAGATTATAAAACGAATATAAGATGACTCAAAAGCGGCCACTCGTGAAAGTTGTGCCAAGTTCTGTGAACTTTTTGGTAAGTTCAGCAGATTATACCACTTGAACCTGAGAGGAATTCCGCACTTTGATGAGCAGCATTTAAGGGTAGCAGGCAGAAAAAGAGAATGCAGGATAAGAACTGTCAAAAGGGGCGAAAGCCAGAGTGTTCTGTGTTTGTGGCTTCTAATTACTTCAGAATCTGGATATCTAAGAAGCTGGCGATCGATACATCAGCTTGACGGAGGCGCTCGCGTTGCGTCCACCCCCAAGTCACTGCCACACAACCAGCCGCGTTAGCCGCCTTTGCCATTTCGATGTCAGCCGCCGAGTCTCCAATCGAAAGCACTCGCTCAGGTGGCACGTTTAAAGCAGCACACGCTTGATAGAAAACAGTGGGATCGGGCTTTCCAGGCCCCTGATCAATCCCAAGTGCAACTTGAATCCAGGCTTTAAGCTCATAGCGTGCGACAAAATCACTGACATTTTCAGTCGTATCGGCTGAGACGATGCCGACTTTGAGACCAGCTATGGACAGCGCCTGTAGCACATCGCCTGCGCCTGCAAACAGAGGCGTATTATCTGCTTTACGCTGAAACACTCGGTCTGCTTCCACAAAGGCCGATCGCACCAACGTCATTGCCTCGATCCAATCACGCCCCGTTTCGGCGACATAGGCGGCTGCCGCGATTTCGTTTTCCAGGCGCGTGCCGACGGCTAATAAGCCTGCTGGGTTCAATCGATCCCCATCCAGCCCAAAGGCCATCAGCAGTGGTTCTTGAACACCTGGAATCCGCGCGTCAATCACGCGTGATCGCTTTTGACCCAAACTGCGTAAGAACGCGTGCGAATCAGCCAGAGTACCGTCCTTGTCAAACAGTACGGCCTCGATTGATGGAAATTGCACGTTACCGCATTGAATGGTGACCAATCAAACTGCTCCCAATCAACAAGCCTTCTAAAAGTTGCTCATAAAAAAAGAGGGAATTCACCCTCTTTACGGCAGAGCGATCAGCAACTATAGCCGAGCGCTCTGTGACGATTCAATCCAACCAAATCAGCCTACTCAACGGCAGAAGGAAGCTCTTCCAGCTCAATTTCTGGCACGGGAATCGCGATCGTTTGTTGCGGTTGCTGCTGAGCGGCAAGCACTTGTTCACGATATTTGGCTGCCATCTCCTCAGCTTTGTCATACACAACCTGCGGGTTCTTCACCATATCACCAGGTTCAGGCTCCAGTTGTTTAGTAGACAGTGAGATACGACCACGTTCTGCATCCAAATCAATGATCATCACTTTCACTTCATCATTCACATTAAACACACTGTGAGGTGTATCAATGTGATCGTGAGAAATCTCAGAGATGTGGAGCAAGCCGCTTACGCCACCAATATCAATAAAGGCACCGTATGGTTTGATTCCGCGAACGGTCCCAATCACCACTTCACCAACTTCCAAGCGATTCATCTTACGCTCAACCAGGGCGCGACGATGGCTCAAGACAAGGCGATTGCGCTCTTCATCGACCTCTAGAAACTTAAGTGGCAGCTCCTCACCAACCAGATCTTCCTTCGGTTTGCGAGTACTAATGTGAGAGCCAGGGATAAACCCACGCAGGCCCTCAATTCGTACCAACGCACCACCTCGGTTCGTCGCAAAGACGCTCGATCGCACGGTTGCATCTTCTGCTTGAAGCTGCCGCACCCGTTCCCAAGCACGCATGTACTCAATACGTCGAATTGAGAGGGTTAGCTGTCCATCCTCGTTCTCGTCAGCAAGGATGAAAAACTCGCGTGTCTCGTTGGACTGCAACACCTCTTCAGGGCCATCAATCCGGTTGATTGACATCTCCTGAATGGGGATATAAGCTGCCGTTTTCGCGCCAATGTCAATCAGTGCGCCCCTTGGCTCAAGACTAAACACCGTTCCAGCGACCACATCACCAGGGCTGAAGTGATAGTCGTACTTGTCAAGTAGGGCAGCGAAATCCTCGTGGGTAAAGCCAACATCTATTTCTGTCGTTTCCTGATTGACCATGCGAATCGTTTCCTGGTAGTTATCTCCGTAAAATTTTGCCTCCTGTCGATGTATAAGCACGCCAAAGCGTGCTGCCTACACCCACGCCTCCTCCAGTCGCTGGCAGGAAAGCTAAATTTGGACAAATTAGTAGCTCAGAAGAACCATGATAACCCATGTCGGGTCGCTTAGCATGTTCTTTATTGATCGATGCGCCTTTATCTTGGGCATGCAAGCAACGCAACCAAAAGCCGGAAGCTTCTTATGACCTACTCCAGGATAACGAATCACAAAAAGGACTGCATCGGGTCAAGCCCCCGGCAGTGCATTAGATTAATGTGGGATAGGTGGCAATGTCATGCCAATGCCACGA
>NZ_JCACKR010000083.1:0-2290 GCF_059505485.1 Stenomitos rutilans
GATCTGGTTTTTCATTCACCACTACAATGCATCCTTACCTCTTTAGCACTACCGATATCTTATCAGTCCTCACCCGACAAGAACTTTCGCACAACAGAACTAGTCAAAACTGTCCAAGGTTATGTCAAAACTGTTGCTGATCTAAAAGACCGACCGCTTGCTTCAGACGAAGCTTTTGAGAAGCGGGCGATCAGTATGGATCAATGTTGGGAAATCTTACGATATCTGGGTTGGCGTTGTAAAGATTTGGAACGGCAGCATGGAATTACCAAAGAGGTGATAGATGCGTGGATGGATTATATGATCCTTGCCATCATCACAACAGGCGGACGTCAACGTGAGTGCCGTGAGCTTACACGCAAGAAAATATTTGTAGAAGCACACGACAAGATAATTGTTAAGTTAACTCCAGAGGATCATAAAACTGGCAGCGCAACTGACAGAGGACGTGAATATCCGCTATTTGTAGGTTTGCTTCAAACGGAATTAAGTATTGATTTTCTCTACTACCTTAACCATATCCTTCCCAAAAATCTTGGACATGATTATATTTTCTTTATTAGACAAAATGGGCTATCTAGGGATGGGAGAGAATCGCGACGAGGAGATCCTATAGCAAATGAAATTTACCTTGCTGACTTAGTTACTCGAACTGTTGCTGCTATAACTGCACATCTGTTTGGAATTGAGAATGCTAAGTGGACTACACCTCATGATTTTCGCCGAATTATCGCGACTTGGGTTTGCACCTATGGAAAGCCTGAACATCTGCCAATTTATGCTGAATTGCTAGGTCATTCTGTAGAGATGCTTGTTAAGCTTTATAGTAAAATGCGCCCTGGTGAGCATGCACGTCAAGCACATTTGGCGTACGCAGATATTGCTGCCAGAGAAGCAAGAATCAGGGAATGGGAGTTATCAGGACAGTCTGAGCTGCGTGCCTCACCTGCTGAGATGGGACCAGTGGAATTAGTTGTGATGTTGAAAGGATTGGTGAAAAAGTTGTGGAATGCTTTAACTGACTATAGACGTAGTGCTCTCCTCAAGATTCTCACTCGTGAGGAGCGTGAACTCCTGGACGATTAGTTGTGTTAGGTAGAACAATCCGTAGACGAGTGGCATGGCAAGGAGGAATTTATTTCATAAAAACGTTTATTCTGCTTAGAATACCAGTAAACAAACTCTCCGTCTGTTCGACATCGAATCAACTCAGAACACTCAGATAGATGTTTCCACCTTTGCAGTGTATTGGCTGGAATACCCGTTAAACGCGATAACTGAGATTGACTTAGTCCACCTTTCTGCCGTAGCTGTATTTTACTCTCTTGTGTAGATTCGAGTTTCTCAGCCTCATTAGTATGATTTTGCCTCTGATGTTCCTTTTTATCTGAGTTTGAAAGTTCAGATGTTTCTACAGGTATAACACGCAAGCTAGATTGTACGGGAAAGTAGCGTTCTAGCAAAGGGTCATAAATCCATCCTATGTGTTGTGGATCTCGCTGCGCTGCCCACTGCACTTGTTTTAGGTCTCGCAAATATTTCTTCAGGGTTGTTGGATTTGTTCGCCGCCTTGGATGATTTGGGCGTACTGCCAACCGCTGTACCCCAATCGGTAGTGATAAAGCAAGTGCTCAAAGGCTTTGCTATTAATGGTGATGTCGATGCCCTTCAATTCGGTGAAGTCGGAAAACCCCATCATTCCCGGTTCATGCCGTAGCTCGAACATGATTTCGGGAGCGGGACCGTGCAGTGCTTTCCACGCTTGCACTCGCCGTTGCAAAGTGCGTAACACTTGCCCATACTTGCCTGGGTACTGGTCTTGCAAGTATTCAAACAACGTCATCGGCTTGAGTTTCGGTTCGCGCTGCAGCATGGGTTCAAGCTCGCTTTCCCATACCTCGGCTAACGGGTCAACGCAGGTACGCCAATCGCGCACGCGTCCTCGATTCGGTTGGTAATCCCCAGCTTCAATTCGTTGTCCGCTGCGGGCTGAAAAGTCGGCAATCGAAGCCGCATCAGCTTGCGTTAAGCCGAGTTCTCGTGCCTTCATATACGCTCTGACTTGATAAGTTGCAATGACTTTCCCAGACACTCCAGGCTCTCCTCCATAGGGCGATCCTCTAGTGTCTTTTGCGTGGCGCTGTTTAGCACACTCACCCCTTGAGGCTATGAGCGAATCATCCTACAAAGCTCGAAGCAACCCGACTTGTAGCTGTCGCGCATCCGTCATCCTCAGGCTCTTCCGAGCTTTTGGTGAAGCCGAGAGAACGACTGCTGCACTACGTTGAGC
>NZ_JCACKR010000084.1:0-62778 GCF_059505485.1 Stenomitos rutilans
AGACGGAGTTGAAGCAGAAGAACTGACGCACCTGGAGCTGCAGGGTGAGGCGATATTTGAGCAAAGCTCTCAGCACGGTCTGGGCTAGAGAAGGTATGGTTCTCGTTCATGAGGCATTCTCCGTTAGGTGCATAGACTCGAATGGTGTAGCTCATAAGGGTGTGGTGTAGGGGTGAGTAGGAGTCTGAAATCGTCTCTTTTTCAGCAGGGAACACAGAAGGGTTAACGGGCTTTTGAGAAGTGAAAAGTGACTTGGGGGAATAACAGTAACTCGTTACTGAAAAAACGGTCTAGCGCTTCTAGCAGGTCTCCTTTTAGCTGCGACCGCATAAAAGGACTGGTTAAGGCGGTTTCGCTAGTGATGGGGTAGTCGCGCTTAGCGGGGTTCATAGGAGTAGGAGTTGAAATCGTCTCTTTTTCAGGTGTGACGGGTTCAACAGGTGAACATTCAGCTCTCAGTTGAGCCATTAATACAAACGCGTCATAAACAGCATTAGCGATTAAAGCACTTGGAGCATTAAGCTTGCACATCTCGTAACCGTTATTGCGAAACCATGTACCCCATGACTGAAGTTCAATGCGTTTCATCTGAAATACCTTGTCAGGATTAGCAAGCAATTCATTTTTGGTGGGGTAGTTGTAACGCATTTCTCAATCTCCTTAATTTGATTCGGTCTCTTAATCAAACTAACGGTTGTGAAGTTGACCGTCAATAAGTATTTATGCTTATTTTTCCATAGCTTTCTTTAATAGTTCCTCTACTTGTTCAACGGTAAAACCCTGTGCAATAAGCTCATCAATGATTTCAACCATTTTACGAACATCTTCTTTATGCTTGGCGGGAACCTTAATACTCAATGTTTCGTTGTCTGTAAGGTATTTTGGTTTCCTGCCACTACCCTCTCTTGCCCCGCCTCTACCGAATCCTTTAGCCATAACTCAACCTCCCATCACTGCACTACCTGATTCTCTCATAATGCAAAATTTGAAAGCGTAACGTAATCAGCGCTTACCCTTAATCAAGTGTGAAAAGTGTGTGCAGAGAAGTGTGCAATACTGTGAAAAGAGAGACGTAACGTGACCCCTGAAGTGGGTTGCGCGTACTGTCAGGGCGATTAGCACAGTGGTAGCGCACTTCCTTCACACGGAAGGGGTCACTGGTTCGAATCCAGTATCGCCCATACAACTCAAAAGCCTTGAAACGAAAGCCTTGAAAGACGCGAAAGCCTCTCGGGGCTTTCGTTTTTAATGCCACTATGTCGATTTAGAGAAGTAGTACATTTGTGAAGATTAGTCAGGGCAACCGCATACTCGAAATGCGAGGCTTGAGGGGCAACAAACAGAAAGCAGGAAGCTATGCCTCAGTTGGTTGAATCATCCGCCCCATTGCTAGCACATTTCAAGCACCTGGAAGACCCGCGATCGCAGCCTTTGCTGGAGCACGGGCTACTTGACATCATTGGACTGACGATTTGTGCGGTGATTTGCGGTGCCGATACCTGGGTCGACATTGAAAACTACGGGTGTGCGAAGGAGGAGTGGTTGAGGGGCTTTCTGCGGTTGCCCAATGGTATTCCCTCCCACGACACCATCGCTCGGTTATTTGCAGCACTCGACCCAGGAGCCTTGCAGAATTGTTTTTTGAGCTGGGTGCGGAGCGTGGCGCAATTGAGTCAGGGAGAAGTGATTGCGCTTGACGGCAAAACCCTGCGGCATTCCTACGAGACCGGGGGTAGCAAAGGAGCGATTCATATGGTCAGTGCTTGGGCAAGCCAAAATCGCTTGGTTCTCGGACAGACGAAGGTGGATGAGAAGTCGAATGAAATTACAGCGATTCCACAATTGCTGGCGGTGCTAGACTTGCACGGTTGCATCGTCACCATTGACGCGATGGGTACGCAAAAGGACATTGCCAAGCAAATTATCGCTGGTGGTGGGGAGTATGTTCTGAGTCTCAAAGGCAATCAGGGCAACCTTCACCAGGATGTCGAGCAACTGTTCCAATGGACGCGCAAGATTGCGTTCAAAGACGTGACCCACGAGTTTTATCAGACTATTGAGTCAGGTCATGGTCGTGTTGAAATTCGTCGTTACTGGTTGCTCGATGGGGTTGAGCACTTGCTTGATGCTCCGTTGTGGGTCGGACTTCGACGGGTTGGCTTAGTCGAATCGGAACGCCGTTGAGCCGGACAAGCACCCACAATTGAGCAGCGCTACTATTTGGTGAGCCTTGATGGCAATGTTCAACGCTTTGCCTACGCCGTTCGCGCTCATTGGGGCATTGAAAACCAAGTCCACTGGGTCTTGGATGTTGCCTTTGATGAAGATGCCTCTCGCATTCGCAAAGACCATGCTCCCGAAGACCTTTCCCCGATCCGGCATATAGCGCTCAACCTTTTGCGTCAAGACACTGAGACCCAAAACGGCATCGAGGCGAAACGGCTGAAAGCAGGATGGGACAACAACGACCTCGCGCGTCTCCTCACTGCTTGAATATGCGTTTGCCTTAGTGCTTGAGCAGTTAGCGTTGACTGAAATGCTATCTCATGGCAATTCAAGAGACATTATTCTGAAAATTGCTGCCAATCCCAACACAACTGAGACAACGCTGACTCATCTAGCCGAAGCCTTAACTCGCACAATTCGAGCGGCGGTTGCTGCGAATGCCAAGACTCCACTATCTGTTCTAGAGCAACTGGCGCAGGATGACCGACCAGAAGTGCGTCGAGCAGTGGCTGAAAATCCTAATATCTCGGTTGCTCTGAAAGCGAAATTACGGGAGTTTTCGCCTTAATTTTCCGCCACAGCAACGAACAACTCGACGGTAGGCGACTTATGACCAGCTCCAGCATTCTCAATTGACAACTGGGTCGATCGGATCGGGCATATTGAGGTAAGACGCGATCGATCCTGACTATGCTAACGCCAGAACAACAAGCCGCAGACGAAGCAACGCCTGTAGAGAAATTGCGGGAGTTCGTCCAGCAAAGCGTTGAACTCGCACGAATCGTTTCTCGAAATTCCTATGCTGATCCAGAGCTATTGCGAGAATTAGCCGCCAGTTCAGATCAGGAAGCCCGTTGTGGCGTTGCGGCAAATCCCAATGTACCTGTAGAAGTTCTGTTCAAACTAGGTGAGGAGTTTCCAAAGCAGCTATTAGAGAATCCTGTGGTATCTCTTTTGTTATTAGAAAATCCAGATCTCTTTAATAATCTTCCTCGCCCGACGGTAGACAGCATCTTGAAAGAGGAGTGCATCCCGACCTTCTTTCTAAACTGGGCAATCAATCAGCGTCGGATAGATTTTTCAACGTGGCTTGCTAAACAGCCTGAAACACCCAAGCGAGTCCTCGTAGAACAAGCAACTCGCTCAATTGCAGAGCAAAGCGAACCCTGGTGTGAGTTTTTGGAAAGTGTCATTCAAGATCCCAATACGCCTGACGATGTGCTTGAAGTCATCGCGACTAGAGATGACAGACTGCGAAACCCAATGACGGATAGAGTTGATCAGGCGCTTATGCTTAGACCGAAGCTACCCAAACCTGTGATCGAAATTTTGGCAGTCCGAGGTGCCGTCTCTGCCAAGATTGAAATTGCTAGACGACCAATCTCTGCTGATCTTCTCCGAACACTGGCGGAAGATCAATCAGAAGTCTGGCTGCTTTGTGCCGTCGCCCTGAATCCCAACACACCAGAAGATCTGTTAGAGGAATTGATTGTGGGCGATCGCAGTCCATACTATGTCAAAAACTCCGTCGCTTTAAGTCCCAACCTTTCTGATCGACTGGTGTTCCTGCTGCTTGAGAAGGATAATTTTGATACCCGATCACGGCTCGAAATCAACCCCCATCTTCCCATTACAGCATTAGAAAAATTAGCAAAAAGCTCAAACCGGATTCACCAATGGCTTGCGGCTATGCATCCAAATACACCCATGCCAATCTTGATGGATTGGCTCAAGCATGATCCATCCAAGCACACGCTCCTAGCTAGAAATCCTGCCATGCCGGAGGAGATCATTCGCCAATTCTTGAAAAGTCCATCTGCGTCGGTTCGTGCAGGAGTTGCCGAAAATCCCAGTACTCCAGAAACCTTCCTAATTCAGCTATCAACCGACCATGATTCCAATGTCCGTCATGCAGCACAAAAAGCTTTAAAGGACACCGACTCCAGGAAAGCCTGGCAGGAAGTTTACTTCAGCCAATCTACCTGGCAGTAAGCTCCGCGATTTTTGAATCTTCTTTTCACGATTTGGTCATTGATTGCTTCATTATGACTCCCACTGAACTGAAAGCCTACCTTGATCGTCTCCTCACCCAAAACTTGAAGATCAGCACGATGATTTGGGGATCTCCAGGAATCGGCAAATCGAGTATTGTGGGTCAACTGGCGTTGGAAAAGGCGATCGACTTTATCGATGTGCGACTCTCCCAACTGGCCCCCACGGATTTGCGAGGGCTTCCGGTTGCCATAGACGGGATTTCCAAGTGGTATCCGCCAGAATTTTTGCCCCGTGAGGGGAGGGGTATTCTCTTTCTCGATGAACTGAATATGGCTCCTCCAGCTATGCAGGGAGTCGCTCAGCAATTAATTCTCGATCGTCGGGTGGGTTCCTACACAGTTCCAGAGGGGTGGTTTGTTTGGGCAGCAGGGAATCGCAAAGAAGATCGGGCGGCGGTATTTGAGATGCCTGCACCCCTGGCAAATCGGTTTCTACATCTTCAGGTGGAGCCAGACTTTGAGAGTTTCAAAGCCTATGCGCTAGAAACAGGCGTACACGAACAAACCATCGCGTTTCTCTCGTTTCGATCGACGCTACTGCATAAGTTTGACCCCCAGCAGCCTGCCTGGTGTTCGCCGCGATCGTGGGTGATGGCAAGTGCGCTGCACACAGCAGGGTTAGGGATTGCGCCAGCGGTCGGAGTGGCGGCAGAGGCAGAGTTTGCGGCGTATCTTCAACTTTACCGCACCCTACCGGATCTCACGCCCATTCTGAAGGGGAATGGCGATCGCATGGCTTTTCCCACTGAACCGTCTGCCCGCTATGCCACAGCGATCGGTCTGACGGTACGGGCAGCAGACGCAAATCAAGCCTACAGCGCCTTTACCTGGCTCAGTCAAACGGCGACAGCGGAGTGGGTACAGCTATTTGCCATCGATATGTTTCGAGTCATGCGGAGCAAAGGACAGATGGGAACCCTGGCAAAACTGGTGCAGAAAGATGCTCAACTTCAGAAATTTTTGCAGGAGTTTCAGCAATTGGTGGGTTTATGAATTTAGATTTAATTGGGCTTAAATTTTATCTTTAGCGTTTTTTTAGCTGCTTTTATAACACTCTCATCATAATCTCCAGGTAGTTCTTCGCTGATGGCGGTCGATTGCGATCGATAATTTCCAGCGAGTTCTTCAAGGATGGCTGTCGGTGTATTAACATTGCTGGCGATCGCTCTGCGAATATGATCAAACACATATCTAAAGCGTTGGTGGAGCGAGTCTGGCGGATTCGTCGCCAGCATTTCTAATATGTGGGGCGGCGTTTTGGGATGCCCTGCTATCCCTCTGAGAATCCACTCTCCATCCAAATCATCTTCCTGAGTTTCAGTTGCTATCTCGTCAAGAATATCCTCATCATCCCAGTCACCTTCCTGCGTCTCAGTCTGAGCTAAAGTCGCTTCTATTAACGTCTCAAGAACAGTTTCGGTCAAATCATGGCGTCTTAGTACTCCCTCTCGGACTCGACCGCTCGGATCGGTTGCCAACGTTGCGACACTCTCAAGGGACGTATTCGGATGGGTTGCAGCTCTGTAACGCACGTCCTCAGTCTGTGCGTCAACCAGCCGTGCAAGAAGCTTGGCAGGGGTTTTAGGATTTTTGAGCAGGCTGGTGCAAAGTTCTATCAGCCACTCTGCGATGCGCTCTAGAGTGCTAGCCGACGCATTAGGATGTTCTGCCACTTTAAGGAGAATATCCTCATCGGCATCCAGGCTCAGTGCTTCTAACACATGGGAGGGTGTATGGGGATGGTCAGCCACTAATCGACGCACCGCAGGATGGCTATCGGCTGCAAACATTTCCAAGAAATGAACAGGGGTTCCCGGTTTTTCCTCCATAAACTCAGCAAGCGCGATCGCCATCTCTGAAGCATTTGGATGAGCCTTAACCAGACTGCGAATTTCCCAAGACTCTTCTCCAGCTAATTTCTCTAATACGGTTGCTGGGACACCAGGTTTTTGCAGAATTGCCCGATGTATTTCATTATTCCGCCAACTGGCAAACCGATAGAGAATATCAGCGGGTGTATTGGGATTTTTGACAACTGCGGATAGAACATCAAAACTTGAATCTTCTGCCAATTCAATCAATAGTGACGTTGGGGTGTTGGGATTCTTGGCAACGTGACATCGCACAGTTGTTTCAGGGTGTTGGGCAAGCTGCTCCAAAATTGAAATAGGCGTGTTGGGCTTCTGGGCGATCGCACCCAAGACTTCCAGGCTTGGCACCGTAGACAAATTTGCTAACGTCTCACCGGAAGCCGTTGAGCTACGAGCTAAAGATAGGCGGATAAATAAACTCTCAGGTTTCTCTAACAGCAGAATGTTGAAAATCGGGTTGGCAACGATCGCGTCAGGAAACTCTTTGCCCAGCTTCAGGAGAACGTCTTGCGGCGTGTTGGGATGGCTGGCAACTGCCCGACGAACGTCTGCATCTTCATCGTCGGCAAGCTGCTTGAGTAAATCAGGAGCGGTATGATCAGCAAGAGCAAGACGGGTGGCGCGACTCATAGCAGTATCCCGTAAGGCCGTAAGGCAGTAATGATGCTAGTTTGCCCTGAAATTAAGGGCATTTTTACAATAGAACCTGACACCTGGCAATTTGAAGATTCGTGAAGGACTTTCAAACCCTGATCAGTGCCTCTCTCCTGCGGTTGCGAATGAAATCTCCTTTCTTCGCCACACTGGCTCTCTTTGCTCAGTTTATCCCTACGCAGCAGACTCCCGCAGCCGCAACGGACGGCAAGGATATATTCTTTAATCCAGACTATTTACTCTCCCTACCTGCTGCTCAACAGGACGGGCTATTCCTGCACGAAGTCTTGCACGCTGCTCTACTACATCCTTTGCGACGAGGAGTGCGCGATCCCAAACTCTGGAATATTGCTGCTGATATTGTCGTGAACGGCATGATTATTCAGCAAGGTGTTTTTCAATTACCGCCCAACGGATTATGCGATCCCAAACTAGAACATTTCGGTGTAGAAGAAGTATATGAACTGCTGCTGAAACAAGATTCGGAGCAAATGAGTTTACCTAACCCTGATTTGCTCGATCGTCCGCCAGAGGATACTGATTCTAACCAAACTCAGAAGCAAAATCAGTCTAGTCCGACTCCCTCAAGTGAGCAGGTGCAGCAAAGCAGCAAGAACGCTCAAGGAAACGATCGGGACCAAACCGGTAATATCTCTCAGTCAAACAATCGGAACCAGAACCAGGACAATCGGTCTCAGAGACACGATCGAGAACAAACTGGCGATGATACTTCTCAAGCAGACGGTCAAAATCAGGATAAAGGCCGTGGTTCCCAGACGAACGATCAAGGGCAGGTGAGGGAGAATACCGCTCAGATCGGAGATCGGAGTCAAGATACAGAGAATGCAGCTCAATCGCGTGATTTGAGTCAGGATGCAAACCAGCCTCAAGCCAATGCATCCAAGCCAGCATCCGCGAACTCATTTGCGTCTGATAGCCTTTCCCAAGCTCAGAAAGCAGCCCTAGAAGCCCACTGGAAAAACGCACTTCAACAGGCAACGGTGATTGCGCGAACGGTGCATCATGGCAACCTGCCCGCAGGACTGGAGCGAGAGCTAGGCGTAGTGACCACTCCCCAACTGGACTGGCGATCGTATTTGTGGCGCTATCTGATGCAAACGCCGACTGATTTTCAGGGGTTCGATGGCGATTTGTGTACCAGGGGTTATATTTGGAATCGCTGATTGGCGAATCGGTGAATGTTTTTGTGGCAGTGGATACAAGCGGGTCGATCGGGCAGGTAGAACTCCAGGCATTTTTGAGTGAAGTTTATGGCATTTTGGCGGCTTACCCACATCTCCACTGTCTGTTGTACTACGCAGATGCCGATGTGTATGAACCCTATGAGTTAGAGTCGCAGCAAAATTTACCCAAACCGCAGGGGGGCGGCGGAACTTCCTTTGTACCCTTCTTTAAAGCGATCAACCAGGAGTGGGATAGACACAGTCAAGCCGTTAGCATTTACCTGACCGATGGCTATGGAACCTTCCCTTCAAAGCCACCTGAACTACCGACGCTATGGGTTGTGACGCCTGGCGGGTTAGCGTTAGAGCAGTTTCCATTCGGCGAAGCAGTGCGTCTGCTATCCATCGATTAACTTAGAGTTGAAGAGATAAGACGCAAGAAATGTCAAAGTTAGTTGCGTTTGACACGACCAACTGTCGATCGCCATACCACTGCCTCAATTTCTGCTCAGTCTCATCCAGGATAGCGATCGACCCAAGGCGATTGCCACAATTCCCTCAATGGCTTGCAAGCGGTCGACAACATGACAAATGAGCTGGGGCAACTGCTGATTCATAGTACTTCGTCCCATCACTTGTTCTAAATAATAATTGGGTGAACTGAAGCAGCGAAATTAACCACTTCAGTTCACCCGCGACAGATTGCCAATCTGGAACTGATTGTACCTGCTTCAGCCCAGGCAGTGGCATTGATTAAATGATCGTTCAAGAAAGCTTTAAGCAGAGGTTATGTCGGCTGCACTTAGTTTCACCACGATCTAGAAACCTCAGCGTTTAGATACACTAATACCAGCTTGCAATCATCTAGGCATCGCTAAAGCTACCTAGAGGAAATTGCCCACTAACGGAGAGAACAACTATGGCAATTGATTTATCTCCAATGATACAAAGTGCGAAGACCGCCGTTTATAGCTTTATAGCTAACGCAACAAACTCAGCCAATGCTGAAGCAAAAAGCGCACTTAGCAATGCGAGAACTTTAGCCGAAGAGCCGAAGCACTCGATCGAGACGTTGACCAGTCATCTAAGCCAATCGATCAGTAATCTAAATGCATTTATAGGAAACCTAAAAACGTCTGTCTTGGAGACAACTAGTGGTGCCATTAGCAACAACATAGGCACCATCCCAGAGTCTACCAATCAGGCTACAAACACCATCGTAGAAAACACTGGACGGGCATCAGGAGCTTTCGATGCTGCTACCAGCATTGCTGTACAGGTGCTAAACGATGCGGCAACTTCTCTGACTCAAACAGCAGGAAAGACAAAAAATTCACTGAATGAGACATGGCAAAAAACAGGGCAAGTCAGTGAAATGCTTTCTAGCAGCATTCAAAATCTGGTTGTGACTTCAAATCAGTTATGGTTAGAAGAACATCCAATGGTATCTTGGCTAGTCGCTCATCCCTTTTGGGCGATCGCGCTAGTTCTACTGACTCTTTTTCTAACCTGGAGCTTGTTGGGAGCGATCGCCCAATTTACGCAACAGGCTTTTTTGTTGATTTTACAAGCACCACTCAGATTAATTCAATCACTGTTTAGAGGTGTATTTCAGTTACTTAAGCGCACTGATAATCTTCCACTCACTCAGTTCAATGAGGAACAAATGCCTCAAAAGCGGCTTGTTGAAATTCTCAATCGCTTAGAGAGCTTGCGACAGGAACAAGAGGCATTAATGAAGGAAATGCAGACCATTCTTCTCTCCAAGCACTGAAAAGTGCCGCAGTAAATTTGAGCCCCTTTGACGCATCGATGCTGTCTGCTATTCCCAGGCTTCGAGTTCAGTGACCCAATATTGTATCAGGGCAGAAATTTGCGATCGTCGCGCTTCAAACGTCGCCGCAACCCAAATAAATACCAATCCCAGCAAAATGCCCAATGCCCATAGCAGCAACGAGTAATTGTCGATAAAGCGCCAAAGTTGTCGCAATACCTGGATTACAAACGCAGCCGTACCGACAAACAGAAAGGCCCGAATACGCAACACCAAGCCAGCCAGAATAAACCCAAGCTGAAGACTGATGCTGAGAAAGCCCAGTAAGAGGGACGATACACCTGCAATGCCTACTTCCGCTTGATAAAATCCAGTCAGGCAGACTAGTGCTGTTGCAAAACTCCGTAAAAGATGGCGTTTGTCACGATCGCTCGCCCCTCTAAATGTGGGGTCAACTTGCGCGAGATACAACAGCGATAGACTCACCAGTGCAGCAATCCACAGCGGTTCTTCTGCCCTCAGATTATGTAACCACCGCAGTACCGCCCAGTCTGCCAGCAACACACCGATGTAGCTAAGCCGTATTTGTCGTTCCGCTTTTGCTAACCAGGCGTAGAACGCTGCCACAATGAACAAACCCTGAATAGCGATCGCGCCAATCGTCAGCACAGTTACCGCTATAGGTAGAATCGCCGCCGATCGCTCCCACGGTTCGCGTTGCCATCCCCACCGTCGCCAAGGCAATTGATACAGCAAGAAAGCTAGCCCTGCCGCGATCGTCCCGCCCCACGCCAGCAGCAAGCTATCTGGAAGCAACTGGTGCAGAAGATGGGCGATCGTGGCGATCGCTTCGATAATACCTGCGTAAGTCCAGATGAGAAATGAGGTATGGGGTGTGGGGTGTGGGGTGTAGGGTGTAGAGGTCTGAATTGCTCCCGCTGCTTCCCCTGCCCCCCTCTCCCCTCTCTCCTCTCTCCCCATCGCCAATGCATACGCCGCTAAGGTCGCCGCGATGCTTGTCCACAGCCATTCTCCAGTGCTACTTAATGAACTGACGAACGCAAGTGGCAGTAACGCACTGCCCAGTGCCCAATGTAAATGAGCGATCGCTGCTACTTCGTGAACCGAAAGCCGTAGATAGGTCACCAGCCAGCGTTGCAGGAGTTGAACAACGATCGCGATCGCCGCCGCCAATCCTGCCATCAGAACAAGGCCATCCCCTGCTGCGCCGCCTTTTGCCTGCGAGAGTTGGTAAATCAAGAGTTCATACGCTGCGATCGAACCCCCCAACACTGATAGATAAATCAATGGTTTGAAGGGGTGCCTTCGCCCTACACCAATCCCAACGAGCGCTGCCGCCAGCGTGTAAAGCCCGGTTGTAGCGGTAAACGAGCGGTGTTGGAGAAGCAAGCCAATCAGGGCATAAAGAAGAGGGATGAGGTGCCAACTGGAAAGGGGGAAAGGACGGGATGAGGGATGAGGGATGGGGGATGAGGAATGAGTCTCTGGCCGCAGATTGGTGACTTCTGACTCCTGACTCCTGACTCCCCGATGCACTTGCCACCAATCACCCAAAAGTTGCGTTCCTAGACCAAGGGCAAGGTTCACGATCGCCACCGCATCAAGCGATCGTCCAGTTAGCGAGATGATGCCTGTAATCATAAGTTCCAGGCTCCAGGCGATCGCATAGAAGCCTGGGTTTTGAGGCCGTTGCCAGGTGCGATAACTGGTAGCCAGAAAGAGAATGCCAGCAGCCGCTAAGTACTGCCAGTGGGGAGACTCAATCTGTATATAGACTACTAGATGACAGAGCGTCAGGACTGTCAGGGTTACGACTGCAAGCGCGATCGCCCATCCATCTGTTGCCTGTCGATAGAGGGTTGCTAGCACTGTTTCACGACGGCATAGCCATCCCCACAGCAGCCACAGCAGGAGCAGGGCGATCGACAGCAGATTCACACTTAGCTCAACCGTGAGCGAATCTTTAAAAACCTCCCAGACTACAGCCGCCGCAAACGTAAGCCCAAAGCCAATAGTGATCACGGCTGTCAGCAACTGCCGTAACTGATGCGTATTGCTCAACATCAGCACAGTAGCCGTCCCTAACCCAATCAACCGTGCAGGAGCAGAATCGAACATCAAGAGCTGCACTAAAAACAGGGCGATCACGCTCAAAACGCTCGCCGATCGACGTTGAGGGAGGCGGCTACGGCTACCCAACACTGTCAAGGCAAGGGGTACTGCTAGCCACATGCTGCCCCAGGTTGTGGTATTTCCAAAGGTGTGGCTCACAAGCTCCCACAGCGACCATCCACCCAGCACTTTGGTAGACAAGAGTACATAGCTGCTAGCAGCAAGGAGAAGACCTGCATGCCAGGTGCTTTGCTGCCAGCTTGGGAGGGGGAAGGCAGGGGGCGCTGGGTGAGCGGAGGGGGAAGGGGAAGCGGAGGAAGAGTGAGGGGGAAGGAGGAGACTAGCGCTTAGGCTCCATTCAGCGATCGCACCAACAAGTAAAAGCGCTGCCCAGGTGTTTTGGTTCAGGTTGGGCAACCACAGGTGTATGAGAGAGGCGATCGCGGCTAGCCCAGTGCCATGCGTCAGGTAAAGCAGCGCAGCGGTTGGACGAGTGCGCCCTCGCAAAAGAGCAATCAGCGTAGCGGTCAATAGCACTAAATTGAGCGATCGTGTCCAGCTATTGCCAAAGCTGATGGCTGTGAGAACAAGCCCCAGCCCCAATGCCAACCATTCTGCCCGTTTCGCCAAATCGGGTTGCTGCCAACGGCGAAATCTTGCCGCCAACCCTAGTGTGAGTAGCACGTATGGAAAGACCGCTATCCCCAGTAGCGCCACTGGCATTCCCGCTTGCCCAGCCAGTTGAATACTCGTTTCAATGACACGCTGCTGCCAGTCTGGAGGGACGGCACGCCACAGCAGCCAAACCGTTTGCAGCCCTACAAACCAGCCTGCTATGAGATACTGCCCCTGACTCGATCGCAACAGATAATCCGCCAACAACCATATGCTAAGCCCACTGATGGCGATCGCCTGCCAGGGTGGAGTGACTGTCACAGCAATCAGCCAGCCAATCAACAATAAACCAGTACCACCCCGCTGCCAACCAATGCGACTGGCATCTCGTCGCCCCAGCCAGCACAGCAACCAGCCACAGACTCCCACCGCTAAACCAAGTCGGTCGATGGGTACGCCTGCTGCTAAAACAGCACGAGCAAGGAGGAGAAGAGTGGCGATTGCGATCGTGATGGTGGAAAGGGGTTGGGGGGAAGCAGAGGGAGCAGGGGAAGCGAGGGGAGCAAGTTCGTCTACATCCGCTAAATCTTCCTGAACCTCCGTCCCCTCAGAGACCGCTTCTGGCTCCTGACTCCTAACTCTCGACTCCTGACTCTCGTCTCCCAACTCCCGATCCTGATAGACCAGCGCGATCGTCGCCCCGATCGTCCCTACGTAAGTCGCCACTAGAGGAAAGCCTGCCCAACTCCAGCCCCAGTGCAGCCAACTCAACCCGATCTCGGTTCCGAGTGGAAGCAAGTCTCGACTCCCGACTCCCAACTCCCGACTCCCCATCTCCGGTTTAAGCAACTGCACCGTAATGCCTGTCAAGACCAGCGCTGCGATCGCTGCTATCCCCCAGCCCAGCCCACCACTCCACAGCCGAAAGCCATCCATCATCCAGAAATTGACGGGAATAATCAGCAGCGTAGCAATCTGAAGCATTCTTGCTGTCAATCGCAGCTTGGGCTGTCGTCCCGTCCAGACGCTTGCTGCCCAAAAAGCCAGCGTATAGGCAAACAAAATCCCGTACTGCCCGATCGGAGAAAAATTGCGCCACTGAGTTGCTGCCAACACCCCAGACGACACCACCACCATGAACACACCCAGAAACAGCAGCCAGATCACACTGACTTCTGCCATAAAGGATTGAATGCCTCGTGCGATTGGGCTAGGCGAACGTTCAACCGCTACACTTGCCCCTACAGGAACACGTGCGTCTTCAGTCGCAAAATCATTGGCTGCGGCAAAATCATTGTCGGTCGATCGCACCACGATCAACTCTGGTAAGGGGCATGTGAGATGATCGGCACAGATTTGTAAAACGGTGGCCTCCGAAAGCAACCCCAAACGCAACCAAACATCTAAGCCTTCCAAAAGGTTGGGATGCCCGGATTGGACGACAAGCTCAAAGATGATGGGGCGATCGAGCGGAGAAACCATAGCTTATTCAGAGTTTGAAACGTTGCTAGTTGTTAAGCGACTTGAGGCATGGATATAGGATGGCAACCTGAAGTGTGACTGTCAGTGTTTCACCTCAAGTTAGCCCAAAGCGTCTCCAAAAAGCAGGCTCAAGGCACGACGAACATATGCCGTCCAATCTTCTGATGTTGGCTGAAAAATCAAGGCGTAAAGCATAATGCCGCTCATGGCATCGAATACTAAATCTGGATCTAAATCCATCGGAACCTCATTTCTTGCTTTGGCTCGCTCAATGACAACAGCAAACGCCTGTCTTCGAGGTTGTAAGTATTTTGTCCAATAAATCTGGGCAAACCCAGGATTGCTTGATGCGCTGCTAATAATCATGGCAACTGTTTGTCGCCCAAGAGGACTGAGCGTCATTTGTGCAGCGTTCTTAATTAAGACATCAATGTCACTCCCAAGCTTTCCTGTATCAGGAATGACTATCTCTTCGCGGATGCTCTCGATCGCATCAGCCGTCAACTCCTCTTTACCGTTGTAGCGTCGATAAATAGTTGTCTTTCCTACACCAGCGCGATCAGCGATCGCATCAATGCTCATCGCCTCAAAGCCAACTTCTGCCAGCAATTCTAAAGTGGCTTGCAGCATAGCTTGATGAGATTGGGCACTCCGAGGTCTTCCGGGCGGCTTTTTACTTGCATCAGTCATAAGTGCTATCTTAAAAACGATACCGTATCGTATCGAAATAGAATGATGAAACAATATTCTCACTACATGGCTCAAGACAGCACTCAAACCCTTCGAGAAGGTTTAGAGGAATACTACGCGCTAAACCCGCACCTGACGTCGCCGGACACGCAACCACCTGAATTTGCCAAAGTTTTGCGGGCGCATGATGCTGGTCATGTTATCTATGGTTGCGATACAGGAATGTATGACGAATTAAAGATATTACCGTTGTTTTGGTGGACAAGTGAGTGTACCTTTCAACGGTTCCGTGAGATGAGAAATACACCTGCTGTTGATGTCATGTACGACGACATGATCAGAGAAAAGGGAGTTCTTTGGCTCTACGGAGCAGTGATCAGGGTGCTTCCGCTATTAATTCCAGCGCTAGTCTCAATTTGGTTCAAAACCCGTAAACGCCATAATCGTGTTCCTTTTCTGGAGTTTGAGCCGTTGCTCGATCGCTCTCTTCTAGAGATTCGCCAAGAGTTTGATCTTTTACCACTGTTTAAATAATTGGGTATGAGCCATTTACCGTTGCTGTTGCACCCACTGGCGAAAGTTGATTTCGGCAGACACTTCATCCAGTAATGCCGCTTCTAAAAATTGGTATAGATCTGTTTTTTGCACTGAGGGAAAGGTGGAAGAGCGATCGCGCTCAACGTAATGACCATCCACCAGGCACAAAATCTTCCATGCTCGTCCATTAAATCGCCAAAACTCCGGTACACCCATACTGGCATAGAGCCGATTTTTATTAATATCAGTGTTGGTAATATCAACTTCAACGACTAAATCTGGAGCCGGATCACGCTCTAAATCAATTTCGTGATCCGCAACCATAGCGTAATTTTGAATGTAATAGCCGTTATCTGGTTCGGCGCTTTTCAGTAAGTCTTCGCGATTGAGCGTCGTCGACCCCATCGTCTTAATTTTCATACCCAGCTCAACGACCAGAATACGGATAAAAAGTTCAATCAGCCGTGCATAGCGCTCATGGCTTTCAAGGGGCCTCGTAATTTCTAACACTCCGTTGTCATAGATGAAGCGAGCACGAGTACGCTCAGTCAACAATTGCTGAATTTGCTTAAACGACGACCAATCGAGATCGCGAAAGGTAATCCGCTTTTCACCGATCGGCTTAGGTGGAGACTCTAGCAGCATAGAAATAACCTCGCTTCAATGACTCGATGAGTGTTTTTGAGAAAAGGCTTCAAACTAACAACTAATAATAAAATTCTCACTCACTGAACGCAGATGACCTTTGCAGCTCAGCAGCCATATTTTACGTCCGGTGCAGCGCGACCGTCCTCAACCGTATTCCGGCTTCTTAGTTTTGTCAGTCAAGCAGGAGCTTCCCCTATGCTATCTGGAGCCCACGGCACTAATTGTGATCAGAGAAGTGCAGATGAATGCGATCGCTAGTAATAGTCTCTTTCCCACATAACCTTCCTTTGGACGCTAATAAGTGAGCTTCATTTATTAAGCAGTGAAAAGCTTAAATCGCCCTGATGATTAACTTGGAGAAGCCTAAAAATTGAAAAGAAACTATTCGGTAAATAATACTAACTAATGAATCGAGCGCATATCAAATCGATCGCGACTCCATTCTAGCGATCGTGCTGTTTGAGAAAGGTTTCCACTGTGGCGCGATCGGGCAAGGATGACTGTGCGCCTGCTTTAGTAGCGGAGAGCGCTCCAGTTGCTGCGCCCCAAACGATTGCCTGCCGTATTGACAAGCCCTCTGACAGGGCGGCGGCCATTCCCCCATTAAAAGCATCGCCAGCCGCCACCGTATCAACCGCCTTCACTGCAAAAGCCGGGATAAAAAAGGATTCGTCTGGCGTTGCACAAAAGACCCCGGTTGCGCCTAGTTTAATCACAACAGTCTCCACACCCCGTTGATGTAGGACAGTGGCAGCCTGAGCAGCAGTCGTTGGATCATGTACCGGAAAAGCAACCAATTTGCTTGCTTCAACGGCATTGGGCGTCATGATGTTGACACAGGCATAAAGCTCCGCTGGCATGTCAGATCGCGCTGGGGCTGGATCTAAAATCACACGAACTCTAGCCTGATGTGCGGCTTGCGCGGCGGCTAATACAGCCGGAAGCGGAATTTCAAATTGCAGCAAGAGGGCAGCAGCACCCGGTAGGCGCTGGATGACGCGATTAACGTCGATCGCCTCAATCTGTCCGTTTGCCCCTGAAATGACAATAATGTGATTTTCGCTTCGATCGTCCACTGCAATCATCGCCACACCCGACGCAGTAGTTTCATCAACCAACACATCTGATGTGTTAACCTCAGCCGACTGAAGATCGGCAAGTAGAGCTTGCCCGAACCCATCGTTTCCTACACGCCCTACCATCACGGTCGGTATATGCAATCGCGCGACAGCTACTGCCTGGTTTGCGCCCTTGCCACCGGGAATGGTTGCAAAGCTGTAGCCCAAGAGTGTTTCACCCGGAACTGGCAGTGAGGGCGTTCGGGCAACTAAATCCATATTAATGCTGCCAAAAACAACAACATGTGGTGCATTCATAAGCGTACCAACGGGTTAGATGAGAGCCAGGAGTTACTTTTTATTAAGCTTACGACGGTTTTAATGTTAGGAGAAAAGCTAAAACTGCCTTCTAAAAAGGGTTTTAGCACACAAGAATCTGCACTCTATCTTTGGGTATAGACGCTTGTCTGAGGATTTTATTTTGCAAACCATCACGGTAGGATAGAAATCTGGGAAGTGAAATGAAAGCAATAGCTGCAAGTTTAATGACAAGCAGGTTTAATCAAAGTTGTTTAATTCACTGAGACTGTTTATATCATCTACTTTAGACGTAACTAGTAGTGATTTTAGAAACGCAAACTCATTGCCTGGTTCACGTTTAAGCTTACGGCTCAAGCGAAACCCGGCATTAAACCATCTGAAACAATCGCCTTGCTGGCAACTCATACGGGTTGTAAAACGTTGATACTGCAAGTCTGGCACTGCCGATCGTAGTGTATTGCTGATTTAATCTTTAGCGATTCACTATTGTTTGTATTGACATCATTTGCATTTGTCCATGAGTCTGCTTTAACTGACTTTCTGTTAATGAATGGGTGACATGACCGTGAAAAAAGTAGCAATTCGTAACGCGCTCCGTCAAGGCAGTCTTGCGGCTGGCATCGTGGGTCTTGCTAGCAGTGCCTTTGTCGCTTGTACCGCAGGCAATCAGATTAATGAAGGCGTTCAGAAGGCGGTGCAAAGCGGTGATTTGAAATCGATCGCCGTGACCGTTGGCGACCTCAGCAATCCCTTTTTTGTGCTGATGGGACGGGGTGCAGAGGCAGAAGCCAGAAAGATTGGTGGTGACAGCGTGAGAACGACGATTGTTTCTAGTGGGTATGACCTGAATCAACAGTTCAACCAGATTGAAAACTTCATCGCGTCCAATACCAATGTCGTTATTCTGAATGCTGCTGATAGCAAGGGCATTGCCCCCGCAGTCGCCAAAGCCAAGCAAGCAGGGTTGATTGTCATTGCGGTGGACACGGGCGCTGATGGCGGCGTGGATGCCACGATTACGTCCAACAATGTGCAAGCGGGACAGCTCAGTTGTCAATACATTGTTGATCGCCTCAAGGGTAAGGGCAATGTAGTTATCGTCAACGGGCCGCCCGTCAATTCAGTGCTCGATCGGGTGAAAGGCTGTGAAGACGTCTTTGCCAAAAATCCAGGTATCAAAGTGCTGTCTAAAGACCAGAACGCGGAAGGCAGTCGAGATGGTGGGTTACGCGTGATGACGGATTTGCTGACTTCGTTTCCCAAAATTGATGCCGTCTTTTCGATCAATGACCCTAGCGGCATTGGGGCAGAACTCGCTGCCAAACAGGCGAAACGCAATGAATTCTTCATTGTGAGTGTAGATGGTGCACCCGAAGCAAAACAGGCGATCGAAGACCCTAAGAGCCTTTTTGTTGCAACGGCTGCTCAAGACCCACTGGGCATGACTCAGAAAGCCGTGCAGGTGGGTAACGATATTTTGCATGGTAAAAGACCTGCCGACCCCAACATTTTGATTCCCGTTAAGCTCATTACCCGCGACAACGTCAGTAGCTACAAAGGCTGGACGGGAGAGTGAGGGATGAAGGCTAAAGGCTAAAGGCTGAATGCAAGCCATCTAGAAACTTCCATCTTTATAAATAGAACAATAAAATTTTTTGGGAGTTGTTTATGACAATTGATACACAAACCTCAGTGCCTGATGCGCCGATCGCAACACCCGTTTTAGAAATGCGAGGTATTACCAAACGGTTTAGTGGTGTACCCGCGCTGCAAAACGTCAATCTCACCATTTATCCCGGTGAAGTCCATGCCTTGATGGGTGAAAATGGCGCTGGCAAAAGCACGCTGATGAAGATTCTGGCGGGGGCGTATATTGCCGATGAAGGCGAAATTCGCATTAACGGCGAACCGATCGACATTGCTGATCCGGGCAGAGCAAGACGTGCAGGCATTACGTTGATTTATCAAGAACTGAACGTTGCACCCAATTTGACCGTAACGGAAAACATCTTCATGGGCAGCGAGTTGCGACGGGGGCAATTTCTCGATCGCGAACAGATGGAACGTCATGCCGCAGAAGTGTTAGCAACTCTGGGAGCTGATTTTGAACCAAATGATGTGGTCTCTACTCTGTCGATCGCTGAGCAGCAGCAGCTTGAAATTGCCCGTGCGCTCAAAGACAAAAGCCGCATTTTGGTGATGGATGAACCGACGGCAGCCTTGTCCGATCGGGAAACCGAGCGCTTGTTTGAAGTCATCCGCAAACTTCGCAGCGATGGCATTGCCATTATCTACATCAGCCACCGCATGGAAGAAGTGTATGCGCTCGCCGATCGCATTAGCGTGCTGCGCGATGGCGAATACATCGGTAGCTTGACGCGGGATGAAATTTCCGCAGACCGCCTGGTGCAGATGATGGTGGGTCGATCGATGGGCGATTTCTATGAACACAAGCGGCAGACTAATGTGGGTGCTGCGGTGCTGGAAGTCAGAAACATCAGCGACGGACGCAAGGTCAAACCAGCCAACTTGACGCTTCATGCAGGCGAAATTGTCGGACTGTCAGGCTTGGTGGGTGCAGGGCGCACGGAGCTATCGCGGCTCATTTTTGGTGCCGATCCAAAGACCAGTGGTGATGTGTTTCTGAATGGTAAACAGCTACGGATTAACTCACCCGGAGACGCGATCGCGGCAGGCATTGGCTACGTTCCCGAAGATCGCAAAGATCAGGGCTTGTTTTTGGAGATGAGTTCGGGCAAAAACATTGCGCTCAATTCACTGCGGGAGGATGCCAGAATCGGCGTCATCAACTTTGGCACGATTGGCAAAATTGCCTCAGATGCCGTTCGCGATTTCAATATCCGGCTGGCGAATTTAGAAATCCGCGCGATGGATTTATCGGGTGGAAACCAGCAAAAGCTTTTGCTGGCACGGTGGTTAGCCATTAAACCTAAAGTGCTGCTGCTGGATGAACCCACTCGTGGCGTAGATATTGGTGCCAAAAGCGAGATCTATCGCATTATCAGTGACCTATCTGCACAAGGGGTTGCCATTCTCATGGTGTCCAGTGAACTGGCAGAAATTGTGGGCATGAGCGATCGCGTCCTCGTCATGCGCGAAGGGCAACTGGTTGGCGAACTGGGCGGCACAACAGGCATTGAAATCACACAGGAGAACATTATGGGTTACGCCACAGGAGCATCGGAGGTTACCGCATTATGAGTCAAACCGAGTTAACCCCACTGGGGCGGAACACGGGCGATCGACCCAAAGCGCGACAGCGAAGCAGCACCAAAAACTGGCTGCAAGTAGCAGGCATTCTACCGATTTTGCTGCTCATTTGCATTCTGTTTACCGTGCTTTCGCCCAGCTTTCTGACTCCCGGCAACCTGGTCAACATTGCACGGCAAGCCTCGATTAACATCGTGCTGGCAACCGGGATGACGTTTGTCATTCTCACAGGTGGCATTGATCTATCCGTTGGCTCTATTCTTGGCGTATCGGCTGTCATCGCTGTTCTGGTCTCCTTATTGCCTGCGCTAAGTTGGGCTGCGATTCCCGTGGCGCTGTTAGCAGGCTTGCTGATGGGGTTGGCAAATGGTGCGCTCATTGCCTTTCTAGATTTGCCGCCGTTTATCGTGACGTTGGGCGCACTCACCGCCTGGCGGGGTGCGGCATACCTTGTGGCAAACGGTACCACGGTCATCAACCGCGACCTTGGTTTCGCCTGGATTGGTAACAACTACCTGGGGCCTTTACCCTGGTTGGTAGTGATTGCGCTGTTAGCGATCGGTGCAAGCTGGTTTGTGCTACGACGCACTGTATTGGGTGTGCAGATCTATGCAGTGGGCGGCAATCAACGAGCGGCACGGCTTACAGGTATTAAAGTCAACCGAGTGCTGCTATTTGTCTATGGGGTCAGCGGTCTACTGGCAGGCTTGGCAGGCATCATGAGTTCCAGCCGTCTCTACAGTGCTACTGGGCTGTTGGGGAATGGGTATGAGTTAGACGCGATCGCCGCTGTCATTTTAGGCGGCACGAGTTTTACAGGCGGCATCGGCACCATGCCAGGAACCCTGCTGGGTGCGCTGATTATCGCCGTGCTAAACAACGGGTTGACGCTGCTAAACATGTCGTACTTCTGGCAGTTGGTGGTGAAAGGTCTGGTGATTATTGTTGCCGTCACCATTGATCGACTCCGTAGGCGAGGCGGACGCTAAATTCAGCCGATTGAACAACTAACGGCTCCTTAAGGTGCGATCGCTAGGAACGATCGCCACCCAAGGAACCATCGTCGTTTCAATTAAGCCTAATATGTCATACCAATTTAAAGCATGATTACTTCAGATCAATCGCCGGGAGGGGCACGGCAATGCCGTGCCCCTACAGAATGTGCAGCTTAAATTGGTATCAGTACGCTCAATAGGCTAGAACGCACGCGAAGCAACCTCTTCTGCCTTTACCTTTTGCCTTCTCTAGGGACCCGTAGGGTTAGTCGAAACATCAGTCGGAACCACCACAGGCTGCCCTTTTTGCTGACGAATCTGGTAAGAAACACTACTTTCAGCCGATGGACAACACAGTGCATCAGCCTCTTTGTAGCGTGCAAATTCAGCCGAAAGCTCGGTCTCTTCAAACAAGTAGGTGCGACCAGACGCGCCATCTGTCCGTGAATCCATTGGCTGTGGGGAAAGCGTTCCAGCAAATTTGCCATTCACAAATACAAAATCCTGATAGCCCAACGGACGGCACATACCATCGACACCGCTAAAACCTGTGACAAGCGACACTTTCCCAAACCGCTGATAAGACCCAAAAAGTTTCCATCCAGCACTGTTTACGGCTTTATCTTCAGGAGCCGTGGCAGGTCGTATCGTCGCCTTGCACTGGTGGAAATTGTCTAGATCAACGCTGGATAAAGGCGCTTTGGGTAGGGAAGCACCCGGTTTATTCCAGTTGGCTGGTTTTGCCTGATCTAACCAGAAGCTTTTGCCTGGTGGCTGAGCGATCGTGACAGAAATGGTACTGAAGGCAAGGAAAATCGCCGTGGCATATCCAATTGATTGATAATGTGTTCGCTTGCAGTCGCTCATGCTGAATACTTTTTCATTTACTTACATTTTTGACAAACCTAATTTTACGCGTCAGAAGCTCAAGACAAATTAAGAGCAGCGATCGCCTCATTCTGATGCCAATACCGTAACTTTAGCGTCGGAAGCCTTTTTTGCCTGCACGATGGGCATTTCTATATAAAAGGCTGAACCTTGATCAGGGGTAGACACACAACGTAGCGTACCGCCGTGTCGTTCAATAATTTGATAGCTGATGGAAAGCCCTAACCCTGTCCCTTTACCAACAACTTTTGTTGTAAAGAACGGGTCAAACAGCTTTTGCTGCGTCGCACTTGACATCCCTGGCCCATTATCGCGCACCACAATCTGAACGTGCTCTGTATCGAGCCTTTGAGTTTGAATGGTAATCACTCCGGGCCGATCGCGATTCACGTCCTTGTCATCGTTGGCATGAGCGTCTTGCAACGCATCGATCGCATTCGACAAAAGATTCATAAAGACCTGATTTAATTGCCCCGCCGAGCATTCCACCAACGGCAATTCACCATAGTCTTTAATCACTTCAATACCCGGTTGCTGAGGAGACGGTTTCAACCGATGCTGCAAAATCATCAGCGTACTGTCAATCCCTTCATGAAGCCATACATGCTTCATTTCAAACTGGTCTAAGCGCGAAAAATTGCGGAGCGACAGAACAATTTCACGAATGCGATCGGTGCCTACCTTCATAGATGCTAGTAGCTTGGGTAAGTCTGCCAAAATAAAGTCCAGATCAATCAAATCAATCTTTGCCTGCACATCTGCTGGCAACACAACATAAATCTCTTTGTAAAGCTGCAAAAGGTCGAGCAAATCTTGTGTGTAGTGGTCAACGTGAGCCAAATTACCATAAATAAAATTGACTGGATTATTGATTTCATGCGCCACACCCGCTACAAGTTGCCCCAAAGACGACATCTTTTCAGATTGCACCAGTTGAAGCTGCATCGCCTGCAATTGATGCAAGGTTGCTTCAAGCTCCTGAGTCTTTGCCTGTGTTTCCTGAAGCAGTTCTGCCTGATAAAGCGCCACATCAAGCTGAACGGCAATTTGGCGAACAAATTCAATCTCTGATGTTTGCCACTGACGCGGTTCAGAACATTGATGAATACACAACAACCCCCACAGCACCTTGCCTCTCAGAAGTGGCACAATCAAATTAGCTCTGATTTGAAACTGTGAGAGAACCGCAATATGGCAATCGGCTAACCCCGCGTTGAGCACATCGGCTACCGCTTGAATTTGCCCCTGCTGATAATGCACCGCATACCGTTCGCCAAAACAATGGTCATGAATACGGCGCTTGAGAGCCGATGCATAGGGCGGGAGTACCGCTTCTGAAACAAATTCACCGTCATCAAAGCCTGAGTCGGGGTAGAACCGAAAAATACCCACCCGATCGACATTGAGTAGCTGACGCACTTCGGTCGCTGCCAAATGAAAAATAGCGTCTAGCCCAAGTGGGGCACGAATCTTACCAATGACCTCTGCCAGAGCCTGTTGCTGCTCCGTAAGGTGTTGTAACGCAGCGGTGCGTTGCTCAACATGAAGCTCCAGATCCTCATTTTGACGCTTGAGCTTGTTCTGAGTTTGTTCAAGCAGTTGCTTGCTCACTTGCTTGTGCTGCTGAAGCTGGTACACCAGCCACAAGGATACCCCACCAAGAATGGCGATCGCGCCACCACACAGCAACAGTAGGAGATCAGCACCGCTCCAATCAGATTCAACGACAAGCAAAAACAGCCGATGTAGATTCAGAGCCCAATCCATCATTGAAGCATCCTCTCAACCACGCGCATGATGCTTCAGACCTTAACATTTGCAAGAATCAGTAACCACAGTAAAAGTAGCCAAAGTGGTACGCTTCTTCTCCAAGAAGCGCCTGCACCTCAAAACAGATTCAACAGAGAAAAGATGAATCTCAATCACCGCTTAAATGTAACCTCAAGCATCGAATCTGTGTCGTTGCTTGAGGCTGCTTTCAGAGTCTATTCATAATATTTATAAAGAGATCGCTGTAGAAAACCCTGTATGCAAAATTTTGCAACATTAAGAAAGCTTGCACCACAATCGCCATTGCTAGATGTTAGACCCTGTCGGCGGAATGCCAAGGATAGCACAAGGGAACTCCGTCTCTAACTGTTGTACTAATGGGTGTGTGGCCGAATCGCACCCTAACAGCAGTAAGGCAGCGGATTCTGCTTGAGCCACCCGCCGCAATTCAGTAGCCACCTGCCCAAAACGGAGATGGGTTTTGAGAGAACCACGCCATTCATCCGCCAAATGGCGCGCCTGCCAAAGAATTAAATCGGCCTGGTCAAACTGATTGAGTTGGCAGGCTGCTGCCCGTATCGGTGATTCAGCGACAGCGCTATTAGAGCGATGCCCTGCATCGAGAGGACGATAGTCAGTGTCGATCACACCGCGATACAACCGCTGGTCAAACTCCTTCTGGTCATAGCCCCACGGGGTGGAACACTGAAGCGGCAAGGATGGAGCAGGAGAACAGGCATCCGCTGCATCCAAAACATAAACAACTTGCACTGTAACCTGCTTACCCGTTGCCAACCGTGTCTGGTGCGCAATCCACAGGGTTAAATCCAGAGCCGTTTGGCTACGAGGAGAGCCATTGTAGGCCACAAGAAGGTTGATTCGTTTAGAAGAACTGGACTCCACTCCATTAAACGGCACCAACACCATTTGTTTGGCGAGATTAGGGCAGCCCAGCGCGTCTTGCAGACGTGCAAGCATTGATAAAATATTCACGGTTGAACCTCTCAAGAATAGAGTGTACGAGAGGTGGGTCAGTAACAGATACGAAACCGTTGCTGAGCGGTAGGACGTATCTATCAGGAGACTCCAATAACCATAGCTTTTTAAGCAATAGTTTTGGGCGACTCCTCCCATTGCCGACGGAGTTAGCTGACGGGCTAAGACTGGAAGGTGTCTCTCTCAAAACGCTGAGATTAGCCCCAATGATTTGGTTCCTCCGCTTGAGTTGAAGCGCTGTATACATGCCCTTGCTTAGGCATCAACTCATATTAGGCTACCCACTTGTCTAACAACTGACGGACGAGTCTGATCGTCACCAAATGTGTTGTAAAAGAGCAAAGCACAGTGCAGTAAAGCTAACTTAGACCATGTTAAGCGGTCTAAACTGCTATCTCTAAAACAGAAGCAACACATCTCTGCTTGATCAAGTTAAATCATCCTTAGTCAATATAGCTCACTGAAGCTTTATTGGTTATCTTCCCTTGGAGAGTTTAACGATGTGTTTACCGTACTATCGCATTCAGGGCTTGAACTTAAACCTTTTATCTCCCAAGTCTTAGCAGAGGGTCCATCAGCGCTTTAAAGCATGGGTATAGGTTATGGAAGAGCCAGTCTAAAATCAAGCTATATGATGAATGGAACGATCGCGTTGATCGAATCGCGTAAGTCGATCGCTTAGTCTCCACTACAGGTAGGATTTTTGGGCGTGACTGTTTCCCCTTTAGCGTCAGGGCTAGACCTGACGACTCTTTTTCCCTTTGAGTTGGACGATTTTCAGCAGCAGGCGATTGCCGCGTTGGAGGCGGGTCGATCGGTCGTGGTCTGCGCGCCTACAGGATCAGGAAAAACGCTCATTGGGGAGTATGCCATCTATCGAGCGCTTAAGCGCGGCAAGCGAGTTTTTTACACCACCCCACTTAAAGCACTGTCGAACCAAAAACTGCGCGATTTTCGAGAACTTTTTGGCAGCGATCAGGTGGGTCTGCTGACCGGGGATGTGTCGGTCAATCGGGATGCCCCCATCCTGGTGATGACCACAGAAATCTTTCGTAATATGCTCTACGGTACCCCGATCGGCGAAGTGGGCACGTCGCTTACAGGCGTTGAAGCCGTGGTGCTGGATGAATGCCACTATATGAACGATCGCCAGCGTGGCACCGTTTGGGAAGAATCCATTATTTACTGCCCACCCGAAATTCAGCTTGTGGCGCTGTCTGCCACTGTTGCCAATAGCGATCAACTCACGGATTGGATTCATCAAGTCCACGGCCCGACCGATCTTATTTATTCTGATTTTCGCCCCGTCCCCTTAGAGTTCCACTTCTGCAACCCCAAAGGCCTCTTTCCCTTACTCGACGACAGCCAAAAGCGCATCAACCCCCGCCTTAAGCTGAAAGGTGTGAAAGGTGCCCCCGGTGGTAGTAAACGCGGCCCGCGCCAGGAAAGCCCCAATCTAGCCTTTGTGCTGAGCCAATTGCGGCAGAAAGATATGTTGCCTGCCATCTATTTCATCTTCAGTCGGCGGGGCTGTGATCAGGCTGTTGCGACTGTCAGCGATGCACCGCTATCGATGGTCAGTGAAGCAGAAGCCGCGCAACTCCGCGCACAGGTCGATGCCTTTCTAGCACAAAACCCAGAAGCAGGACGGGCAGGGCAGATTGAACCGCTATACCAGGGCATTGCAGCACACCACGCGGGCATTTTGCCTGCCTGGAAAGGATTGGTAGAAGAGCTTTTTCAGCAGGGCTTAATCAAGGTTGTGTTTGCTACCGAAACGCTCGCAGCCGGAATTAATATGCCTGCCCGCACAACGGTGATTTCGAGCCTCTCTAAGCGGACTGATCTGGGACATCGCTTGCTGAACGCCTCTGAGTTTTTGCAGATGGCAGGACGAGCAGGGCGGCGCGGCATGGATAGCCAGGGGCATGTCGTTACTGTGCAAACGCCTTTTGAAGGTGCACGCGAGGCAGCGTATTTAACCACTGTGGGGGCCGATCCACTAGTAAGCCAGTTTACCCCCAGCTACGGCATGGTGCTAAATCTGCTGCAAACCCATACGCTGGAGGAGGCAAAAGAACTGGTTGAACGCAGTTTTGGGCAATACCTCTCCACGCTCTACTTACGACCTCAGCAGGACGCGATCGCCCATCTCGAGGCGGAGCTTGCCCAACTGCAAGCACAACTAGAGGGCGTGGATTGGAGTTTGCTGGCACAGTACGAAAAGCTGCAAGAACGACTGAAGGAAGAGCGCCGTCTGCTGAAGATTCTGCAAGACCAGGCAGCGGAAGTGCAGGCTAGCGATCTGCCCGTGGCGTTGTCGTTTGCGATCGCAGGCACCGTCCTCAGCCTCAAAGGTGCCAACGTGCCTGTCGCCCAACCGCTACCCGCCGCGCTGGTGATGAAGGTGCCTGGTGCGGGACAGTTTCCTTACCTCATCTGCATTGGGAAGGACAACCGTTGGTATGTCGTTACGGTAAAAGATGTTGTGGGTCTGCGGGGCGAAATTCCCCGGCTCAGTGGTGTGGATCATCTCACGCCACCCCCTGAAATGCCTCTCAAACCGGGGCAGATGAAGTCAGGGGACAGCACCACAGCGACGATCGCCAATCAAATTCCCGCTGTCCCGTCTCCAATCGACGAAGCGCCCGAAGTGTACGAGCAGCTTCAGCGTATGGAAGGCGTCCAACATCAGCTTGAAGCACATCCAGTTAACCGTTGGGGTAATCGTGTGACCATTCTCAAGCGCCAAAAACGCATCACAGCGGTACAGACTGAACTGGTCGATCGCCAGACCAAGCTTGATCGGCAAGCTCAACAGCACTGGCGAGAATTTCTGGACTTAATCGAAATTCTGCAACATTTTGGCTGTCTCGAAGGCTTAATTCCCACACCGTTAGGTCAAGCGACTGCTGCGATTCGGGGCGATAACGAGCTTTGGTTGGGACTAGCGCTCATGTCTGGAGAGCTTGATGTGCTGGATCCACACCATCTGGCAACGGCCTGTGCTGCACTCGTCACCGAAGTGTCGCGCCCTGATAGCTGGACACGCTATGACCTTTCTGGCGAAGTCGAAGAAGCGTTGGGTGGCTTGAGAGGCATTCGTCGTCGCCTCTTTCAGCTTCAGCGCAAATATCAAGTTGTACTCCCTGTATGGCTAGAGTACGAACTGGTCGGCCTGGTCGAGCAATGGGCGCTCGGCGTGGAATGGACAGAACTCTGCTCGAATACCAGCCTTGATGAGGGCGATGTGGTTCGCATTCTCCGCCGCACGCTCGATTTTCTCTCGCAAATTCCGCACGTGCCGCACGCGCCGAACGAATTGAAACATACAGCACATCAAGCCATTCGCTTGATCGATCGCTTTCCTGTCAAAGAGGGTGTGTAGTCTACAAAAGGTTGTTTAGCCCCAAACGTAACCATATCGGCTAGCCTTCTTCCAGGCCGCCAACCACTCGGTTACGCCCAGCAGCTTTTGCTTTTAAGAGGTTTTGGTCGGCACGTTGCAGCAGGCTGGCTCCTTTCAGATCGTCACTAGCTTTTAGGGATGCAGCACCCGCGCTAATGGTCATGTCAAGCGTGAGGGCGTCGTCGATCGCAAACGTCTGGTCACCAATTAAGTGACAGAGGCGACGACCAACCAGCAAAGCTTCTTGCTCATCGGTACTACTCAGCAGAATGACAAATTCTTCGCCGCCATAGCGAAAGAGCGTATCGCGAAACCGGAGGTTGTGGCGCAGCCGACCGGCGATGAGTTGCAGGGCGCGATCGCCAACAGGATGCCCGTAGGTGTCGTTAATGTTTTTGAAGTAATCCACATCCAGCATCAGGATGCTCATTTGCTCTGAGCGAACGCGAGAATTTTGGATCTGACGAGGCAGTTCCCAATCAAGGGCACGACGATTATTCAGTTCTGTGAGCGGGTCTGACAGCGCGATCGCAGACAGAATATCGTTCGTTCGCATCAGTTCACGGTGATTCTTAACGGTACGCAACCCAGAGGCAATTTGTGCGCTGAGCAAACGGTCTTGCTGTATGACCACATCTAGATCCAGTGTCTCCCCTTTGGCATCCTGTTTAGGAAACCATAAATAGGCATCGGCACCGCTCTCCAGCGCATCGGCTCGGCACTCCATTTCCCAAAAGCGATCGCGCCACGCTTCTGCCAGGGTATGCGTCGGATAATCGAGCAGCAAGCAATAAATCCAGGCAAGACGCGTTTGCTCTTTAATTTGGCGGCAAAGTTCTAAGCTACCCGGTTGATTTCCCTGAAGAATGACCAGATCGGGCTGCTGTGCTTGAACCAGCGGCATGGCTTCGCTTGCATTTGTTGCCACTTCTACAGTGCAACTCACTAAGTTTCGGATACGAACCAGAAGTGTTGCCAGAAAGTCATCACCTCCGACTAACAAAATCGAAGCGTCCATTGGCGTTTTAGCAGCCTAGTTTAAAAATCAGGTTCATACGTTATTAAGGTACTGGGGTTTCTACTGCGAGAGTATGCATCATAGACCATTTGGCAGGCGGAATCAGAACACCGAATATTCAGGTATCAATCTACACTTTAAGAAAAGAAACACACGGAGGTTCAACGTTTCCGCAAGTCTTGTTTGTAGAAAACGATTGAGCGCTTGGAGTCTTTATGAACTGGCATATAGGGTAGAGCATCCGTAAACTTTAGCAGGATGGGGTTGCCATCCCTCGGCGATCGTGGTGAGAATCTGCACCTAACAGCCATACAATCACACGAACGCTACCTTTTTTCGAGGAGTATGCCCAAATTTCCACTTGTCCAGGCTATGTTGTGTCCCTTTCCGCCATTCTGCGAAAGCTTCAGGATTCCATGACACTTCAAGCAGAGATTAACTACCGCTGGGTTAGACAACTGTTAGGTTAAATAGGCTAAACAACATCAGTAATGTGGCATTAGTGATGTGGTCTTAAGGCACTGCCCTCAATAAAATCTAACAAGATACGTTGATGGGGTTTGCCGAGCGGGCGCGTCTGGTTCGCCTGGTGCGAGTAGCGATCGCCCCGCCGAATGTCTTCAACACTCGCCAGTGCCATATCCCATCCTTCCTTTAGGACAAGCTGGCTGAGATCGACATCCAACACGCCTTGGTAGACACAGCGAACTACCTGGATATCTTCATAAAAGCCGAAAGGGGTAAGCATGGCGGGTGCGTAACTAATTTCTTCCACTAATTCCCGTCGAATTGCCTCATCAGGATGCTCACCAGGCTCTAGGTGACCACCAAACAGCGCCCAGTGGCCGGGGTAGAGAATGCCAGGAATATCGTCACGGAGTTGGAGTAAAAAATGACCGTTTTGATGCAGAATGACGATCGCAACTTTATGACGATGCTCCTGACTAATATCCAAGTGTTCTATCCTCCCACGTCAAGCTTTTGCAGAAAGTTCTATGCTCGTAGGTGAGCAGTCAGCTCTCAGCGTGGGACGTGCCACGATCGCTTTTGACGGCAGGCGTATGCTGAAGTTGCCGCTGCTGCTCAAGATAAACAGATCCCTGTTCTCTGCCGTTGAGTTGAATAGTTTGATAGAGCAGTTTGCCCTCTACCACAACGCCATCACCTAAATTTGGGATCGCGTCTGTGGCAATCACCCAGAGGCTTCCCGTAGCGTCGCTGAGTTCGTAAGCAGTCTTGCCTAGGAGAGGCACCCGTTGACCCACCTGCCCTTTAACCTTCACGATCGCGTTGACATGAGGCGTCTGTTTGAGCGTCGCGATCGTATTGGTGGCGATCGCAAACTCAACAGGTTGAATACCACCACTGCCTTGTGCCTCACCGAACGAGACACAACCCGTTAGACCCATCATAAGCAGAGCCACCATTGACCACTCGGTATGAGCTTTCATGGGAGCGGTTAAAAACCCCATGATATTTCTCCCTCTCAGAGACAGACGCAAAGGAACGCTAGATCTGCGAAACTGGTAAGCAACCTAACGCTGTATTAACACAGACATTGATGTTTGACCATATGTGCGGCAGCGATCGCTGCCTTGATTCTGCCTAATGTCTACTGCTCAACTGCTTGACGGCAAAGCCCTCGCCAATTCAATTCAAACTGAGCTAACGCAACAAGTCCAGGACTTGCAAATTCGCAAAGGCCGTGCGCCCGGTTTGGCAGTGCTGATGGTAGGGGATAATCCTGCTAGCGCGGCATATGTTCGCAATAAAGAGCGAGCTTGCGCCAATGTGGGCATTGCATCCTTTGGTCGGCATTTTCCAGCCACCGCAACCCAGGCTGAGTTAGAACAGGCGATCGCCGCCTTGAACGAGGACGAACGCGTCGATGGCATTCTCGTCCAGCTCCCTCTGCCAGACCATTTAGACGCGGTTGCACTCCTGAACCAAATTGCTCCCGACAAAGACGCAGACGGGCTGCACCCAGTCAATTTGGGGCGACTGGTGCGAGGGGAACCAGGTTTACGAAGCTGCACTCCCGCAGGTGTAATGCGACTCCTTCAAGCCTATGACGTTCACCCCAAAGGGCAACACGCCGTCGTGATCGGACGCAGTATTTTAGTCGGCAAACCCCAGGCGTTGATGCTACTGGAAGCGGATGCCACTGTCACGATCGCCCATTCCCGCACGCCTGACCTCGGCGCGATCGCGCGGGCTGCTGATATTCTCGTAGTGGCCGTGGGTTGTCCAGCACTCATCACGGCGGCGATGGTAAAACCAGGCGCGATCGTCGTCGATGTCGGCATGAACCGGGTTACCGATGCCAGCGGCAAAGCGCGTTTAGTTGGGGATGTTGACTTTGCCTCGGTGCAGTCGATCGCGAAGTTGATTACACCAGTTCCCGGTGGCGTCGGTCCTATGACGGTCGCCATGCTGCTCCAAAATACGGTGCAGAGCTACATCGAACGCTAGAGGTCGAGCGAAGTAGCCCAAGCCGCAGTGATAGCGAGATGAACAAGGCTCATGGCTTAAAACAGTTGTTTGCAGCCCCAAGTTGACCGACGTGAACGCAAAAGTCCAGAAACTCAATGTCTCATGAGTGCAGAAACCTCCGTAGAATGATTGAGGGGTTGAGAAGCGTGGGGATAAAGAATGATTGAGGGAAATCGATTGGGTCACGCGATTGTGATGTAACTGAAGTGAGAACGGGGAGGGAAGTATCGAAATGGTTTTATCAGACAAGCTGCATATGTCCCAGAAGGCAAGCCATTTTGATCTGGCAGCCTATCTACAAGAACGGCAAACGCTTGTAGAGGCGGCGCTCGATCGTGCACTCCCAGTCATTTATCCCGAAAAGATTTATGACGCGATGCGTTATTCCCTACTGGCAGGTGGCAAGCGGCTGCGTCCCATTCTCTGTTTGGCAACCTGTGAACTCATTGGTGGCACGATTGACATGGCGATGCCCACCGCTTGTGCCTTAGAGATGATCCACACTATGTCATTAATCCACGACGATCTGCCCGCGATGGATAACGACGACTATCGGCGCGGCAAGCTGACCAACCACAAAGTGTACGGTGAAGATATTGCCATCCTGGCAGGTGATGGCTTACTTGCCTACGCTTTTGAGCACGTGGCAATGGAAACAAAAAACGTGCCCTACGATCGCCTCCTCCGCATTGTCGCCATTTTGGGACGGGCCGTTGGCGCGGCGGGTCTTGTCGGTGGGCAGGTGGTTGACCTCGAATCGGAAGGCAAAACAGACGTCTGCCTGGAGACACTCAACTTCATTCACAATCACAAAACAGCCGCATTGCTCGAAGCGTCTGTGACATCAGGTAGCATTCTGGCAGGTGTTTCAGAGGCCGATTTGCAGCACCTCACACGGTATGCCGAGCATATTGGTCTGGCCTTTCAAATTGTGGACGATATTCTAGACATCACAGCAACCCAAGAGCAACTGGGTAAAACGGCTGGCAAAGATCTGCGAGCGCAGAAAGCGACCTATCCCAGCATTTGGGGCCTAGAAGAGTCGAAAACTCAGGCACACACGCTGGTGCAAAAGGCCAAAGCAGAACTGGCAGGCTTTGGCGATCGAGCCAAACCGTTAGTGGCGATCGCTGACTTTATTACCGCTCGTACCCACTAAATAGAAAGGTTAAAGGCTAAAGGCTAAGCGAACTTTTTATCCTTTATCCTTTAGCATCCATCCTTTATCCTCCTCTCTCCGCAAAACACATGCAGGACTTTGGCAACATTATTCACAACCAGGTACTGCTGGTCGCGCTTATCGCGTGTCTGGTTGCTCAAGCCATGAAGCTTGTCATTGAGTTTGGCAAACATCATAAAGTCAATTTGCGGGTGTTGGTAGAAACAGGCGGCATGCCCAGTGCCCATTCGGCACTTGTTGCCGCCCTGGCAACAGGTGTTGGACAAACCGCTGGCTGGGCAAGTTCCGAGTTTGCGATCGCGATTATTTTTGCGGTGATCGTTATGTATGATGCAGCAGGCGTGCGACAGGCGGCTGGCAAACAGGCCCGCATTCTCAACCAAATCATTGATGAGTTTTTTCAGGAAGATCAGCAGTTCAACGAAGATCGCCTTAAGGAATTACTCGGTCACACTCCCGTCCAGGTTATCGCTGGCTCGATTCTAGGAGTGCTTATTTCCTGGGCCGCTGAGCTTGCTTATTAGTCAGTTTTGAGTGCAAAGTTTTGAGTTTTGAGTTGAGGGAATCGGTAAGAGGTTAGCCAGCAGTGGTTTAGCCTTCAGTCAGTTTTGAGTGCAAAGTTTTGAGTTGAGAGGACAGGTAGTGGACAACTAGCAGCGGTTTAGCCCTCAGCCTCAGCTACCCCTACTTTTACCTTCTGTCCCCGCCTTCTGCCCCTCGCCTTCTGCCTCCTGCCCTTAAATCAGCCATTACCAGGGAAATGCTCAATCTGGGCATAGCCACTGAAGACCAACTTCTTACCCTGAGTTTCCAAGCGGTTGATGCGCATCGTCACGCCGTCAAGGTCAAAGCGATCGAGATCCACCATATTGTCGAGGATCTCGGCAAACGCCAGCGTCAGCACGCGCGAGACGCCTCTAAGGGTCTCTGGCACCACGTCTTCGTTAAACTGCGGGTTCTGAAAGGAAATTCGACGGCGACGTTCGACCGCTAAAGACGCAATCAGGCTGATCGGGACAGAGCCATTGGGTAGCTCCGTCTTCGCAAAGATTTTGATCTGGCTACCGGGCATTAGCTGTAGATTAACATCCGTAAACGAGACAGGCTCACCACCTGACAAATTGGTGAGTTCGGGCGTATCAATATTTAAAAGGCGTTTTTTAACCAGTTCAGCCATAAACGCCTGGTTAATACCGTCTTCGGTCAGCACAACCTGCGCGATCGCCTGCGTTGGCTGTTTCAACCGAATTTTACCGCTCAGGACAGAGCTGAAGTCGATCGAAACCGCGTCCGTCTCAAAGGACATTTCTTCGACCCAAAAGTCTCTGCGAATGACCAAACGGCGGCCATTCATCTTGAAGTTGTCGATACTCCCTTGCAGTAGCTTGCTGGAAGGAGAGCAACGGATAGCCACCTCAACTGACTCACTCTGAGAGAACAGATGACGGATCGATTGGCTGACAACCTTATTGAGCATGCGCTCACCAAAGTCGGTGCCGGTAGGGGGTGCAGTGAAGCCACCAATCATGCGATCTTTCGTCCCGAAGGTTGTCTCACTACGTTGTAACAAATTGTGAAGTACTCAGCAATCTTTATTTGGATTGAACGTCGCTCAATCGATCGCAAAGAGACTTACACAAACACGTTCAAAGAGGCATGAATAAAAGCGATAGCAAGTTTTTGGGAACGTCAGGCGACAAACGATTAAAGTTTTCTTGACCTTCGATTTGTAAAGCTGATCTGAGAAGCGCTGCGCTGAACGCTTGGGCCGATACTTGGCTACCCAGCAGAATCACTAGCGACAAAACCCTCACCGAAGAAGGCGTTGTACCACCAGCCTAACTGCACCAAGCAGAAACGAAGTCGATCGCTCAGTCTTTTGCAAAACCCGTTAACGGTACGCTCTATTTTAACCCGGATCGCTCCAGTGCCAGACAGCGAACCTTGAACGAGAATTCAGGGGGCAACGTCAGGCTCTTCGTGACTTTTAGCTTTTTCTATACGAAGCCACCCTGCTCAAAGTTGTGAACTGAAGGGCGAACTTCGATTCCTTAGGTGTAAGTCCTATCTAACTTGATTCTGACTTTTGGCTCCTGATTTCTGGCTTCCCTTCCTGCCTTCATCCCTCGTCCTTTCACCTTCTGCCCTATCCCTCACCCCTTACCCCTCACCGTTGCCTAAACACATCGGCTGTCGCGCTGGATGGTGATTCGGCATAGCGTTTGAGTTCACGTGCCATGCGACGAATACCCTGCTGCTCGTCCTGACGGATGAACGGGAAGATCACCCGTGTGAGCAGTCCAGAGAAATTTTCCTGGTGAACATATTTGGTGCGGTCGCGCCCTGACTCCTGGAGCTGGAACACATGCTCATGCACAAAGCCAGGAATTGAGGACACCCACTTCAAGCAAACTTCTGGCTGCAACAGCGTAATGAGGGGTTGAAACTCTGTTTCTTCATCACCCAGAATGCGCCGTAGTGATAGCGAAACCTCCCGTCCCTGCTCAAAGCGTTGCTTGGGGTCGCAGTCATAAAGGTAAGTATTCCAATACAACCATTGCTCTTTACGCAGAAGCGCTTGCCAAACCCTACGCCGGGACGCATTGATCTCCATTTCGACATAAAGACTAGGCATAGGAACGTTTGGCTTAGACGTTTGAACGAAGTGAAGGCAGACGGTGGCGGCAAGGGAGTTGTTGATTTTTAGTGTTTAGAAGGAGTCAAAAACGACTCATGTACTAACAGCCAACAACCAACAACTAACAACTGGGTCAACTCAAACCTCTCAGTCTGACGGCTGAGTGCTAAAAGCTGACGGCTGATAGCTAATCACTATCCCATTCCTCATTTTTCCCTTTTATGCCGACAGTTCACGATGACTACATCAAATCAGTTGGTGTGACTTGGTACAATTGCGGGTCAGACATTCCTTTAAGCTAATGACGCTCTAACAAGCTGCGCCTTTGGGGCACTACTAAAAAAGCTGGTAGCTGACTGCTGCGGCCACGTCTAGTTAACTCAACTAAAACCCGTTGTAAAGCCAAATGCCCATGACTAACCTCACTCCTAATTCCAGTTTTAGCCTGACCATCCGCTTCCAGGTGCCAAATCGCCCTGGGATGCTGGCATCGGTGACTAAAGCCGTCTCTAGCTTGGGCGGCAACATGGGTCAAATTGATTTGATTGAGCAGACTCGCCAGTTGTCGCTGCGCGATATCACCATTGATGCGGCCAGTACAGAACACGCAGAGACGATCGTGGAAGCTGTAAAAGCACTCCCCGATATTAAAGTGCTGAATGTGTACGATCGCACCTTTGACTTGCATCGTGGCGGCAAAATCACCGTAGAGAGCCGTATTCCATTACGGGGACAGGCCGATTTGGCAATGGCGTATACGCCAGGGGTGGGGCGTATTTGCACCGCGATTGCGGAAGAGCCAGAAAAGGTCTACACCCTAACCATCAAACAAAACACGGTAGCGATCGTCACCGATGGGAGTGCTGTCTTGGGGCTGGGAAATTTGGGGCCTGAAGCGGCGATGCCAGTCATGGAAGGCAAAGCCATGCTGTTTAAAGAGTTTGGCGATTTGGACGCATTCCCCATTTGTCTCGCCACGCAAGATACCGATGCGATCGTGGAAACGGTAAAGCACATTGCGCCCGTCTTTGGCGGCGTCAACCTGGAAGATATTGCGGCTCCCCGTTGCTTTGAGATTGAAGCCCGCCTCCAACGCGAACTGAATATTCCTGTTTTTCATGATGATCAGCATGGGACAGCTATCGTCACACTGGCGGCACTCATCAACGCATTGAAGCTTGTGAACAAAACAATGGCAGACGTGCGCATTGTGATTAATGGGGCAGGCGCAGCAGGGGTGGCGATCGCTCGACTACTTCGTAAAGCAGGCGCAGAGCATATCGCCATGTGCGATTCCAAAGGCATCCTGTCGTTTGATCGCGCTGATCTCAATGATCAGAAGCGTGAATTTGCCCTTGAGAAAGGCGGCAAGCTGGCTGATGCGATGAAAGACAGCGATGTTTTCCTGGGTGTTAGCGCGCCAGGAGTCGTGACACGTGAGATGGTGCGATCAATGGCAAAAGATCCGATCGTGTTTGCAATGGCAAACCCCATTCCCGAAATTCAGCCAGAGCTGGTCACGCAGGATGTCGCTGTGATGGCAACTGGGCGCAGCGATTATCCCAATCAAATCAACAACGTGCTGGCATTTCCCGGTGTCTTTCGAGGTGCCCTGGATTGCCGTGCCTCTACCTTTACGATCAGCATGTATCTCGAAGCAGCACAGGCAATTGCCTCGCTCGTGAAACCATCTGATCTCAATCACGAGTTTATTATTCCATCCGTTTTTGATGAGCGAGTGGCAACGGCTGTCTCTGCGGCTGTACAGCAGGCAGCACGTCAGGATGGTGTCGCGCGGGCTTAGCGCCGATTTTAGAAGCCAATGCAGGCTTTTTTTGTAGCGCTCAAGCTTACCTGGAACAAGACTAATCCAACCGCAGTAGCCCTTTGCGTACCCCGTAGAACAAGCGATCAATAATGATGTAATCTTCCTCAGTCAGCCCATCAGTTAACAGGGTCAGCATCAATTGATAGCGGTTGGAAGGCGTAATCTTACCTGATCCCAGGATTTGTCCTGCCAGGTCTTCTAGTGAGATACGGGTGGGAACGGCGATCGTAATCATAAGCGGCAACCTGATTGTCATCTGTTTCAAAGGTTTCGTTAGCATTCCCTCCCGCTTTGTCTGCGTAACAAGTTGTGTATCAGCTTTAAGCAAATTACACCCTGCACAACTGATGACGACAAGCAGCAGCAAGAACCATCACCAGCCTCGATCGTATGTCTACCTTCAGTCATTCCCTCTTGAGTAATCCGCGTTTGGTAGCAAGTGTGACTGCAACCCGCTCACTGCACATGAGTAGTATGTATACTGCATACCCCAGCGTGTTGTTCGCTAAACGCTGTTGCAAGGAGTCGTGGTTCACATGGTTAATACAGCTCGTCGAACGGTTTATCCCAGAGGCTGCACCTTTACCGAATCAGATTGGGATGCACTGGCACCTTTTTGGTATCCGATCGCCTTTAGCCGCGATGTGAAAGAGCAGCCCATCTCTGCAACTTTGCTCGATCAGCGGTTAGTGATTTGGCGTACCTCAGCGGGCATTTCTGTAGCCAACGATATTTGTCTGCATCGTGGCATTCCACTAAGCATGGGTTGGGTTAGCGGCGACCAGCTTATTTGCAAGTACCACGGCTTTCACTACTCAGCCGAGGGGCGCTGTGTCGAAGTACCTGCAAACCCTGGTGCCACCATTCCTGCTAAGCTTTGCCTCAAAACCTATCCGGTCAAAGAAGCGTATGGGCTGGTGTGGACATCGCTTGGCGGGGGTGAAGAATATCCCTTACCTGACCTGCATGAGTGGGATGACCCTAACTATCAGCAAATTCTGCCGAATGCGGTCGATATCAATGCGGCGGCTGGCAGACAAATGGAGGGCTTTCTTGACGTGGCGCATTTTGCCTGGGTGCATACCAACACCTTCGGCGACCTCAACAATCCGGTGGTGCCGCGCTACGATGTCGAAAAAACACCCAATGGGATTCGCGCTGAGTACCTCAGTACGGTCAGCAATTTTCCCAAAGCCATGCAAGATCTTGCCCCGCCTAATTTTCAGTGGCTCCGCATTTTCGAGGTGTTCTTCCCGTTTACCGCACGCCTGACGGTGCATTTCCCTGGCGAGGGACGGTTGTGTATTCTCAATGCGGCTTCGCCAGTGTCTGCCCGCAAAACGCGTATCTTCGTCCCACTGTGCCGCAATTTTGACAAAGATGCACCGCTGGAACCTGTGTACGAATTTAACTACCAGGTGTTTGCCGAAGATCAGGAAGTGGTGGAAGCCCAATATCCCGAAGATTTGCCGCTGGAACTTTCTACTGAATCGCATATTGGCGCAGACCGAACCTCGATCGCCTATCGCAAAGGGCTGGGTGCGCTTGGCTTGGGTCGAACGTATACGGCTTGAAGTCTGTTGGCAATCAGCGATCAGCAGTCAGCGGTCAGCTTGTTTGGTTCGCTGGTAGACAATTGTGTCGGGTAGTACGAAGCATTCTTAAGCTCAGTATGCTGTCATGATTTGGGAGGGGACTCGCAAACTATGAACTAAAGCAATGGATGCCGATCGAATCATTTTTCAAGCGAAGTGGATTGTGGTCAAAGAAAGTCCTAGAGGATTTCAGTATTTGGAACGCAAGGGCAAAGATTCGGTTGCCGTTTTTCTGTTGCGAAGCAGTGCAAACCCGCCGCAGTACGAAGTCCTCATTCGCCAGCAGCATCTTTGTCTCGACAATCGAGAAGTAGATGGGATGTTTAAGCTCTTCCCCTGTCCGATTACGGGCGCATTGGAGGAAGGGGAATCGCCTGAAGCCGCTGCGCTGCGAGAAACTTACGAAGAAGCAGGGTATCGAGTGACAGTACAACCATTCGGTCAGTACATCGTCGGTACGCAGGTGAATGAAATGTGTTATCTCTACTATGCTGATGTGACTGGAGTGGAGCCGGATATCGCGCTCCAAGATGGCACCTACATGGAATCAATCGGGCACAACGAGTGGCATCCCTTTGAATACTTGAAGCACTGCGACTACGCCGCCTGCCAGATTGGTTACGCGAAGCTTCGATCGCGCCTCTTCCAGTAGAATAGGTGGGCATCGATCGCAAACAATGCCAAGCTGCATGACAAACCCCTACGCTGAAAACCGGGACTATTGGATCAAGCAAAGCGAGATGTTGCAGGCTGCGATCGCGCGGATGGCAAATAATTCATTAGAAGTGAAAAAAGTTGGCATCACAGTTTGGGCCGCGATCGTCGGTTTTGGGTTTGCCAATCGAAGTACCGCCTTATTTCTATTAGCATTCATCGCTTTTGCCTTATTTGGTGTCCTGGATCTTTACTACCTCGATCTGGAGCGCAAGTTTCGCGAGAACTTTAATCGCCTCACTCGCATTAACAGTGGCTACATCATCAGTGACGATGATGCATGGGTTGAGAAGATGCAAGGGAACTTTCTCAAACCGGATGGATCGACCAAATTTTTGGAACAGTTTCCTCAAGCAATCCAATCCTGGGCAAATTTGCCATATTTAATTACCTTTCTCATCACAATTTTGCTTCTGGTCGTCCCGTTTCCAGCGTTGCCCTCAAAGTAGAGCGATCGTTCCAACTACCATGCGATCGCGCCCATAGAAAAAGCGATCGCGTACACCGTCCATATCAATTTGCAGGCAACTTGCAGGAAAGGATGCAAGAGGCAATTCTATGCTGCAACAGGTCTGGGGGCATGCAGACCAATACCGTTGCCTTCGCTGTCTTGAATGATGCCAATAAACCCCGGCTCACCAATATCGGTCTTGGGCATCAAGAGCTTACCTCCGCTAAACTCTACCCGTCCCAATGCCTGTTCTAACTGTTCCACCGTGCCCAGGTTCAGGTAAATTAAGGTGCCTGTCATGGAAGGAGTCAGGCGATCACTTTTGACGATCGCGCCTCCCACACTGGTTGCCGTCTGAGCGCTGGGGAAGAAGGCTTGCGGCTCTCCCATAAATTCTGCTTTTTGGATTTCGGTACCCAATACAGAGCTGTAAAAGGTGACTGCTCGATCGAAATCGGCAGCAGGAATTTCAAACCAGTTGATGGCATTCTGCATATAAGCTCCTTGTCAGCAATAGGACCACTCAAGCTTACTGGAAGAAATAAAATAGAACAAGTGTACTTATATGCGCCTCTCCGCTAAGACTCAACGGTGCCAGGTAGCAAAAAAACAAAATGCCGATTCTGTGTAGGGTTAGAGGCTAGCAATTTGATTGGCTGACAAATCTTCCCGTGATCGCTTGCCCCGCCCTGCACTTTGAGTGCTTGTCATTACCCAGATTTTTTACCTCAGCCTGCCTGCGAGCGAGGCGCCCCAGCAGCGCTCTTGGAGACGGCACCAGCCGCGCCACAAAGTTTGCCCACCTGGGTTGCCATCGCCTCTACGCCCAATCGCGCCACCTATTGCGCCAAAGACCGCCAAAATTCGCCGAGTGTTTGGGGTGGGTGCGGCAATGCCTGACGCGCCGTTAAGACCGGAATCATCGCGTCAGGCATCGCGTCGGGTGTGGGTGTTTCTGGGTGGGTTCGCGCGAAGGTTCGCAGTGGCGGCAGTCGCACTGCCCCAATGGCGAGCAAGCCTAACAATCGCACCAAGCCGTCAGCCGTGGTCAATGGGCGGCGTTCATGGCACAGCCACGCTTGAGACAGTTGTGAGACGCCTCAAACACCCAACGTCTGCGTACCACTCCACGTGCATCAGGGCCTCGGTTGCATCGCTGAGTGCAATGGTGGTAAACAACACCCATGCCAACGCTTGGGCTCGCTTTGTCCCTTGCCACACGCGCATGCACCAACCCGACGGCGCTGCTTCGTGTCGCTCACTGCCAGGCACCAGAGGCCGCACAGACAGTGCAAACCAGGCAACCTGTCAGGGCAACCGTCTGTTGCGGCTGTCCATCGCGTCCTCGCAGTTTTAGCGTGGTTTGAGCCAGCGCAGAGACGAAAACACCTCACGGCCCCGGTCGCCCACACTCCCCCAACGTTGCTCGCCCTTTGGCGCACGTCCTATCGCTTCGAGCCGTTCTGCCCAAACTTCGGCTTCTCGCTAGCGTGCTGCACGTTGTGTCCGGGTTTCCGTTCCCGCTTTGACCGCAGTGCGTCGCCACACCCGTTGTCCAGCCAGTCCCATCACCTCTGCGTTTCCAGGCGTCGGAATGACTGCAAGCCAACTGTGCCACATCCAGCCTCGACCGCCAGCGTTGCCGAGGTGTCCAAGCGCTTGTGTTGGAACGTGAGCGCTGTCATCCAGGTCGCTGGTCGCTGGCACTAAGAGCACGACCGCCGCACGGCTCTGGGGTGGCTCGGTCTCGCGCCTGCTGCCAGGGCGGTTGACTCAGAACCGCATGCGTCACAGCGGCCTCGTCGAGCAGTCGACAGCCCGCTGTGAGTTCTCGTCAACGCAGCAGTTGTGCGGGCAGCCTACCATCAAGATCTCCTGCCAGAGCCGCTCCCATCTTCATCGCTCGTCGCGTCCGGCGCGCATCGCCTAACGCTGCTTCTCCCCATTGCTGTTCTGCCCACTGTCCCAGCTTGCCGTATGCGTCGATGGTCGTGCCCACACTCTAGCTCACTGCAAAAAGGTGGGTAATGACAAGGTTTATTAGGACGGGCGTGGTAAGGTTGATACCTCAAAGTTTTTGAGCTTAATTGATGACGCGCTCTAACACTCCACTTGTTAGCGGTGCTCTACAATCAAAAACATCGCCAGCACTTGCACGACCTATGCTGCCAATCATTTACTCAGACGACTTTTTGCTGCACGAAACAGGGCACTTTCATCCTGAAAAACCCGCACGATTAACGGCAATCAAAACAGCGTTGAAAGCAGCATCCTGGGCAGATCAGCTAGAGTGGCTATCGCCTACCCCTGTAGAGCAGCGTCCAGTGATGGCAGCACTCGCGCAGGTGCATTCCCAACGCTATATCGAAGGTGTACGCCGATTGGCAGAGCGGGGCGGCGGCTATTTAGATGCCGATACGCCAATTTCACTGCGCACTTATGACGTGGCGTTGTTAGCGGTAAGTGCCTGGTTAGATGGGGTTGATCGCGTGCTGGAAACGGCGAATCCAGCCTTTGTCTTAGCGCGCCCACCAGGGCATCATGCTTTGAGCGACGTGGGTATGGGCTTTTGCATTTTCTCTAATGCCGCGATCGCCGCTCACTATGCACTCACCCAACCGGGCATCGATCGAGTTGCCATTCTTGATTGGGACGTGCATCACGGTAACGGTACCCAGGCGATTGTCGAAAGGCATCCCCAAATTGCTTATTGCTCATTGCATGAGTCTCCCCAGTATCCCGGCACAGGCGCAGCAACCGAGCGTGGACTGTATCACAATGTGCTGAACGTGCCGATGCCTGCTGGTAGCACGATGGCAGATTATGCACCAGCTTTTGAGCAACAGGTCATACCATTTTTGACGCACTTTCGACCAGATTTGCTGATTATCAGCGCTGGGTATGATGCCACCCATGCCGATCCCCTGGCAGATATTGCACTCAAACCAGAAGATTTTGGAGTATTTACACGCCATTGTTTGACGCTCACTCACCATATCCTCTTTGGCCTGGAAGGTGGCTATGACCTGGATGCGATCGGGCGATCGGTGGTGGCAACGATCGAGCCATGCTTGTCATAGAGCAGTTAATGATTGCGTAAGCTACAGTTTGGTAAATACGGGTGTAGGGCGTAGGGTGTGGTGAATGCAAATGAAAACGGCTCTCATTCACGGCAAAGGTTGCACCGTTCGTGCTTCTCCTAAGGTGCTGACGGCTAATTTATATTGTTAGGCATCGGAGTTTTTGATAAAGGAGTATTATGCCTTGTAAAACTCATCAAAGTGAGTTTAATGCTATATGAAAAACCTGATTTTTTACTTAGGCTTTGCAACGCTCATTACCCACGAGCTTGATGCAATGACGCAATCTGAATGGAGATTGCTACTTGGGTTGAGAAGTCTGCCTGAACAAATTGCATCATTTACTTTTGTTGTTATTCACATACCTTTGATTGCAGCACTTCTGTGGTTGACAAGTAATGAATCTCCAAGTATTCGGCACTCTTCACGGATTGCATTCGCTACATTCCTTGTGATTCATATTGGGCTTCACAAGTTATTGGAAAATCACCCAGATTACACATTTAACTCGTTGCTTTCTTCAGGGCTTATCTATGGCGGTGGTTTGCTTGGCTTTTTTTATTGGGTTTCGATTTTTATATCTTGGCGGCGCAGTGTGCCTAGCAATTCGCTTAGAGCGGACTAGCGAGGAATCTCGGTTTAGATTCAAAGAGTACTTGCCGCCGCCCAACCGGAACGTTAAAAGTAATTTCTAGAAGGGCTGTCAATGCCTGCATGGTCATGAACGAGCTGGATACGCGAGAATGGCTGCTGACAAATGGGTTGGGGAGTTTTGCAAGCGGGACGGTTTGTGATGCTCGCACCCGAACGTATCACGGTTGGTTAGTGGCTGCGATCGACCCACCCCGGCAGCGAACGCTGTTGTTCTCTCATCTAGAGGCTAGCCTGGAAGTCAGTGGTTTGATCTTTGCGCTAGGCACCAACTTCTGGACTTCTGACAAGGTTGATCCCCAGGGCTATCGGTTATTGCGCGAGTTTAGCATTGATCCTGTGCCGACTTGGGTTTGGGGTTTAGGAGAGCAGTGGCAGCTACACCGTCAGATCATGATGCCCTACGGGTTGGCGCAGGAGGAGCCTTCGCCAGGGTCAGCCTTGCCCAGTCAGCCTGTGCATCGAGTGTTGGTGGCATACCGCTATACAGGCAACCAGTTAGCCGTATTGCGCTTGCGACCCATTATGGGCGATCGAGTCTTTCATCATCATCAACAGGAATCACCAACGCTTTCCTTTTCTCAGTTAGTGGGTGCCAACCAGGTCTTTCTGCAAGCGCTGCATGCTGGCAAGACAGGCACGCCCTGGGAACTCTCCTGGAGCCACGGACACTATCAACCAGAAGAGACCTGGTATTGGAACTATTACTATCCAGAAGAAGCAAACCGTGGCTTAGATTATCTAGAAGATTTGTTCAGTCCTGGGTATTTGACCGTTTCGTTGCAGCCGGGTGAAACGGTAACGCTAGAAGCGCGGGTTGGCCTCCCTGTATCCAGTCCCCATCCACTAAACTCAGTCACTGTTGAGCAAGCAATAAAAGTTCAGCAGCAGCGGTTAGACCGTGATTTTTTGCACTTGCCGACCATTGATCGCAATCAAACAATATGGGAATCCTTACTGCGGGCAAGCGATCAATTTATTGCGTATCAGTCGGCGCAGAAGGCACCCACCATCATTGCTGGCTACCACTGGTTTAGCGATCGTACTCGCGATACTTTGCTCTGCTTACCAGGCTTTGCGCTCACCACCAAGCGGTTTTTATTGGCACGAAGAATGCTCGATCAATTGGGGCGATCGACCTCTCAGGGGCTAATCCCCAATTGGTTGCCAGATAGTCGCGGTGATGCGGTCTACCGCAACCTCGATTGCGCTCTGTGGTGGATCGAGATGCTGGGGCTATATCTACAAACCACCCAGGATTGGGATTTTCTGGTTGATCAGTACGAAGTGGTCAAGCAAATCTATAAAGGGTTTACGGCTGGCACGCTGCATAATATTCGCGTCGATGCTTCAGATGGGCTAGTGACTTGGGATGATGCCACCACACCGTTGACCTGGATGGATACACTGGTCGCGGGTGAAGCTGTAACCCCGCGACATGGCAAACCCGTTGAAATTAATGCCCTCTGGTACTCGGCGCTTTGTTGGTCAAGTCAGTGGGCAACGCTGCTAGCAGAGCGTCCTGATGGTGAGAACACCGATCGCCTGCTCAATCAAGCTCGACGCTATGCCCAACAGGCAGAGCAGGTCAAAGATTCCTTACAAACGTTTTGGCATCCTCAGCAAAACTACCTCTACGATCGCATTGAGCCAGACGATCGCCTGGATGGCACCATTCGCCCAAATGCAGTTTTAGCCCTATCGCTCCACCACACCGCTTTTACAGTCGAGCAATCCCGTCAAATTCTCTCCACAGCGCGCGATCGTTTGCTGACACCCTATGGACTCCGCAGCCTTGACCCAGACGCACCAGCCTATTTAGGCACCTGTAGCGGTTCTCCCCGCCAGCGGGATTGGGCATACCACCAGGGCACCGTTTGGAGTTGGCTCCTTGGACCGTATATTCGTGCCTGGAGCCGTTTCTACCCAGGAGAACCCCTACCAATCGATTTACAGCCACTCCTGACCCACTTTCGAGAGCAAGGCTGCTTCAATGCGATCGCCGAAATTTTTGATGGCGATGCACCCCACACCCCACGCGGCGCGATCGCCAGTGCCATCACGATCGCCGAGTTGCTCCGCCATTGGCAGGAGTTGGGATGGGAGGAGAAGGGTGAGGGATGAGAAGTTTTGAGTTTTGAATTTTGAGTTGAAGAACGATCAGCGGTCAGTGGAGAAGTTTTGAGTTTTGAATTAAAGAGCGGTCAGCGGAGAAGTTTTGAGTTTTGAATTTAAAGAGCAATCAGCGGTTAGCAGTCACCAGCTATCAGCCGTCAGCCAACCGTAAAACGGAAGTAAGCTAAAGCTTTCAAGGCTCATCTGTCCAGCTTGCTTCTAACAACCAACAACTTTTCTTGAATGCCCAATGGGCTATACAACTAACAACTTCTTCTACTCTCACGGCAAAAAGAGTTGCAACAGCGTTCCCAAAGCACTCAGCAGGTTAATGCCAAAGCCGTTCCCCGTTTTTGGCTCTTTGGGCGGCGTTTCTAACGTTTTAATCGACTTTTGAATGTCTAACGCGGTCTTTGTGTCGCCCTGCGCTGTGAAGAGTTTATCTGCTTGCTTTAAATCCGCGATCGCCCCGACGCGATCGCTTACTTGGAGCCGTGCTAACCCTCGCCCTAGATAAGCTGGCGCAAAATCGGCTTTACGTGCAAGGGTCTGGGTAAAGTTCTCAACGGCGGAGGCGTAGTTTTTCTGCTCAGCATCTGCCATAGCCCATTGGTAAAACTCCTCTGGACTGCCCACCGCGTTAGATAGACCGATCGCCCCTCGAAACTGGGTACGCTCTAAATTTGCGCCTTGTAAGGTGGCATTCGTCAGGTAAGCGTAACGCAGGTCGGCAGCAGCCAGATTTGCGCTATCCAGGTTGGCTCCGGTCAGATTAGCACCCGACAAACTCGCTCCTGCCAACGTTGCACCCCGCAAATCGGCTCCTTCTAAATTGGCTCGACTGAGATTTGCTTGACTAAGATTCGCCTGACGTAAATCTGCGCCCCGTAGATCGGCATACACTAAACCCGCATTGCTGAGATCACAGCCAGAACACTGCCTGGTTGCCAGCAACGCCTGCGTTTGCGCTGGGTTGTCTGCCCGCACGGGCAACGTCAAGCTCAAAGCCAATAGCACCGTGCATTCTACAAATACAGCTGCGTGAATCGGCGAACGTTGGACTCTCATAGCGATCGATCAAAAAGAACGAGAAGCCTCATCATTTAACTCTAAGTTCTCGCTCTAGGCACAACTAATTCAAAACTTCAAGTGTATTCCGTACTATCCAAAAGCGGCATTCGCACAGAAAACAGCTTAAACACGATACTGATTTTTCACCGTCTTAGTCGTAAACTAGCTCAACGCAAGCATCCTGCTCGTCTTGGCAGTGCTACTGAGTAGCTAGGCATCACTAAACTAGAAATGGTTTAGGGGGTGGAGGGATAAAACCCCCTGCCTGGGGGCAACCCCCTCAAAGAACCTTTTACAAATCATTGTGCTTACCTATTTAACAAAAGTAACGCCAAGCTTTGAGCCATATCGCAATTTAAGGAGTATTCATGGGTAAATCCACAGTACGCGGCATGTTAGACGTTGAAACGTTGAAACAGATGGTTGCAGATGAACAAATTGAGACCGTCATCACCGTCATGCCAGACATTTATGGACGCTTGATGGGCAAACGCATTACAGGTGATTATTTCGTCCATGATGTGCTGGAGGAGAACGTCCACGCCTGCGACTATCTGCTTGCCTGCGATATGGAGATGGATCCTGTACCGGGCTACCAATTTACAAGCTGGACAAGCGGCTACGGTGATTTTCGTTTGGTGCCTGATTTAAGCACGCTACGCATTGCGTCCTGGCTGGAGAAAACCGCGATCGTGCTCTGTGACGTGCTGAACGAAGAGGAAGACATCCCTGTTAACATCGCGCCTCGCAATCTGCTCCGCAAGCAGCTAGAAGCCGCCAAAGCGCTGGGATATACCCTCATGGGTGCATCGGAACTAGAGCTATATCTCTTTGCCGATTCCTACGAAGCAGCCCGTAAAAAGCACTATCACGACTTGCAGCCGATCGGCGCTTACATTGAGGACTACCACATTTTTCAGGGCACCAAAGAAGAGTTTGTGATTGGTGCCATTCGTAAGCATCTTGATCGCTCTGGTATTCCCGTTGAAACCTCCAAAGGTGAGTGGGGCCCAGGGCAGCAAGAAATCGGCCTGCGCTATACCGACTTTCTGGAAATGTGCGATCGGCACGTTCTTTACAAACATGCCGCTAGAGAAATCGCGTGGCAAAACGACGCGGCTGTCACCTTTATGGCGAAATGGGATGAACGCTACGCAGGCTCCAGCATGCATATTCACGCCAGCCTCTGGAATGAAGCAGGCAAACCGCTCTTTCCTGGTGATGAAGCCTTTGGCCCCGTCCACAGTTCACCCTTGTTTCGCTGGTTTCTCGGCGGCTGGATGACCCATATCCGAGAAATCTTCGCCTTCTATGCCCCCTACCCTGCGTCCTACAAACGCTACGTCGCGGGATCATTCGCCCCTACCGGGATCGCCTGGTCCTATGACAATCGCACTGCAGGCTTTCGGGTGCTGGGGCATGGAGCCTCCTTACGGTTAGAGTGCCGCGCACCTGGGGCCGATGCTAATCCGTACCTGGCGTTTGCAGTGACCCTGGCGGCTGGCCTGGACGGCATTAAAAACAAAATCGAGCCACCCCCCATGTTTGAGGGAGACGTGTATGCCGCACGAGATCTGCCACAAGTGCCCTTCAGCTTAAATGAATCCATCCACGAACTTGAGAAGAGTACCTGGGCGCGAAGCGTCCTCGGCGATGATGTCGTTACACACTACTTGCATTTCTTTCGCACCGAGCAGCGCAAGTTTGACGAAGTAGTCACCAGTTGGGAACGAGCGCGGTATTTTGAACGCGCGTAAGCTAAAAGGCAGCAGGCTGACGGCAGAACGCAAAACCGCGCCCATCAGTGTTTTGATGATGGCGATGTGTCCTACAGCGGTTATTGATTGGTTAAGCTACAGTTCTTTGAGGAGGGGTGTGGGGTTTAGAGTGTCGGGTGTGGTGAATGCAAGGAAAAATGGCTGTAATTCATCCAGGTACCGCTATAGACTCACCCTCTGCATAACCATGTGTAGGGACGTTACATGTAATGTCCCTATGCACAATCTTCGGATAGGCTACGAGCGTTTGGACTTAAAGAAACAAGGCTTGGCGATGCGCTAACACTTTTGCGGGTTCGATTTCAGTTACGGCTTCATCTAGCGGCAGCATCCGCACGCAACGTTTGAAGACGTTCGCCTGGTAAACGCGACGATTGGTCATATCAACGCCTGTTAGCCAACCACTTCTGGGATGATACGCACCTGTGTCGATATCCAGCCAGCCATGACCTCGTGCTAACTCCCCTGGGGCAACGTTTGGCAGCGTAAAGGTGATCGTATGCCCCGTCACAATGAGCTTGTCCGCAAAGTATGGTTTGGGGCTGCTGTGAAATTCATCCCGAATCCAGCAAAACTCTTGCGTTGTTTGAGCCTGAATGGGCAAGTTGGGATGAACACCCGCATGAACCAGCCACAAATCGCCTAGATCAAGATAAACGGGAAGTGTTCTCAGCCACTCAATGTGGTCAGCTCGAATGCCCGCATCACCATAGCTGGCAACCGTCGCGCGGCCACCACTGTAGAGCCAAGCCTGCAAGGCAGGATGAAACACGCGTCCATTGGGAAACGCATCGAGCAAAAGCTGTTCGTGGTTCCCCAGCAGGCAGTTGTAGCCATTCTCCTGGACAAAGCTGATCACATCGGCGCTATCTGGGCCACGATCGATTAAATCACCCAAAAAATAAAGCTGATCACCAGTACCCGGTGCGATCGCCTCCAGTAGCGTCATCAAACCTTCGTAGTGACCGTGTACATCGCCAATGATGATACGACGATGATTAGCTTCACTCATGCAATCGCCTTCTGTGTAATCTTTGAGCCATCTTTTAGCAGCTTAACCGTACTCTATAACACAATGATAATCAGGCAAATCATTGCTGCAAAGCCTCGGCTGAGCCTTTTCTTTTTAAGGTGATTTGAATCACTAAACTCATTATGCCCTGATTTTTTTTCCCGTTCCAGGTCAGGTATTAAAGATTACATTTAGCAGTGAGAAATTTACTAAAGGTTCACTGTCCTGCTTGATGCCAAAACAGCCAAACATAGGTCTGGTCTGGCATCAAGCCAAAACTTACTGCCCTAAGGCTCTAAGAAAGCGCTGCATCTCTTCAATCACAGTCCGCTTTGGTGAAGCTTGTGCGCCGCCAGCTTGAAGCAATTGTTCCAGCCGTTCAGTGCTCGGTTTTTCCAATTCTTCTGCCACCAACGCATAGGTATTGTCAGTCTCAAGCCACACTTGCCAGGGTGCGGGATAACAGCGCAATAATGCGGTTCGATCGAAGGGACGTAGGTAATAACACGGCTCAAAGGTATTGAGAAACCGTTCACGAATTTTACGCGCGGCATAGCCAATACCAACGGCACCAATATCCTCTAGGCGTGGAGTAAATAAGACGACAGGGCGATCGCCAGCAGCGGTACAAACTTGCTCTACTGGTGAAACTTCCACCGAAGAAGGTGCGATCAAGAGAAACAATTCATCAGCGGGACTTACTAGTTCTTCCACAGAAGTTGTTTGCCGTGATCCAGCCACATCCAAACTGCAAATGTTGAAAGACGTTTCGCCCCAATCACGTCTTGCCAGTGCAGCAGCCCCAGCATCCGTGAAAAACACTTTTAGCCCAGCCCCCATGCTGCTAAAGATCGAAAGATACTGAAACGCAATAGGGGTAGGCTTTAGCTCTGGTAGCAATAAATCAATTTGTAGACGAGTATAGCCAGCCGCGATCGCAGCTTGGGTAGCGCTTTGTGCTTGCACGATCGCGGCTTCTAACGTTTGAGGAAATTCAACCATGAGTGCGAGTGGGGCCAACAAGTTAGAGAACTGAGGACAGGGAAACCAGTAGCCAGGATGCGGTTTTTTATTACCTACAAGACATCTTTGCTGAAAATGCGGTCGGTAGAAATCAGTTAGTAGGAACCATCAGTATAAAAGCCACTCGTGACTCCTGGTTGATTCGTACAGAAAGTTTCTATCGAGAGAAGTGCACACTTAAAAACGGGGGCAAGCGTTTGAGTGCTTGACCCCGTTCAGCAAGTATAATGACGGCGGTTTTAACTACAGATTAATCCTTGTTGATGATTGCATTCGGTTCTAAAAACCACACAGCGTAACCTTGAACAGCCTTAGTAATGACAGCACCCACATCTTTGCGCTGTAACCTGGCAGCAAGCGTAAGTGCCTGCTGTTGAGTTGTCACTACTTTCAGCAAGCCGTAATACCTGCCCTCAAACAGCACGGCGGCTAAACGCTGATCTGAATCTGGCAGGCTGATGTGACACGCTTTGTAATCGCTGCGAGATTCAAGAATTTTGCAGGCAGGTACATCGGTGACTTGAGCAAGTGCTTGAGACGGCGATCGCGGACACGCATCAACATAGGCTTCAGGCTCTAGCCGCCAAATGGCATAGCCTTTAGCCAGTCTGGTAATGACGGCTGCTTTACCTGCGGATGTCAATCGTGTAGCAACTTCGAGCGATCGTGAACGGTCTTGTACCACTTTGACAAGGCTGTAATACTCATCGTCCACCACAACGGCTGCCACTCGATAATCTTCTTCTGGCAGGCAAATGTGGCAGGAACGATATTGATCACGAGATTCTAGTATTTTAGGAATCAGATTCAAAGGATCTACGGACAGTGGAGAGTGCGTCGGGACTAGCATGAACTGACCTCAAATAGATGCTCCAAAAGGGTCACTTTTTGAGATGCTCTTTCTAAGAACCTCAAAAAAACTTCACCAGGATGGCTTTATTCTGCCTGGTGTAGCACTACAACTGAAACCGTGATAACGCGCATTTTCAGCCTTTTGGCGTAGAACGATTCCGGGTTGAACCGAGTTAGCCTCCTGCTTAAAACTTAAATTCCATGTCTCATCCTTGCCATATCGTCGTAGTAGGTAATCCTGCTATTATTTATGCCAGTCGAAACGGTACGCCGGATCGTATGCTGCCGATTCTCAAGCGATTTCTCGATAAGTTTTGGCAAGAGCGCGATTTAGCAGGAGAAACTAGCAACACGCCTGAGTGCCTGGTCGCCCAAATTGTCGTCCGCTTTGGTTTTGAAATTTGTGAAGATGACTTCTCCAATTTGCGTGTCGGCGTGCGGTACGACCCCAACGTCGAATACCTTTATGCGATATCGTTGGAACGCGATATCAATGTGTGGGTGCCAGAAGATTCCTACCGACAAGAGCCAGAGCTTGGGCTGACGGGCTGTCGGCGATGGGAGGGATGAGGGCTGGGGGATGGAAAAGTTTTGAGTGTTGAGTTCTGAGTTAAAGAGCGGTCAGCAGTCAGCCGTTAACCCGCTCCCCACTCCCCATTTCCAACTTCTGCCTTTTGCCTTTTGCCCTCCTGCTTTCTGCCCTTCTCTCACAGTTTGGCGTTGCAGAATGTTTGATAATCAGCGTCTACTTGAATGGCGTAGGTGCGGGCATACTCTAACAGGGGTTGGTGCCAGACAGCCGTTTGAGCAAAGGTGATGAGGTCGTCGGCGATCGCAGAGCCTTGTCTTCCACCACTGAGCAGTTGGCCCCAAGCAGTAACCTCTGCCATTGTTTCGATGACTTTGCGTAACCGACGAAGTTTGCCATTCCATTGGCTGAGGTTAACTTCATCGTCCATTGGCTGTAACTCGCGCAAGACGTAAGCTTGCCCATCGAGTTCTACAGTGTCTAGCAAGGCAGGAGGAGACCATTGTACGCGTTGCTGAATAGTTACAATCCGATCGGCTTGGGTTGACCATTGAGGTTGTGCCAGAGTCAGGTACGGCTGTAACGACGAAGTACAGCTGTACTTGAGATCCAAAAGGTAGTTAGCGTTGGGTGAACCGTTGCCTTCAACCAGTAGAATGTAGCGCTCAAGCCCCAGACTGCCCGTACCCGCAACGCGATAAGCAACATCAAGAAGACGAAAGAATTTTGGTTTCTTCTGTTTTGCAGCCCAGGTTTGTATGAGGATCTCGATTTGTTTGCGCTGGGTTTTGGTGATGGGACGGGCTTTTTCGTTGAGCAACAGTCGCCGCGTTTTGCCAACTTTTTCTGTGCGCTTATCGAGAAATTCTTTGCGTTTTCTTAGCTTCAGACTGTCTATCAGTTCTTTGACTAAGCCTGTTGAGGTATCGCGGTTGACCATGCCAACCTGTCCCTTTGATAGCACCCTGGTATAGGCTGTGAGAAAGTTTTGGCAAAGCGCCTGAGCATCGGTGTCGTCGATATTTAGACTATGGGCTGCGACCAAAATCGAGGTCAAAAACCGTGCTAAATCCCACGTGCAAGGAGCCAGAGCGGCTTCATCAAAATCATTGATATCGAAATAGACCAAGCGATCGTTCCCTTTGTAAGTGCCAAAGTTTTCGAGATGCAGATCGCCACAAATCCATACAGGGGGAGCCTCGTTGAGCGCTGAGCGTGCTGGAAAATTTTCGTAGAATAGATGGCAGGTGCCACGCAGAAACGCAAAGGCATTTTGCCGCATAGTCTGATATTTGAGGGCAAGTAGCTCTGGTCTACGGTTTCGATTAAACTGCTGAATACGATCGACAAGGTCTGCCATGCTGGTTCTGATACAGGCGCTGAAGATTTTGTTTGAAGAAAATAAAAGCGTGAATGGGATGCGATTCTAGCACTAGCATTACGGATTGAAAAGTTGCTGCTATCAGTTGTTGGGTTACCCGCTTGAGGAAAAAGACGCTCAGTAACAACTGTTACAGGAGAGCGGAGCCGTCTCTAAGGTAGTTTATGGCTTCGACACTAGCAGTCTGTCAACTCAAAGTTGACATTCTATTAGCACCCTAGAATAGAAGATGAGGGCAAGGAGAAGCCCATAGAGATGCTAGTGGGGGTAAACATGCATTCAGGCTGGTCACGCGTTTTGCGATCGACGTATCAAAGAGATCCCGCTATCAGCTTTGTGCTTACGGCTGGAGTCGTGGAAGCCGCGATCGGTGGGTTGAATGAACACTGGTCACTGCTAACCTTTGGGTTAGGGACTGCTGGCGTTGCGATTACACTGCGCTTCTGGCAACAGCGTCGTCAAGTCGCCAAGTGGACTGAGCGTGCACCCGTATATACCCTTTCTGCCGCTGATGCTCGCCCCAGGCTCCCAGAGCTAAAGCCTAAGCGTAAGCTAGCGAGCGGTAAACGCTAAGTCTGTAGTGATTCGGTAATCGATCGTTGATTGAGGATGAGTAACAAAATGGTGATCTCTGCAGCAAACCGTGCTTCTACAAAACGACTCTTAAAAATCGGTGCAGTCGCAGTCAATAGCGGTTTACCCGTGAAAACGATTCGCTACTACGAAGAGATTGGGCTCCTGACTCCCACGGTTGAGCGATCAGAGGTAAACTATCGGCTCTTCAACGAAACCGTATTGAATCGTCTAGCCTTTATTAAGCGCGCACAAACCCTTGGGTTAACGCTTACCGAAATCAAAGCGATTCTGACGGTGCATGACGAAGGCGAACTGCCTTGCTGCGAAGTAAAGCAGCATCTTCAGGACAAAGTGGCGATCGTCAGCCAACAAATTAAGGCTCTAGAAACCCTTCGTACAGAACTCAACGGCATTCTTTCTGGTTGGCAGGAACACCCACCTGTACATTTGATTGAGCAAACAATTTGCCCCAATCTTCAGTGAGGATGAAGGCTAAAGGATGAAAATTTGATAAGACTTACGGCAGAAGAGATCCGTCACTCTCCTTGCCCCCTGCTCCCCTTAGCCCTCACGAGTGCTACGGTAGAACGGTGCTGAATAGAGCGAGGCGCTACTATTCATTAATTCAATCGCCAGACGCATCCGATGAGTATTTTTACGCTGCGATCGCTCCATAAAGACTTTGGGATCAAAGAGATTTTGCGTGATGCCAGCTTCAGCCTGGATGATGGCGACAAGGTAGGGCTAATTGGCACCAATGGGTCGGGCAAATCGACCCTCCTAAAAATGATTGCGGGTCAGGAGTCGATCGACAGTGGTGAAATGCTGGTTAACCCCAGCGTGCGGATTGTCTATCTGTCTCAGCAGCCAGAGCTAGACGACGATCTCACCGTGCTAGAGCAAGTGTTTGCCGACAGTGGCGATCAAATGGCGTTGGTGCGCGAGTTTGAAGAAATTTCTGACAAACTGGCGCATGGACACGGCGATCACGAACAACTGATGGCAAAGCTTTCCAGTCTGACCCACCAGCTAGACGCGACCGGAGCCTGGGATCTGGAAACCAACGCCAAAATTATTTTGACTAAACTAGGCATTGAGGACTTTGATGCCACAATTAGCGCTCTGTCGGGTGGCTACCGTAAGCGTATCGCTCTAGCAGCGGCACTGCTCTCTGAACCCGACGTGCTGCTCATGGATGAGCCAACTAACCATCTCGATGCCCTTTCAGTGGAATGGCTGCAAGGTTATCTCAATCGCTTTCGAGGCGCACTGCTGCTAATTACCCACGATCGCTACTTTCTCGATCGCGTTACCAATCGCATTCTAGAGATCGATCGAGGCGACCTCTACACTTACAGCGGCAACTATTCCTACTACTTAGAAAAGAAAGCCCTCGCCGAAGAATCCGCTGCCAGCACCGAGCGCAAACATCAAGGAGTATTGCGCCGCGAACTGGAATGGCTCAAACGCGGCCCCAAAGCTCGAAGCACCAAGCAAAAAGCGCGGATCGATCGCATTCGCGCCATGCAGGCAACTGAATTCAAACAAGGTCATGGCAAAGTTGATATCGCCACAGCAGGACGACGCATTGGCAAGAAGGTCATTGAACTGGTGAACGTCTCAAAGGGCTATGGCGATCGCACCCTCATCAACGGCTTCACCTACGAATTTAGCCCTGAAGATCGCGTCGGTATCATTGGCGGCAACGGCGTGGGCAAATCTACCCTGATGGACATCATCACTGGACGCTTGCAGCCCGACTCTGGCACCGTCGAAACTGGCTCCACCATTCACATTGGCTACTTTGACCAGCACTCCGACGACCTCACCCTCAACCCCGACCAGCGCGTCATCGACTACCTCAAAGACGTCGCCGAACTGGTGAAAATCGCCGATGGCACCGTCATTACCGCCTCCCAAATGCTGGAGCGCTTTCTCTTTCCTGGCAATCAACAGTACGCGCCCATCAGCAAACTCTCTGGTGGCGAAAAGCGCCGTCTCTTCCTGCTGCGCGTCCTCATGAGTGCGCCCAACGTCCTCATTCTAGACGAACCCACCAACGACCTCGACGTGCAAACCCTCGCCGTCCTGGAGGATTACCTCGAAGACTTCAACGGCTGCGTCATCGTCGTCTCCCACGATCGCTACTTCCTCGATCGCGTCGTCGATACCATCTTCGCCTTTGAACCCAACGGCACCCTGCGCCAGTATCCGGGGAATTACTCGGTGTATTTGGACTATAAGCAGGCAGAGGAGGAGTCAGGAGTCAGAAGTCAGGAGTCAGAAGGAAAAGGGGGCAAGGGGCAAGGGGACAAAGAATCGCCATCACTAGCCAACAACCAACAACTAAAAACCAACAACTCCGCAAACTCAAAACTCAAAACTCAAAACTCTCAAAAGCTTTCCTACAAAGAAAAACGCGAATTTGAGCAGTTAGAGACTCAGATTCCCAAGATGGAAGCCGAAAAAGAACAGATTGAGAAAACGCTGTACCAAAATCCGCCCTCTGGCTTCACCGAAGTACAAAAACTCTCTGCACGGTTGGCTGAGTTAACGGACGCGATCGACACCGCCACCGATCGCTGGTTAGAATTATCAGAATTAGACTCCTAACGATCGTTCTGGTCCGCCATTAGCTTTTATCCTTTATCCTTAAGCCTTTATCCTTCTTCCATCCCTCATCCCTCTCCTCCCCATGTCCGCCCTCACCCTCACCCTACATCCCACCCTGGAGCTGACCGACGACCAGTTCTATGATCTCTGCCAGCACAACCGAGATTTACGCATCGAACGTACTGCAAATGGAGAACTGCTCATTATGGCTCCCGTAGGTGGTGAAGGCGGTTGGCGGAACAGCAAACTCACTCAACAAGTGGGCAATTGGGAAAACACAAACGATCGCGGCATTGCGTTCGATTCCTCTACGGGCTTTAAATTACCGAACGGCGCAGATCGATCGCCCGATGTTGCCTGGGTCAGCCGCGATCGATGGGATGCTCTTACACCGGAGCAAAAGCGCAAATTTCCGCCTCTTTGTCCCGACTTTGTCATCGAACTGCGCTCCGAAAGCGATTCTCTCCAGACCCTACAGGCAAAAATGCGGGAGTATATTGAAAATGGTGCGCGTCTCGGTTGGCTGATTGATCCCAAAAACCAGCGAGTGGAAATTTATCGTCCAGGGCAGCCTGTTGAAGTGCTGCAAAACCCAGCAACGCTCTCAGGCGAGGAGGTACTACCAGGGTTTGTGTTAGATCTCAAGCCAATCTTTAGCAATCTTTGAATCAGCAAGTGGATCAGTAACACGGTAAAGCGCCCTTACCCATTGGGGTCGGTCAGGACGCTTTTCAATTCCTCAGCCGTTTTCGATCTGTGCTGTGGTACGAGCGCGATCGCGTCTGTTGACAAACGCTCCAACGAAGGATGAAGCCGCGTTGAGTGCTGATGAGGAATCATCTGAAGACCAGCTGACAATTACTGTCTTTCTGCAAGCTGCATGAGAGTGAAAAGAATCGGTGAAGCAGGTACAGAAATGCCCGCTATCGTGTGAACATTCACTTAGAATCGGGGCGATGCTGCCAGAGCTATACCGCGTTGAAACGATGAGTTGAGACGATGACACGCCGTTGGAGTCTTTTGGGCGGCATCTAATATCGCAATTTTCTATCGCAATTTTCAGAGACACGCCCATTTACTCGATCGCAACGGAGCCAATGCCAACGATGTCTACTCCATCTCTCGTACCCGTCATTCTTGCAGGTGGAAAGGGTGAGCGCTTTTGGCCCCTCAGCCGTAGAAATCGCCCCAAGCAGTTTCTCAGCCTGGATGGCAGCGGTCGCAGTTTGCTTCAGGCAACAGCAGAACGGCTCTTGTCGATCGCGGATGGCTGGTCATCCATCTTTGTTGTCACCGCCTCTCATCTGGCAGACGGCGTGAGAGAGCAACTGCCTGATCTGCCCGAAGCCAACTTGCTAGTCGAGCCAGAAGGCCGTGATACGGCTCCCGCTGTAACCTGGAGCACCCTACAAATTGCTGAACGCTATGGCAAAGATACCGTCGTTGCCTTTTTCCCTGCCGATCATTGGATTGCTGATAACGCAACCTTTGAGGCCACATTGCATGCGGCGGCAGAACTCGCTTGTAAAGAAGACGCGATCGTCACGCTAGGCATTACGCCAACCTTCCCCTCTACAGGCTACGGCTACATCCAAGCAGGCGAAACGATCGGCACTTTTGGCACGCAGGGTGAGCAGAAAGGCTTTCCCGCCTATCGCGTCACGCGCTTTACCGAAAAGCCCGATCGCGACACCGCAGAGCAGTTCCTTGCCACAGGCACCTTTAGCTGGAACAGCGGCATGTTCGTCTTCCGTGCTGAGGTGGCGCTGGATGAGCTATTAGTCTACGCGCCCGAAATCTTGAGTCCACTGGAAGAACAGGGCGTGGATGCCTATTCCACCCTGCCCAAAAAGAGTATTGACTACGCCCTGATGGAGAAAACCCAGCAGGCTTATGTGCTACCCGTTGCTTTTGGTTGGGATGACCTGGGCGACTGGAACGCGATCGAACGCCTGCTCAAAGGCGAAGACTCAAACGTCGAACTTGCCCGCCACATTGGGTTAGACACTCATGGCGCACTTTTCTATGCCACCGAGCAAGATGACCTCATCGTTACGATCGGCCTTGAAGACACGGTAATCGTGCGCGATGGCAAAGTCACCCTTATTGTTAAAAAAGACCGCACACAAGAGATCAAGCAAGTACTCAAAGAAATTCAAGCCGATCCGCAGTTCAAAGATCTGCTTTAGTTGTTAGGTTTTAGGGGTTAGTTGTAGAGTCTTCAAGAAGACCTCCCGACTAACTGCTAACAACCAACAACTAACAACTGCATGTTCTCCCGCATCGCCCAATCCAGTGCTCGCCAACGCGAAATTGCCGAAGTTGTCCTCCGCAACGGTTGGGGCTATATGCGGCGACTGCTTACTGGCACCAAAGCCGAAGAACCGCAACTGCCGCCCCCTACCGTCCTGCGTAACATCCTGGTTGAGCTAGGTCCTGTCTACGTCAAGCTAGGGCAGTTGCTCAGCACGCGCCCCGATCTGCTGCCGCCCGAATACATTACCGAACTAACCGCACTTCAGGCTGAAGTGCCCTCCGTCGCGTGGCAAGAAGTCGAGGTCGTCATTCGGCAGCAGTTGCGTCGTCCACTCGAAGAGGTGTTTACGACGATTAACCATCAGCCCGTTGCGGCTGGCTCGATTGCTCAGACGCATCGAGCAACCCTGGCGGATGGGCGAGAAGTTGCGCTTAAAATTCAGCGCCCCGGCATTGAGGCGATCGTCGATCAGGATATAACGCTCATTCGTAGTCTCGCCGATCTGGTGTCGCGCACCAACTTCGGCAAGTATTACGACCTCAAAGCGCTGGCAGAAGAATTCGCCATCGCACTCATCGGCGAGTTGGACTTTATGCTAGAAGCCACTCACACCGATCAGCTTCGCAGTAACCTCTCTAGCAGCCGTTGGTTCGACCCCAAGCAGCTAGTTGTCCCCGAAATTTATTGGAACCTGACAACAGAGAAACTGCTAGTCATGGAATGGCTTGATGGAGTGCCCCTATTGCAAGGGACGTTCTCTGGTGCTAGACATGGCGGCGATGCCATAGCCGAAAGTCGAGCGATCGTTGCATTGTTGGTGAACGCCTTCTTTCAGCAAATCTACATCGACGGCTTCTTTCATGCCGATCCGCATCCCGGCAACCTCTTTTACTTAAGGGATGGTCGCGTAGCGTTGTTAGACTGCGGGATGGTTGGTCGCCTTGATCCTCGCACTCAACAAGTGTTGACCGAAATGCTGCTGGCGATCGTCAACCTGGACGCTCAGCGTTGTACCCAACTCACCCTGCAACTGGCAGAATCGGTGCAGCCCGTCAACCTGGCGCAGCTCGAAAGCGACTACGATCGCCTCCTGCGTCGTTATTACAACCTCAACCTGGCGCAGGTCAACTTCAGCCAGCTTTTTTACGAAATTCTCCAGCGAGCGAGGGCAAACCATCTCCGCGTTCCCGGCAATATGGGACTCTATGCCAAAACGCTCGCAAATTTAGAAAGCGTTGCCCGCAAGCTTGACCCCGACTTTAACCTGTCCGACCAGATCAAGCCACTCATGACCGACCTGTTTCGACGACAACTGGTGGGTGAGGCACCCCTTCAAGCACTCCTGCGTACTGCGCTGGATCTCAAAACCTTGTCGCTCCAGTCGCCACGCCAACTGGAACTGCTGCTTGAGCGCGTCACCTCTGAAACGCTCCAATGGAACCTGAATCTACGTGATCTCGATCCCCTCCGTCGCAGCGTAGACGACTCTGCCAATCGTCTTTCGTTTAGTATTGTGGTCGGTGCTTTGATTATGGGAGCCGCAACGATCTTGGCGAACGATCGCACTGGTCGGCTCTTTTGGGTCAGCAGCACCCTTTTCTTTTCGGCTAGCTTTCTCGGACTCTGGCTGATTGTGAGTATTCTGCGCTCAGGCAGGCTCCGATAACGAGTGATCACCCATATTTGATCACAAACAATAAAGTTGGAAATTAGACATGTCGGGAAATAGGCGAGAATGGAGAGCAGCGACAGAATAAGGCGATGCTGAATATTGCACGGGTGCTGAACCAAGATCGATTGCTGCGGGCACTCACTGGCTTGAACCGAAAGGCGTTTAATGCCCTACTGGAAGCCTTTGCTCCCCTGTATGAACAAACTCGCCAGACTCAACCGCGTCAACGAGCCGTCGGTGGAGGACGGAAAGCTCGTTTACTTAGCACTCAAGAGAAGCTGTTTTTCATCTTGTTCTACTTCAAGTGCTACCCCACCTTTGATTTAGCTGGCATTATTTTCGATTTGCACCGTTCTCAAGCGCATGAGTGGATGCATCGTCTCCAGCCGATTCTGGAGCAAACCTTGGGCGAAAAGCTGGTTTTGCCTGAGCGTAAACTCGCTAGCCTTGAGGTCTTTTTCGAGCGTTTTCCAGCGGTTAAGCGGGTGATGATCGATGGGACAGAACGCCCCATCCAACGCCCTCAAGACCCTGAAGCGCAACAATTAAACTATTCAGGCAAGAAGAAGCGGCATACCCGCAAACATCTCGCGGCAGTCGATGAAACGAAGCGAGTGCTGGTTTGGAGCAAGGCACGCGAAGGTAAATTGCATGACAAAAAGTTTCATGACCAAGAGGATATTGCAGGCAGTGTCCCAGATGCTATTCCTATCGAAGTAGACTTAGGCTTTCTGGGCTTGCAGAAGGAGTATGACAACATCCATCTACCGCACAAGAAACCGAGAGGAGGAGAACTCAGTGAGCCTCAAAAACAGGAAAATCGGGCGTTGAGTCAATCCCGTGTTGTCTGTGAAAAAGCGTTTGCGGGAGTCAAACGCTACAACGCCGTCAGTATGATTGATCGCAATCGAATCGAGGAGTTTGATGATCACTTGATGTTGACAGCAGCAGGATTATGGAACTTCTACTTGGTCGCTGCTTAGAAAGAGGCTACTCGAAAACCAGCAGTGACTCATTCATTATTATTTCCCAACAACTCTAGTCGATCAGCTTTTGAAATCTCGGTCATTTTTAGGGGAGCGATCGTCCTGATCAGTGTCAGCTTGATCTTCATTAGACCTCCTGCGCGAATACTTAAAAGCCCCCTCCCGTCCCCCAAGTTTGGGGGAAGCTAAAACTGATGCCCCCCAAATTTGGGGGGATGGGGGGGCAAAATCTGATTCATGCAGGAAGTCTAATGACAACCAGTTTTCTCACGACTTCAGGTGTCTCGACAGTTTGAGCCAGCGTTGCCAGATCAATCGGTCGATCGTTCTTAGGAGAATCATCCACCTCAACGTCAATGACAACAAGCTCTCTCACCGTTTCAGAGCCATCAACCGTGTTACCAGCGCTTTCTACCTCCAGATCCTGCCCGGTGTTTTTGAGCGAACGGACTACATCTGGGTTTTCCGAGTCAGGCTGTTGCGTCTCTTCGCTCATGGTGAATCTTCTTTGAATCGATGGGTTACTAAATCGGTACTGCTAATTCTACGGCTCCCAATGCTTTGAGTGTCACTCTCTGAGCTGGGGTTAAGCCGATCGCGCTGGTGATATTCATGCCTTCATAAGGGCGATCGACTCGGAGCATTTTCAAACAGGTGCCAGTGCTAAGTAGTTCCACTTAGGATTATGGATTCAATAAAACCGGAAATCATAGTGATTGCGGCTTAGCA